>DASXQO010000235.1:0-15794 GCA_036507115.1 Candidatus Eiseniibacteriota bacterium | reverse complement strand
GAAAATGGGCCGGTCGAGCGTGGTCTTGAGGTAGGCGGCCCCTTCGGACCCGCCCGTTCCCCGCTTCGTCCCGATCGTGCGCTGGACCATCTTGACGTGCCGGTAGCGCCACTCCTGAATCCCCTCGTCCAGGTCCACCAGCCGCTCGCAGAGCGAGGCCAGCACGGGATCCCGTCGGTAGATCCCGATCAATATCGGGTGGAGCGCGGGTACGGATTCGGCGGGGCGCGTCACGTCGCGGTCGAGCGCTTCGCGGGGCACCGGGTGCCCCTTCGCGGCCAGAAAACGCAGGAACGCGTCCCAGAGCGTGGGCTCGGCCAGGCGCCGTTCGAGTCTCTGCCGCTGGTCGCTTCCGGCCTCGTAGCGCCCCAACGCCGCGGGGTTCTTCGCTCCGAGCACGAATTCCAGCTCCCGGAACTGGCTCGATTGGAACCCGCTTCCCGATTCGAGCCGAGCGCGGAAGGTGAGAAACTCGAGCGGCGTCATCGTCTCGAGGACGTCGATCTGGGCCACCACGACTTTCAGGATGGTGAGAATGCGCTTCAGGGTGTGGAGCGCCCGGGGTGTGCCCTCCCGCCCGAGCAGCGACACCAGATAGTCCACTTCGTGGAGGAGCTCCTTGAACCAGAGCTCGTAGATCTGATGAATGATGATGAAGAGGGTTTCGTCGTGCTCCGGGCCGTCCGAAAGCGGCTGCTGCAGCGAGAGAAGCTCCTCCAGTTTCAGATAGCTCGAGTAGGTGACCGGCATCAGGCGCTCCGTTCGATCACGTGAACCGCGGTTTGTAGGCATTGAGCGACTCGTAGGGATCGGGCCACGGGAGCGAATGCCCCAGCTCGTGCGCCGCGTGACGGGTCCAGTAGGGATCCCAGAGATGCGCGCGCGCGAGGAGGCAGAGATCGGCCCGCCCCGCCGCCAGAATCGTGTTCACGTCCGCGTAAGACGAGATGTTGCCGACCGCCATCGTGGAGATCCCGACCTCGTGGCGGATCCGGTCCGCGAACGGAGTCTGGAAGAGACGGCCGTAGACCGGCCGCTGATCCGGCACCGTCTGACCCGCCGAGACGTCCACGATATCGCAACCGTGCGCCTTCAGCATCCGGGCGACCTCGACCGAGTCGGCGGGCGTAATCCCTCCCGGAAACCAATCCACCGCCGAGATGCGCACCGACATGGGTTTCTTCTCCGGCCACACCTTCCGCACCGCATCGAAAATCTCGAGCGGGAATCGCATCCGGTTCGAAAGCGTTCCGCCGTACTCGTCCTGGCGCCGGTTCGTGATCGGGGAGATGAAGCTCGCGAGCAGGTAGCCGTGCGCGGCGTGGATTTCCAGCATGTCGAAGGCCGCCTGGATCGCGAGCGTCGCCGCGCGCGTGAAATCCGAGATCACCTCGTCCATGTCGTCGCGCGTCATCTCCTTGGGAACCTGGCTGTGGGGATAATACGGGAGGGCCGAGGGTGCTAGGATCGGCCATCCCCCGGAGGGCAAGGGCTCGTTGTCCCCTTCCCAGGACAGGCGCGTGGACGCCTTCCGGCCCGCGTGTCCGAGCTGCATCGCGATCTTGGCCCGCGTGTGCGCGTGCACGAAGTCGACGACGCGCTTCCAGGCGCCCGCGTGCTCCGGCCGGTACATGCCCGTGCAGCCCGGTGAAATCCTCGCCGTGGCGCTCACGTTGGTCATCTCGGTGAAGACGAGACCCGCGCCCCCCATCGCCCGCGAGCCCAGATGGACGAGATGCCAGTCGTCGGGGAACCCGTCGTCGGCCGAGTACTGGCACATGGGAGAGACCGCCACGCGGTTCATGAGCGTGAGGTCGCGCAGACGGAACGGGTTGAACATCGGCGGCGGCGGCGGATCGACGCTCACGGAAGCCCCGGTCTGGCGGGCCGCCTGCCCGGCGAACCACCGGTCCACGCCCTCGACGAACGCGGGGTCGCGAGACTTGAGATTTTCGTGCGTCACGCGGAGGCTGCGCGTGAGGAGCGCGAACGCGAACTGGATCGGCTCGAGCTTCACGTAGCGTTCGGTGTCCTCGAACCACTGGAGGCTCGCCTGGGCCGCCCTCTGGAGGCTCTCCACGGGCGGACGCCGCGCTTCCTCGTAGACCTCGAGCGCGCGCGGGATCTCGCCGTGGGTCTTCAGCGCTTCCGCGAGCGCCACCGCGTCCTCCATGGCGAGCTTCGTCCCCGAGCCGACGGAAAAATGCGCGGTGTGCGCCGCGTCCCCCAGGAGGACCACGTTTCCGTGGTGCCATCGCTCGTTTCGAATCGTGGGGAAGCTCCGCCAGATCGAACGGTTGGACACGAGCCGTTGCCCGCCCAGCTCCTCCGCGAAGAGCCGCTCGCAGAAGGCGATCGTGTCGGCTTCACCCGCCTTGTCCATCCCCGCCGCGCGCCAGGTCGTTTCGCGCGCCTCGACGATGAAGGTCGAGAAGCCCGGCTCGTACTGGTAAGCGTGCACCCGCCAGAGCCCGTGCCGATCCGATTTGAAATAGAAGGTGAACGCGGGGAACGGCTTCGCGGTCCCGAGCCAGACGAACCGATTGGGCCTCGTGTCCACCGCGGGCCCGAAGTGCTCGCGGTAGCGATCGCGAACGAGCGAGTTCGCGCCGTCGGCGGCGAGCACGAGATCCAGGTCGCGGAGCGTCTCCGGATCGCCGATCTCGCGCTGGAAGCAGAGTTGTACGCCCAGGGCGCGGCAACGGTCGGCAAGCAGGTGGAGCAGGGTCTTGCGCGAGAGGCCGGAGAAGGCATGGCCGGAGGAGGTGTGGACCGTGCCCGCGTGGTGGATCTCGATCGAGTCCCAGCGGTGGCTCGATACCGCCATGGCGGCCGTGACCTCGGGGTCCGCCTGAGCGAGCGCCTGCTCGGTCGCGTCGGAGAAGACGACGCCGAATCCGAACGTCTCGTCGAGCCGGTTCCGCTCGTAGACATGGACCTCGCGCGCCGGGTCGTCCTTCTTGAGGAGGAGCGCGGCGAAGAGCCCGGCCGGTCCGCCGCCGATGACCGCCACCTTCACGCGCCGAGACTCTCGTGTAGAAGCTGCCCGGCGATCACGAGGTGCTGGATCTCGGTCGTCCCTTCGTAGATCCGGAGCGCCCGTACCGCGCGGTAGAGCCGATCGACCGGATGGGAGACCAGCACGCCGGCGCCGCCCAGGATCTGGACCGCGTCGTCCACGATCCGCTGGGCGGCCTCCGTCGCGAAGGCCTTGGCCATCGCGGCCTCGAGTGTGACACGCGGGGCGCCCCGATCCGCCTCCCACGCGGCGCGGATCACGAGGAGCCGCGCGGCAGTGAGATCGGTGGCCATCCGCGCGAGCTTCTCCTGGACGAGCTGAAACTCGCCGATCGGCTTTCCGAACTGCCGCCGGACGCGCGCGTGTGCTACGGCCTCGGCGAGGGCGCGCGCCGCCATTCCGCACGCCGAGGCTCCGACCGTCGCGCGCATCCGGTCCAGGGTCTTGAGCCCCAGCGCGTAACCGCGTCCTTCCTCCCCCAGGCGGTTCACGGCCGGGACACGGCAATCCGTGAAGGCGATCTCGCCGAGCGGGTGGGGCGCCGAGAGGATCTGCGAGCGCACGAACCGGAATCCCTCGGTGTCCGCCGGGACCACGAAGCAGGAGATCCCCTTCCCTCCCGCCTTCGGATCGGTCGAGGCGAAGACCGTGTAGAAGTCCGCGATCCCCGCGTTCGAGATCAAGGTCTTCGTCCCGTTGAGGCGGTAGGAATCGCCGTCCCGCCGCGCGGTCGCGCTCATCGCCGCGACGTCGGAGCCCGCCTCGGGCTCGGTCATCGCGAAGGCCGCCATCGCGCGGCCGGCGACCGCGGCGTCCACCCATCGCTCCCGCATGGGAGCGTTCTCCGAGAGGAGGATGGGAAGCGTCCCGAGACCTTGCAGCGCGAAGACGGCATCCGCGAGTGGAGAAGCGGCCGCCAACGCTTCGCGTGTGAGGCAGCACGCGCGCCAATCCTGCTTCCGGATCGGATCGAACCACCCCGCGGCGCCGGCCTGGGCTAGGAGCGCGCGCGCTTCGCTCCGGGCGGCGTCGTCGTCCCGGGGCTCGGGACGCGTCGCCACCTCGCGGGCGGCGAAGGCCGCGACCTCGCCGGCGAGCGATACGTGGCGCTCCTCGAGGAAAGCGCGGATCGGTCGGGGGTCGGGGATCGTCATCAGAGGAACTTGGGGTCGCGCTTGGCGCGGAACGCCTCGTACGCTTCCCGGAAGTTCGCGTGTTCCATGAGGCGGGCCTGGACCTCGGATTCGTACGCGAGGGCGCGATCGAGATCCATGCCGTACTCCGCCTCGATCGCGCGCTTGGTCACGGCGATCGCCTCGGAAGGACCGCGCGCGAGGCGCTCCGCGAGCGCGGTCGCCTCCGGGAGCAGCCGCTCTTGCGGCACGACGCGCTGGTAGAGCCCGATTTCGTATGCGCGGTTCGCGTCGATGAATTCGCCCGTCATGAGAAGCTCGGTCGCCAGCCCCAGCCCCACCAGCCGCGGCAGGAGCCAGGACGCGCCCATGTCGGCTCCGGAGAGACCGACACGGACAAAGAGGAATGCGATCTTCGCCGATTCGGAGGCGACGCGGATGTCGCAGGCCGAAGCGATCACGGCGCCGGCCCCCGCGACGGTGCCGTTCAGGGCCGCGATCACCGGTTTTCGGCATCCGCGGATATTCCGGATCAGGTCGCAGGTCGTGTCGGTGAAGCGCCGAAGTCCGGTGGAGTCCTGCGAAAAGAGCGCCCCGATGATGTCCTCGACGTCTCCGCCCGAGCAGAAGGCCCGGCCCGCGCCCGTGAGCACGACCGCGCGCACGTCCGGGTCCTGATCCAGCGCGGGAAAGATGTCGCGCAGCTCGGCATAGACCTCGAACGTCAGCGCGTTCAGCCGCTCCGGCCGGTTGAGCGTGAGGGTCGCCACCCCGGTCCCGGCGTTCGAGGCGAGGAGGAAGGAGCGCGGGGCGGGCAGCATCCTAGGGCGTCCCGGCGAGGACGGCGGTGGCTTCGATCTCGACGAGCGCGCCTTTGTCCACGAGTCCGCTCACCTCGACCAGCGCCACGGCCGGGTAGTGCTTCCCGAGCCTCGCCCGCCATCCTTCCCCCAGCGCCTTGACGCTCGCGCGGTAGGCCTCGAGATCGGTGACGTAGATCGTGACCCGCGCGAGATCGCCCGGCTCTCCCCCCGCCGCGTGGAGCACGGCGAGCACCTTGTCCAGCGCGCGGCCGAACTGCCCCGCGAAATCGGGCGGCTCGCCCCGGGCTCCGTCCTCCCAGCCCGCCTGCCCGGCGATGAAGAGCAGCCGCCCCTCCTTCGGCGCGAGGAGGCCGTTGTTCCATCCCTTGGGCGTCCCCAGCGTCCCGGGATTGATCACCTCGAAACGTTTCATGGTATGCGGGCTTCGCCTGAGCCGGCTCCGGCGGATTTCAAGACGATCGCCTGACCGCTCGACTCGCTTCCGCCGAGGCAGAGATCGACCACGGCGGCCGCGACTTCCTCCACGCTCACGAGCCGATCCTGCCCTCCGGACGCGAGCACCGCCGTGAGGGCTTCCTCGCGCGAGAGATGGGCCAGCGCCTCCACGTTCGCGAGGGTGCGTTCCGTCATGGGAGTGTCCACGTATCCGGGGCACACGGCGTTGACGGTGACTCCCGTACCCGCGAACTCGAGCGCGACCGACCGGGTGAAACCCAGGACCGCGTGCTTGGCCGCGCTGTAGTGCGCCACGTACTTCGCCCCCTCGAGCCCGGCGATCGACGCGACGTTCACGATTCTTCCCCAGCCGCGCCCCGCCATCTCCGGCGCGAATTCGCGGGTGCAGAGGAACGTACCGGTGGCGTTCACATCCAGCATCCGCTCCCAATCGGCGAGCGTGATCCTCCGAAGCGGAGCGGACGCCGAATCCCCGGCGTTGTTCACGAGGATGTCGACCATCCCGAGGAGGCGCCGCGCCTCGCGGCCGAGGTGAATCACGCTCGCCTCGTCGGTCACGTCGCACGGGACCGCCCAGGCCGCGGAACCCCGGCCGCGAAGCTCGGACGCGATCTCCTCGATTTCGCGGGCCGTCCGCGCCGCCACGACGACCCGGGCGCCCGCCGCGGACAGCGCGCGCGCCACCGCGGCCCCGATCCCCCGGCCGCCGCCCGTCACGACCGCGCCACGTTCGCCGAGCAGAGCCGCGGTCACGCGCGCTTCCCGGGCGTGAGTGCGGAAGTCACCGCCTCCGCGAGAATCGCTCCGAGCGCGTCGATGGACGCCCGCCCCTCCTCGGCCGTGGCGTCCGCCGGCCAGCCGAAATAGGCGCGCTTCCCGTCCGCTTCTTCGAAGGACTTCGCTCCGGAGCGTATCGCCTTGGAAATCGAAGCCGGGTTCGGAGGAAGCCCCGTACGGATTCTCTCGCGCACGAGGTCCGTGCGCTCCGCGAGCACGATCGAGCTTTCGTAGCGCCCGGCGTGGCAGGCGCCGCTCTGGAATTCCTCGGTGAGCCGGAGCGCCCAGGGTTTCTTCGAAATGTCGGGGAAGATCACGGGAAGCAACCGTCCTTCGCGTGCGCGGCGCTCCGCTTCCGCGAGCGCGTCCAGGTGCGCGGGGTCCAGGTGGGCGTTCGCCAGAGCGAGCGCGCCGAACCCGTGCCGCGTCAGCTCACGCGCCAGATCGAGGAGGAGCGCCGTCACGGTCCCGCCCCCGATCGAAATCGTCCCGGCGAACCCCGCTGCATACGAGGCCGCCGTGTACGGGAGCGGCGGGAGGATCAGAACCCCGAACCCCCGAGACTCGATTTGCTCCCCTCCGGCCCGCGCCATCGCCCGCGCGATGACCACGTCGGTCGCGAGCGGCAGATGCGGCCCGTGCGCCTCGACCGCCCCCACCGGGAGGATCGCGACCGTGCGCGCGCGGTCCAGATCGCGCACTTCTTCCCAGGTCATGTCCGCCAGGTCGATCGCCACGCTTGAGAGTCCTATGAGTCCCCCTCACGTCAGGGGTTGCCACTCGCCCGGCGGGCATCCATCATGGGGGGCGGTGCCGAGCGAACTTACCATGACCCCAGGGCCGACGGAACGATTGAACATCGCCGACTACTTTCTCGACGCGCGCGTGCGCGAGGGCCGGGGTGCGCGTCCCGCCCTGCTCACGGAATCCGGCACGCGTTCCTACGCGGAGGTGCAAGCCCTGGCGAACCGCTTCGGCGGAGTCCTCGCCGCGTCGGGGGTGGAGCCCGAACACCGCGTCCTGCTCGCCCTGCCCGACGCGCCGGAGTTCGTGGCGGCGCTCTTCGGAACGCTCAAGCTGGGCGCGGTCGCCGTCATGGCCAATCCGGGCCTTTCCCAGCCCGACATCGAGTACCTCCTCGAGTACACACGCGCGCGGGTGCTGGTGACCCACCGGGAATCGGCGGCAGCATTCCGGGCGGCCGCCGGGGGCTCGCGATTTCTGAAGTCGGGGACGCTCGCCGTGGGGGAGGAGGCGTTCGATCGCCGCCTCGACGCGTCGTCCCCCGCGCTCGACACCTTCCCCTCCCACAGGGACGACCCCGCGATCTGGCTCTTCTCGGGAGGCACGACCGGCCGGCCCAAGGCAGTGGTCCAGACCCACCGCTCCTTCGCCAACACGACCGAGTGCTATGGAAAGCAGGTGATCCGCTATTCGGAGAAGGACATCACGCTCTCGGTCCCCAAGCTCTACTTCGGCTACGCGACCGGATCGAACCTCTTCTTCCCGTTCGCGGCGGGGGGTAGTGCTGCTCTCTTCCCCGAGCCTGCGAGCGTCGAGGTTCTCTTCGAGAAGATCCGGCGTTTTCGTCCGACCGTGCTGGTGAACGTGCCCACCATGATCTTGAAGATGGTCTCCCATCCGGACGCGCCGAAGCAGGATTTTTCCTCGCTCCGCGTGTGCACCTCGGCGGGAGAGGCGCTCCCCGCGGAGCTCTACCGGAAATGGAACGAAACTTTCGGCGTCGAGCTGCTGGACGGCCTCGGCACGGCGGAGATGTGGCACATCTTCGTGTCCAACCGGCCGGGCAGCGCGAGGCCGGGAACCCTGGGCACGGTCGTGCCCGGATTCGAGATCAAGGTCTGCGACGACGAAGGACGCGAGCTCAAGGACGGGGAGACCGGCTGGCTCTGGGTGCGCGGCGACTCGCGCGCGATCGGTTACTGGCAGCACATGGAGAAGACCCAGCAGGGATTCCGCGGCGAGTGGTACGTCTCGGGCGACCTCGTCGCGAAGGACGCGGAGGGTTACGTCACGTATTGCGGCCGCGGAGACGAATTGCTCAAGGTCTCGGGAAAATGGGTCGCTCCCCAGGAGGTGGAGGGGTGCCTGCTGCAGCACCCGGCCGTCGCGGAGGCCTGCGTCGTCGGAGTGCAGGATTCGAGCGGGCTCGTGAAGCCGCGTGCCTACGTCGTCTCGAAGAACGTCCGGGACGGTCTCGATGAGGAGCTCAAGGCCTTCGTGCGCGAGCGGCTCGATCCCTACAAGCACCCGCGCGAGGTGGTCTTCGTGGACGCGCTGCCCCGCACGCACCTGGGCAAGGTGGACCGGGGGAAGCTCCGGCGGGGAGGGCCGACGTGAGGGTCGCGCGGCGGCGCCTGGGTGGGTCGTAAGCGAAAGGGGATGCCCGCAGCCGCGCGGGCCCGAAGGCACCCGCGCGACGAGACCGGGATGGGGCCCAAGGCGCGGTCCCGGTTCCGCCCCGCTCCGCTCGGCCCCGCGCAGTGGCTTCTCGCCTCGGCCGGAATCGCCGCCCTGGCGCTACTCGTCAACCTCCCGACGCTGAGCTATCAGTTCCTGAGCTGGGACGACTCCTGGTACGTGACCCAAAATCCCTGGATCCGAGGATGGTCCTCCGAAAATCTGCGCCACATCTTCACAGAGCCCTATTTCGTGAGCTACATGCCCCTCCAGCTCGTGTCCTACATGGTGGACTACGGCTTCTGGGGTCTGAAGCCCTTCGGCTACCACCTCCAGCAGATCCTCCTCCACGCGCTGGATTCGGTGCTCGCCTTCGTGCTCGTGAGGCGCCTCTTCGGGCGGTTCTGGCTCGCCGCGATCGCGGGCCTCCTGTTCGCGGCGCATCCGTCCCACGTCGAAGCCGTAGCCTGGGTCTCGGCCCGGAAGGACGTGCTCTCGGCGGCTTTCTTGTTACCCGCCGTCTACCTGTACGTGAAATCGAGGAGTGGAGAGGGGAGGCTTCGGCGGTGGACGTACCTGGCATCGCTCGCGCTCTTCGCGCTGGCCGTGCTCACGAGAGTGAACGTCATCGTGGCACCGCTCTTCCTCGTGCTCGTGGATATCGTCTCGCTCCGGCCGGCACGGCGGGGCTCGACGGCTTGGTTCCGGATTCTGGTCAACAAGGTGCCCTACGCGGCGATCGGAATCGGGATCGCGGTCGTCAACTGGGTTGTCCAGCCGAAGACCAACGCATCCTACGCGCGCGATCCCCTCCGGTATCTCATGCTGAAGGGGCACGCCGCGTGGGATTACTTCGGGATCCTCACCGGGATTCCGCGCCAGAACCCGATCTACGACACACCCCGTATCACCCTCGACGCTCTCTCCATGGCGATCTATCTGGCCGGGCTCCTCCTCCTTCCCGCGCTCTTCTGGCTCGGCTACCGGCGCCGGGATCGCGTCCTGGCGCTCGGCGCCGGATGGATCTTCGTGATGCTCCTGCCCGCGCTCTTCTTCCCGGTCCTGACCTACATCGCGGACCGCTATCTCTATCTGCCGAGCCTCGGCTTCTGCTGGCTCCTCGCCGCGGCGGTGCTGGCCCTGAGCGCGGGGATGAAGCCGCGCGCGGTCCACGCCGCGACCGCGGTCCTCCTCACCGGCGCCCTGACTGCGTTCTTCGCGATGCGAACCGCGCGCTACAACCGGGTGTGGGCGAATTCCGAGAGCCTGTGGTCCTACACCATCGAGGCGAGCCGCGATTTCCGGGCGTACAACAACCTGGCACGGGTGCGGATGGAGCAGCAGCGCTGGGACGATGCCGTGCGCCTCTTCAAGCTCGGCTCCCGGCAGGCGAATGTCACGTCCTGGGACGGGCTCACGGCGGTGTATTACAAGACGGGCCGGCTCGCGGAAGCGCTCCAGGCCAACGACAAGGCCTTCGAGATGCACGCGCTCCGGGGAGAAGAGGACCCGGTCGAATCGGCGGAGCTTCGCTACAAGCGTGGGGCAATTCTCATGGCGCAATCCCAGACCGCGAAGGCGATCGAATTGTTCGAAGCAGCGCTCGGTCTGAACCCGCGCCACCCGGACGCGCGGAAAATGCTCGATTTCGCGCGGCAGGCCGCCGCCCAGAATCGCTAAGGCGGGGTTCAGCTCCGGACGGTCAGCTCCGGACGGCCGCGCGCACGCGGCTCATGACCCTCCAGGGATTGGGGTACCAGAAGCGGTTCGATTTCACGACCTCGCGGCCGTCGACCCACACGCTCAGCTCCCCCATGCCGCCCCGCTCGACGGTCACTTCGACTGCGGATTCTTTCTTCATCTCAGCGGCCACACGGGCCGCAATGGCCGTCTTGAGCAGTCAGACCGGGCAGTGCCGGATGAGCACCCGCTTCATGGACGAGCCCCTTTCGGATCGGAGCCGCCCGCTTCCTTCGCGCGGCTCCGGACTTCCTCGATCGCTACCGTGAATCGCATCGATTCGATTCTCGCCTGCTTGCCGGGTGCGGGAGGCTCGAGCGTCATATCCTCGATGGTGAGCAGGCCGCGACCCTGGCGCCCGACGCGCCCGACCTCCTCCCCGAGGGTGTCCGGGGCCAAGGAGATTCCGTGGATCGTCTTGCCGACCTCGCGCGAGAAGATGAAATCGCGGGCCGTCTTCGGGGCGTTGACGTCTCCCCGGTTGGGACCCGTGTTCGCCTTGTTCCGGAAGTGCCAGCCTTCGATGGATCGGGGATTCGTGACGAAGTGAAAGGGGGGCGTGAGGCGGGACAGGTCCTCCTCGGGCCGGGCTACGTCCCGAACCTCGATCTTCCACCCGAAATCGATCGGCTCGAGCTCGAAACGAAGCCCGTCCCAGAGTTCCCGCCGGAAGGGCTCGCCCCGCTTCACCGTCCCCCCGAACACCGCGGACCGGCCGCGGACGAAGGTATGGTCCGGACAGTTCTCGCAGCCGTCGCCCGACAAGTGCAGGGTGTCGAGTCCCTCGAAGTCGGTGATCATGCGGCGCTCGTAGGGTTCGTGCCAGCCCTCGAACTCGAGGTAATCAGTCGCTTCCATGCCGGCTCCGATTCCGGTCTGCTCGGAGAAGAGGAACGGTCCGCGGCAGAGGATGCTGTCGCGCGTATCCCGGCGCTCGTGGAATTCGTAGGTCAAATCGGAATTCAGGACGAGCGTCCTCGCGGTCCCCTTGGTCTCGGGGTTGGAGGTCGCCACGACTCCCTCGCTCATGACCCAGAGCCAGGTGCCCAGAAAACGGCCGAGATCGGGGACGACCATGGATTCGGCGGCGCGGGGTGCTTCCGCGCGAGCTGGTGCTACGATCTTCGGTACGCGGACGGCCCCGCCAGGCTTCCCTCCTGCGCGCGCCGTCGCCGGGCCCGCGCATCCCACGAGCAGAATCAGACCCGCTGTCGCGGCGAGGCGTCTCAAAGGGTCACCCGCTCGCGATGAGCGAGCGGTCGATCGCCTCGACGTCGGGACAGCCGCAAAGCGCCATCGCGAGCATCAGCTCCTGCCGGAACATCTCGAGGACCCGCGCTACGCCCTCCTCCCCCGCGGCCGCGAGGCCCCAGAGGCAAGGGCGGCCGACCAGCACCGCGCGGGCCCCAAGCGCGAGCGCCTTGAGCACGTCTGTGCCGCGGCGAACCCCGCCGTCCATGAATACCTCCGACCGGCCCGCCACCGCATCCACCACGCGCGGAAGCGCCCTCAGCGTGGCTTCCGTCCCGTCGAGCTGCCTGCCCCCGTGGTTCGACACGATGATGCCGTCGACCCCCCGCTCCGCCGCGAGTGCTGCGTCCTCGGCCGCGATGATCCCTTTCAGGAGGATCGGGAGCTTGGTCTCGCCGCGAAGCCATTCCACCATGTCCCACGTGAGGGAGCAGTCGAGCTGGCGCATAGCGTAGGAGTGGAACGAATCTCCCAGAGTCGACACGTCGAAGCCCGCGTCCTCGAAGTTTCGCATCCGAATCCCGGCCGGGAGCGTGAACTTGTTCCGGACGTCCCGCTCACGGCTCCCGAGAAACGGCGTGTCCACCGTGAGGCAGAGCGCGCGATAGCCGGCGGCTCCGGCGCGCTGGATCAGATTCCGGGCGAGGGAGCGGTCCTTGTACACGTAGAGCTGGTACCAGAGCGGCCCCGTCGCCGCGCGCGCGATCTCCTCGAGGGTATAGGTCGCGATGGTGCTCGCCACCATGAGCGTGCGCGCCGTGCCCGCGGCCCTCGCGGTGGCCAGTTCTCCGTCGGGGTGGGCGAGCCGGTGGAACGCCGTGGGCGCGATGAGGACCGGCATGGAGACGGGCGATCCCAGGACGGACACGGCTGTCTCGATCCGGCTCACGTCCACGAGAACGCGGGGCCGGAGGAACACCTCCGCGAAGGCGCCCCGGTTCGCGGCGAGTGTGAGCTCGTCCTCGGCTCCGCCGGCGTAATAGTCGTAGAAGGCCCGCCCCATACGCCCGCGGGCGATCGCTTCGAAGTCGAGGACGTTGGCGCAACCGTCGATCGCCGGCGCGCGCGGTTTCCGTTCTTTCGCCGCGCGGGGCACGGGCCCCACCCTCTTGAGCACGGCCGGCGGGCGCTTCCCAGGGGCGCGGACCTTCCGGGCCCGGCTCATGGACCCACGCGGCCGCACATTCCGCCGCCATGACACATTCCGCCGCCATAGCTCATTCCGCCGCCACCTCCTCGATCACGCCACCCGCAACGACCCGGTCCCCGTCGTACAGGACGAGCGACTGCCCGGGCGTCATCGCGCGCTGGGGCTCCGCGAAGGTGACCGTCGCCGAGTTCCCCTCCTCCGGCGCGAGGACCGCCGGCGCCGGAGTATGGAGGTAGCGGATCTTTCCGAGCAGCGTCCGTGCGCGCTCCGGGCGGGAGCCCGCGGTGTAGTTCACCCGGGCGATCTTCGCCCTCCGCTTCAGGAGCGCAGGCTCCCGGTCCACGGTCACGGTTCCGGTCGAGGCGTCGATCGCGCTCACGTAGACCCGCTCTCCGACCTGAACGTTGAGACCGCGGCGCTGCCCGATCGTGAACGAGTGGACGCCCTCGTGCGTTCCGAGCGCGCGGCCCGACCCGTCGCGCACCTCACCCGGCTTGGATCCGGCGAGCCGCTCGGGGAACCGCTGCTTCAAGAATTCGAGGTAGGTCTTCCCCTCGACGAAGCAGATGTCCTGGCTCTCCCGCTTGTCGGCGACGGGAAGGTTCAGCGCGCGCGCCTTCTCGCGCACCTCGGCCTTGGTGAGATGTCCGAGCGGAAAGAGCGACCGGCGCAGGGTGGACTGGGAGAGACCCCAGAGCACGTAGGACTGGTCCTTCGCGTGATCGGCGGCCTGTTCGAGCGTCGCGCGCCCCTCCTCGTCGAATCCGCGCCGCGCATAATGCCCCGTCGCGACGTAGTCACAGCCGAAGCTCTCCGCCCGGCGCATCAACTCGCCGAACTTGAGCCAGTTGTTGCACTGGACGCACGGGTTCGGCGTGCGGCCGGCGAGATACTCGCCGACAAAGTCCCCGATCACGTGCTCGCGAAATGCCTCCTCGAGGTTCAGGACGTAGTGCGTGAACCCCATGCGCCGCGCCACGGCGCGCGCGTCGTCGATCGCCTCGAGCGTGCAGCATCCGCGGCTCGGGCTGGGCCCCTCCGCGTAGCACCAGAGTTTCATCGTGACGCCGATCACCGTGTGCCCGCGCTCGGCGAGCGCCGCAGCCGCGACCGAGGAATCGACGCCGCCGCTCATTGCGACCAGTATGGTCGAAGGATGTTCCGGAACGAAGTTGGTCACGGGATTCTCAGGAAGCTGCGGCGGGCGACGCGGCGCGAAGCTTGGAAACGACGGCGGGCAGAACCTCCAGCACCCGATCGATCTCCTGGTCGCTGCTACATCGGCCCAGGCTGAAGCGCACCGCGGACTGGGCGATCTCGCGCGGCACCCCCATGGCCAGAAGCACGTGGGAGGGATGCGAGGAGCCCGCCTTGCAGGCGGCCCCGCTCGAGACGGCGATTCCCTTCATGTCGAGTGACAGGATCAGATGCTCCCCCTCCGCGCCCACGAACGACAGGTGCGAGGTGTTGGGTACGCGCACTGCTTTGTCCCCGTGGCGAACCACGTTCGGGACGCGCTCCATGAGGCTCGTCTCGAGCCGGTCCCTCAGGCGCGAGACCCGGGGGGCGTATTCATCGAGCTCCCGAAGCGCCAACTCCGACGCCTTCCCGAGGCCGACGATGGCCGGCACGTTTTCCGTGCCCGGGCGCCTCCCCTTTTCGTGGTCCCCACCAAACTGGAGGGGCACCGGCTTGAACCCGCGCTTCACGTAGAGCGCGCCGACCCCCTTCGGGGCGTAGAACTTGTGTCCCGCGATCGTCGCCAGGGTCGCCTGCCACGCCTGAACGTCGATCGGGATCTTCCCCGCCGCCTGGACGGCGTCCACGTGGAACGCGACACCGCGCTTGGTACAGATGGCTCCGATCTGCGCTACGGGCTGTACGACCCCACTCTCGTTGTTCGCGGCCATGACCGAGACGAGGGCGGTATCGGGCCGGATCGCGGCCGCGATCGATTCCGCGTCGACCACCCCGCGCGCGTCGGGCGCGACGCGCGTCACCGTGAATCCCTCCCGCTCCAGAGCGTCGGCAGCATGGCGCACCGCGTCGTGCTCGATGGCGCTCACGATCACGTGGCGCCCCTTGAAGGGCAGCGCGCGCGCGCCGCCCATCACGCCGAGGTTGTCCGCTTCGGTGCCCCCGCTCGTGAAGACGATCTCCGCGGGCGTTGCGTTCAGGAGCGCGGCCACCTGGGCCCTCGCGTCCTCCACGGCCCCCTTCGCCTCCTGGCCGAACGCGTGGACGCTGGACGCATTCCCGAAGTGCTCGCCGAAATAGGGGAGCATCGCCTCGAGAACCTCGGGGCGTACCGGCGTGCTGGCGTTGTGATCGAGGTAGATGCGGGACATGAAACCGGGACCTCCGGACCCGCTCAGGATAACAAAGCGAAGGGGCCGAGCGCAACCGCGCCCGGCCCCGGATTCGCGCCTGCGCGAAGGCTACTTGCTGCCTTGCGGTTCGGTACCGCCCGGGCTCTCGGGAGCGGGCTGCGTCGCTTCCTTAGCCTTCTCGACGGTGTCCTGGCCGGGGTGTCCCGTAGCCTCGGTCGCGGGGGCGCTTCCGGCGGGCTTCGACTCCGCCGCCTTCATATCCATCCCCGCGCCTCCGCCCATGCTCGATTTCACCTCGGCGGACTTGGCCGCGGGCCTCGATGCTTCGGTCTTCTTCCCGGACATGGCCGCGTACGCGGACCTGGACATGATCTTCATGCTCTTCAGCGTCGTCCAATCCATCGGCTTGCTGTTCTCCCCCGGCATCGAAGGATTCGGAGCGGTCGAGGAATTCGCGATCTTGTCCAGCACGTCCATTCCCGCGATCAGGCGGCCGAACGCGGTGTAGTGGCCGTCCAGATTCGGCGACGTGCCGTGCATGACGAAGAACTGGGAGCCCGCCGAATTCGGCGTGCCCGTGTTCGCCATCGAGAGGACCCCTTTGACGTGCGGATGCGAATTGAACTCGTCCTTGACCGTGTAGCCGGGGCCGCCGGTCCCGAGGTCCGACGCGTTCGCGTTCTTGGACTTCGG
>DASXQO010000234.1:0-5692 GCA_036507115.1 Candidatus Eiseniibacteriota bacterium | reverse complement strand
AAGGATTCCGCGAGAAGTGGGAGCTGGGACAGGGCCCGAACTCGACCGTGACGCTCGCGTTCAACGGACCGCCGGCTCGGAGCCCGGATGTGCCGGCTCTCTACGTCTTCGCCTCCCTGCTGGCCGGCCCCAAGGGATGGTTCGAGCAATACATGATCAAGACGGGTGGTACCAAGGGTGTGAACGCCATCCTGTCGCAAGCCCTGGACGAATGCCCCGTCATCGCCACCATGACGGTGGGGGGCCCTCTTCAAGAAGAGGACATGGTCAAGCTCTTGTTCCGGCAGTTCAAGAAGGCCGCGCTCCTGCCGCTTCACGGAGACCTCGCGCCGGACCTCGTGAACGCGAAGATGCTGGCCTCCGGCGGCTACCTCATGATGCTCGATTCCAACCCGGCGCGCGCCCTCCAGTACGCGCGGTCGGAGCTCTTTGGGTTGGGGATCGACTATCCGATCCTCCTGCCGGCGAAGATTGACGGGACGACCAGCGACGATCTCCTCCGCATCGGATCCAGGTATTTCCAAAAGAGTCAGTGGGATCGGGCGTCGTACTCGATTTGCGAGACGCGCCCCGGCGGCTGGTAGCGAGCGGATTCGCGTCTTGACCGCCCACTGACTTGGAGCCGGTCGCTGTCATCGCCACCGTCCGAAACGAGGCCGCGTCGATCGGCGCCCTCCTCGATTCGATCCTCTCAGGGACCCGCCTCCCGGACGAGATCGTCGTGGCGGATGGTGGATCCACCGACCAAACCCTGGAGCTGCTCCGTTCCCGCGCCGCGGCGGATCCGCGGATTCGTGCGGTTTCCGCTCCCGGCAACCGTTCGGTCGGCCGGAACGCCGCGGTCAGCGCTTCACGCTCCCCGATCATCGCCTGCACCGACGCCGGCGTGGAGGTCGAACCGGAGTGGCTGGAGCGGATCACGCGGCCGTTCGACACCGATCCGGGAACCGACGTGGTCTCGGGTTTCTACTCCCCGGTGGGCACGACCTGGTTCGAGCGCGCCGCGGGCGTGATCTCCGCCCCGCGTGCCGAGGAGGTCGACCTCGCGAGGTTTCTCCCCTCGACGCGTTCCGTCGCGTTTCGCCGCTCCGCGTGGGAGCGGGTGCACGGATTCGACGAATCGCTCGCCCATAACGAGGACACCCCGTTCGCGCTCGCGCTCAAGCGCTCCGGGGCGCGCTTTCAGTTCGAGCCCCGCGCTCGGGTCCGCTGGCGCCCGCGCGGCGACGTGCGGTCCTTTTTCCGCCAACACCAGCGATTCGGTTTCGGGGACGGCGAGTCCCGTGTGCAGGGCTGGTTTTACGCGACCCTGGCCGCGAAGTACGTCCTGGGCGTGACCCTGTTCCTGGCCGGCTTCCGATTCCGCGCGGCGTGGTGGCTGCTTGGACTCGGCGTAATCCTGTTCGCGGCAGGGCAGGCGCGGCGGGGGGCGGGAAGGGTCGGGGCCCTGGAAACAGCGTTGGTCGTGCCGTTCCTGAAGGTGGTCTACGACGTGGCCTATCTGAGCGGTTACCTGCGCGGAAGGCTCAAGCCCCGGCAACCAGACTAGGCGGTTGGCTGGGCGAGAGAGTATTCTCGATCGCGCAAACCGAGTTCCTCGTACCCTCGGCGGGCCCGCCTACCCCTACCCTTCCTGTCCGACCTCTTCGGGGCCCGGACTCTCCTCGGGCCTCGGGTTGAAGATCCCGGCGAGCTCGCTTCGAAGCTGCCCCGAGTCGAGCTTCCATTTCAGCTCCCCTTTGTACGCGATCGAGATCGCCCCGGTCTCCTCCGACACGACCATGACGACCGCGTCGGTCTCCTCGGCTAGGCCCAACGCGGCGCGATGCCGGGTGCCGAGAAGGGGCGAGAGCCCGCGCGTCTGGCTCAGGGGCAGGATGCAGCCCGCCGCCACGATTTGATCGCCGCGGATGATGGCCGCGCCGTCGTGGAGCGGCGAGTGCGGCGTGAAGACGGTCTCGAGCAGCTCCGAGCTGACGCGCGCTTCGAGCTTGGTGCCGGTCTCCACGTAGTTGCGGAGCCCCATGTCCCGCTCCACCACGATGAGCGCACCGCGCCGCTCCTCGCTCATTTCCTCCACCGACTTGAGGATCTCGCCGATCACCCCGTATCCCTCGACGCGGATCAAGGCGCGGAGCAGGCGGTTCTGCCCGATGTGGGTGAGCAGCGCGCGGAGCTCGGGCTGGAAGAGGATCACGAAGAGAATGACCCAGACGGTTCTCAGACTGTTGATGATCCAGTTCAAGGCGTGGAGCCGAAACCACTGGGCCACGATCGAAATGAAGACGATGACCACGAGCCCGACGAACATCTGGGAAGCGCGCGTGCCCTTGATCATCGCGAAGAGGCGGTAGAAGAGAAACGCGACGATCAGGACGTCGAGCACGTCGAGCACGATCTGGGGCTTGATGGCGATCATGAGCGCGCGGCCGCCGTAGGTGCAGGAGCCCCGGCGGGGAAGAGCAGACGCTCCGCGAGGCGGAGTGCTACGACGGTCTCGCGTACGTCGTGCGTGCGGAAGATCCGCGCGCCGAGCGCGTATGCCGCGACGGTGGCGCCGATCCCGGCCGCGAGGCGCCGTTCGACCGGTTCTCCGGTCAAAGCCCCCAGGAAAGATTTCCGGGACAGGCCCACGTAGACCGGGCGGCCCAGCGACGCGAGGCGGGGAATCCCGCTCAGAGCTTCGAGGCTTTGTTCCGCCTTCTTCGAGAATCCGATCCCGGGATCGAGCGCGATTCGCTCGCGCGGGACGCCCCAGCCTTCCGCGAGACCCATCCGCTCCTCCAGAAACGCGCGCACTTCCGAGGGGACATCTTCGTACTCGCGGGGGGCGTGCAGCGCGTGAGGGGCCCCGAGGGAGTGCATCAGCACGAGCCCCGCGCCGTGCGCGGCGGCAGCCTCGGCCATTCTGGGCGAAACGCCGAGCCCGCTCACGTCGTTCAGGATCGAGGCTCCCGCGCCGAGCGCGTGGGTGGCAACCTCCGGGTGGTAGGTGTCGATCGAGATGGGAACCTTCACGCGCGAGGCGAGCGAGGTGAGCACCGGCTCGACCCGGCGCCATTCCTCAGCGGCGTCAACGTGGGTGCTTCCAGGACGCGTGCTCTGCCCCCCGACGTCGATCGCGTCCGCTCCCTCCGCGGCCATCGCCCCCGCGCGCGCGAGGGCCGCCTCCCTCGTGGTGTAGCGGCCGCCGTCGGAAAAGGAATCGGGCGTGAGGTTCAGAATGCCCACCACGCGCGCCCGGGCGGTCAGGTCCCAGGAGCCCGCGCGATGGACGAATTTCAGCGGACCGGCGGGAAGATCGAGAGAGAAGGTTGGGGAAGGCGGCACATCGGGGTCCGAGCGCACGGGATCACGCGATACCGGGGCTCTCGCTCGGCGTGATCCGGCGCGTGGGCGCGCCCTCACGCGCCCCCTTGCCTTCGTCCTCCATCTGCGCGGCCCCGCTCTGGTCCTCGCCGTCCGTCGAGGGACGCTGGCGCGGAACCGGGTCCAGCTTTTCGCCGCGCAGCACCTTCTCGACTTCCTCGCCGTCCAGCATTTCGCGCTCGAGGAGCGCCAGGGCGAGCGTGTGCAGCTTGTCCACGTTGTCCACGAGGAGCTGGCGGGCGTGGTTGTAGGCGCCGTCCACCAGATTGCGGACTTCCTCGTCGATCATGATCGCGGTTTTCTCGCTGTAGTCGCGCTGCTGCGAGATCTCGCGACCCAGGAACACGAACTCTTCCTTGGAGCCGAACGTCAACGGGCCCAGCCGCTCGCTCATGCCCCACTCGCAGACCATGCGCCGGGCGATGTTGGTCGCGCGGCGGATGTCGTCTGAAGCGCCCGTGGTGAGCTGATTCAGCACGATGTGCTCCGCGGCGCGCCCGCCCATGAGATGGGTCAGCACCCGGAGCCAGTACTCACGCGAGAACGAATGGCGCTCATCTTGCGGCAGATAGGCGGTCAACCCGAGCGCGCGTCCGCGCGGGATGATCGTCACCTTGTGGACTTTGTCGCTCCCGGGCTGGAGCCACGCCATCAGCGCATGCCCCGCCTCGTGGTAGGACGTGCTCTTCTTCTCGGTATCGGAGATGACCAGGCTGCGCCGCTCCGTGCCCATCATCACCTTGTCCTTCGCGTCTTCGAAATCGGGTGAGCCGACTCGCTTGTGGTTCCGCCGGGCGGCCAGGAGCGCTGCCTCGTTCACGAGGTTCGCGAGATCCGCGCCGACCATCCCGGGCGTGCCGCGCGCGATCGTGTTCAGGTTGACGTCCTCGCCGACCGGGATGTTGCGCGTGTGCACCCGGAGAATGCCCTCGCGGCCGCGCACGTCGGGAACGTCGACCACGATCTGCCGGTCGAAGCGGCCCGGGCGCAGAAGCGCGGGGTCGAGCACGTCGGGGCGGTTGGTGGCCGCGATCAGGATCACGCCGTCGTTCGATTCGAACCCGTCCATCTCGACCAGGAGCTGATTCAGCGTCTGCTCGCGTTCGTCGTGGCCGCCGCCCAGCCCGGCCCCGCGGTGGCGCCCGACGGCGTCGATCTCGTCGATGAAGATGATGCAGGGCGCGTTGCGCTTCCCCTGATCGAAGAGGTCGCGGACGCGAGACGCGCCCACGCCGACGAACATCTCCACGAAATCGGAGCCCGAAAGCGAGAAGAACGGCACGTTCGCCTCGCCGGCGACCGCCTTCGCGAGGAGCGTCTTGCCCGTGCCCGGGGGGCCCAGGAGGAGCGCGCCTTTCGGGATCCTGCCGCCGAGACGCTGGAATTTCTTCGGATCGCGCAGGAACTCGATGATCTCTTCCAGCTCCTGCTTCGCTTCGTCGGCGCCGGCGACGTCCTTGAAGGTGACCTTGGGGTTGTTCTCCATTTGCACCTTGGGCCGGCTCTTTCCGAATTTCATGGCGTTCGCGCCGCCGGACTGGATCTGGCGGATCATGAACATCCAGAGCACGAGAAGCGCGACGAAGGGAAGGTAGGAGAGTGCCAAGCTCCACCAGTTCATTCCGGGAGGCTTGGAGTTGACCGTCGCGTCCGGGCTCTTCGCGAGAATCGCGCGCCCGAGATCCTTGTCCTCGGCGGGCAGATAGACCTTGAAGAAGACATAGGAGGCGGGCCGGCCCTCCTCGTGCGTCAGCGCGCTCTGCTTCAGCTCCCCGATGACTTCGCGGTCCACGATCGTGACGGCCTTGAGGTTTCCGGTGTCCACCTGGGCGAGGAACTCGGAGTAGGGGATCTCGTGAGTCTTGGCCTTGATCTCCCCATAGATCTGGACGAAGAGAATCACGCCGAGCACGAGAATGAGCCACAGGAGCGCCGTGCGGATCGGCCGGGCCGGTCCGAAGGGAGCGGACTTGCGCTGCGGAAGCCTCGGGGGACGGCTCTTCCGCGGACCGGGTCCGGTGGATTTGCGCAACGTGGTATGGCCCTTCTCGTTGGTCATTCGGTTCATCGGATCGGGTCCCGCCTCTATGGTTGTTCTGGCCTTCGGCCCGGATATCGGCCCGAACGCCTGGATACTCAAGTATTGGATGGCGTCTCGCCGCCTTCCGGTTCCCTTTCCCGCTTCCTCAACACCACGCTCCCACGCTCGCGCCGGACCTGGATCCCCAACGGTACGTCCGCGGAACGGCCGGAAGGTGACGTAAGAAGCGCGTGGAGGGCGTCGATGTGAGCCGTCGACAGGTCGAGGGTTTCCCCGTTCAAC
>DASXQO010000233.1:0-3999 GCA_036507115.1 Candidatus Eiseniibacteriota bacterium | reverse complement strand
TCCCTGTATCAAAGATAGGGATACCGTCGTCGGTCGCGGTGTGCGTGGTCCCGGCGACATTGTGCCAGGCAACCGTCTGTCCGACGGTGACCGTGTCGGGATTCGGAGCGTACGAGTTCGCCCCCGCCTCCGCGACGATGTTGATCGTAACGTCGGCTGCGCCACCCGGGGCAGCGGGGTTCGAGTCATCCTTGCTGCACGAAAGCGCCGTGAGACCGACCCCAATCGTCAAAATGAAGAGCAGCGCACCGCTCCAACTCGGTTTCATCGACGGACCTCCATTTACACAGGATTCACTGCCGGCTCACAGCAATATACCACGCGACGGGGGCATTCGCTCCCGGCCAGACGGGCGGCATTCGTGGCGAAGCCTCCGCCAACCCCCGATTGCCGAATCCCGGCGCTCCTTTTAGGCATCTAAACCATTGATAGCGTGCACGTTGTCGTATTGCCATAACAATAGTATTCTCCCTCAATTTTCGACCTGCCCGGGCCGAATAATTACCCTAGACCCTGACGTGTGCGTAAGGGTAAGATGTCCAGGTAGGAGGATCCATGGAAGCTGTGACGTCAAAGCATCTCAAAGTCGGAGATCTGGCTAAGCAGACGGGGAAATCGGTCCGCGCGCTTCGGCTTTACGAAGAGCTGGACCTGCTCCACCCGGTCGCGCGCACCAACGGCGGGTTCCGGCTCTACGACGAATCCGCCCTGACGCGGATCCGATGGATCGAGCTCCTACAAGAAGCCGGGCTCTCGCTCCATCAGATCCAGGCGCTGCTCAAGGCATGGCACAGCAGCCGATACGGCCCCGAGGCCATGGCGGTCGTGCGCGACACGTTCCAGCAGAAGCTCACGGAAACGCGCGCGGCGATCACCCGTTACGAGACGCTCGCGCGCGAGCTGGAGGGTACGCTCGAATACCTGCGAACATGCAAGGCGTGCCGCCCGCCGCGGACGACGCAGCAAGACTGCCCGCACTGTCCCGAGGATCACGGAATGAAGGAGGAGCCGGCGCTCGTCGCCGGATTCCATACTGATCCGGGCCGTACCGACCGGATCGTATTGCACCTGGCACCGGAGAACCCATGAACAGGGAACCCATGAGCGAAATTCGCACGACAGAGACGGACGGACGCGAGGCGTCCGGAGCATCATCGATCTCGCTCACACCGGCCGCCGTGGAGTTCGTGAAGCGGTCGCGAGCCAAGGAAGGGAAAGAGGGACAGGCGCTCCGCGTGGGAGTCAAGGCGGGGGGCTGCTCCGGGTACAATTATTTCATCGGTTTCACCGCGGATCGCCGACAGGGCGACACCGTGCTCGAATACGACGGGCTTACAGTCTATGTGGACCCGCGCTCGCTCGAGGTGCTCGCCGGCACCGAGGTCGACTACGAGCGCGGACTCTTGGGGAAGGGCATCCAGTTCAAGAACCCCCGCGTCAAAAAGACATGTGGATGCGGGGACAGCTTCACGATCTAATCCCGGACCGAACGGAAGGAGAATATGAGCGCTACACCGACGCTGGAAATTCGAAATCTTCACATCGCGATCGACGGAAAGCCCATCTTGAAAGGACTTTCGCTCGCCGTGAACAAGGGCGAGATCCACGCTCTGATGGGCCCGAACGGATCGGGAAAGAGCACCCTGGCCAACGCGCTGATGGGGAATCCCAAGTACGAGGTCACCGAGGGGACGATCCTCTACAAAGGCGAGGACGTTCTCGAGCTTTCCCCGGACGAGCGCGCGCGGAAGGGCATCTTCCTGGCGTTCCAGTACCCCACGGCGATCCCGGGTGTGAGCGTCGCGAATTTCCTCCGGAACGCGCTGAACGTGCGCCGGAAGGAGCTGGGGGAGGAGAAGCCGGTTCCGATGAAGGAGTTCCGTGCGCTCATGAAGGAACAAATGGCGCTCCTGCGCGTGGATGAATCCTTCGCGGGCCGGTATCTCAATGACGGATTCTCGGGCGGCGAGAAGAAGCGCGCCGAGATTCTACAGATGGCCGTGCTGAAGCCCGAGATCGCGGTGCTGGACGAGACCGATTCGGGGCTCGACATCGACGCCCTCCGGATCGTGTCGGAAGGCGTGAACGCGCTCACGGGTCCGGATCTGGGCGTGCTCCTGATCACGCACTACCAGCGGATCTTGAACTACATCAAGCCGCATTTCGTCCACGTGCTCGTGGACGGGCGGATCGTCAAATCGGGCGGAGCGGACCTGGCGCTCGAACTCGAGGCGCAGGGATACGACTGGATCCGCGAGGACCAGGCCGCCTAGGGCGGTCTGCCCAGAGGGGAGATAGATCATGATTCAGCAGCCGACGCTGGACATTCGAGAAGGATACAAGGAGAAGTACGGCTTCCACGACGAGGAGAAGTCGGTATTCAAGACCCGGCGGGGCCTCGACCGTGACGTCGTCGAGCAGATCTCCGACATCAAGAACGAGCCTGCCTGGATGAAGGAATTCCGTCTCAAGGCGCTCGAGCAGTTCATGAAGAAGCCGCTGCCGCGCTGGGGCGGAAAGGTCGAGGAGATCGACTTCCAGAACATCTATTACTACTTGAAGCCGACCGACGAGCAGGGGAAGACCTGGGACGAGGTTCCGGCCGACATCAAGAAGACCTTCGACCGTCTCGGCATTCCCGAGGCGGAGCAGAAGTTCCTCTCCGGCGTGGGCGCCCAGTACGACTCCGAGACCGTCTATCACGGGATCAAGAAGGAGCTGTCGGCGAAGGGCGTGATCTTCCTCGACACGGGCACGGCACTGAAGGAGCACCCGGAGCTCTTCCGGGAATACTTCGGGACGGTCATTCCGCCCGCGGACAACAAGTTCGCGGCGTTGAACAGCGCGGTGTGGAGCGGCGGGTCGTTCATCTACGTGCCCAAAGGGGTGAAGGTGGATCTCCCGCTTCAGGCCTACTTCCGGATCAACGCGAAGGACATGGGCCAGTTCGAGCGGACGCTCATCATCGTCGACGAGGGGGCCTGGGTGCATTACGTAGAAGGTTGTACCGCGCCGACTTACGCGAGCGATTCGCTGCACTCCGCGGTGGTCGAGATCATCGTGAAGCGCGGCGCGTATTGCCGCTACACGACCATCCAGAATTGGTCGAACAACGTCTACAACCTCGTGACCAAGCGCGCCATGGCCTACGGCGACGCGCGGATGGAGTGGGTGGACGCCAATCTCGGGTCCAAGCTCACGATGAAGTATCCGAGCGTCTACCTCATGGAGCCGGGCGCCCACGCGGAGATCCTTTCGATCGCGTTCGCCGGCAAGGGCCAGCACCAGGACGCCGGCGGCAAGGCGGTCCACGCCGCGCCGAACACCACCTCGAGCATCGTCTCCAAGTCGATCAGCAAGGACGGCGGGCGCGCGGGCTACCGCGGGCTCATCAAGGTCGCGAAGGGGGCGAAGGGGTGCAAGTCCACCGTGCGGTGCGACGCCCTTCTTCTGGACGAGCATTCCCGGTCGGACACCTATCCCTACATGGAAATCGAGGAGGATCAGGTCACGATCGGACACGAAGCGACCGTTTCGAAGATCGGCGACGAGCAGATCTTCTATCTCATGAGCCGCGGCATTCCGGAGGCGGAAGCGTCCGCCATGATCGTGAACGGGTTCATCGAGCCCATCACGAAGGAGCTGCCCATGGAATACGCGGTCGAGATGAACCGACTCATCCAGCTTCAGATGGAGGGGTCGGTCGGCTGACCGTTCCCGTTCAATGGCAGCCCGAACCCACGGAGAACCAAGCGTGAATCCATCCGACACCCTGGCACCCCCGCGAACGCGCGATTCGCTTCGCGTCGGCGCCTTGAACCCCGGCGAGATCGCCACGCTCTCGAAGCGGGCGGAGGAGCCGGAATTTCTGGCCCGGCGCCGCGCCCAAGCCTGGGCGCACTGCGAGAAGACGCCCTTTCCCGCGCGAACCGAAGAACTCTGGCGCCGGACCGACATCAGCTCGTTCAAGTGGGAATCGGTCCTCGCCACGCGGGATCC
>DASXQO010000232.1:0-9976 GCA_036507115.1 Candidatus Eiseniibacteriota bacterium | reverse complement strand
CCTCGCGCGCTTCGTTCTTGTATTCGGGGTGGGTGTAGTCGATCAGGATCGGCACCGCGCGGGGATCCTTGAGCGAGGCAAGGCCGTCGAAGATGAGCTGTCTCAGGACATCGCGGTGGCTTTCGCGGCCCAGCTCCTTGGAAAGAATCTCGAAGGCGTCCTCGCGCTTGGTCCGGGCGATTCCGAGGAGCGCCATTCCCGCGCTGTACTTGCTCTCTTCCGAAGCCGCGATTCGCCGCAAGTGCTTCACGGCGGCGGCGCCGCCGATCCAACTCAGCGCCCACGCCACCGCGCGGCGGACGCGCGGTCTCTGCCCTTTCGCCAGATCCGCGATGCGATCGACGAGACCGGGATGGCGCGCGCCGATTTCCCCCAGGGACGCGAGCGCCGCGATCCGCACCCCCCAGAACCGGTCGGACCGCGCCGCGCGGTGGAGCGCCGCGATCGCGGCGTCGTGTCCGTAGGCCGCGAGCTCGCGGGCGCAGCGGATCCGCTCCAGCGCGAAGTTCGACTCGGCGAGGCCGTAGAGAAGCTCCTCGTCCGAGCGCGGAAAATCCATGAGCTTCATGATGTCGTGCTCAGGGTCGAGCGCGATGTAGCGGGGTTTCGCGGGCAGGGGGATCTGGATCGTCTCCCTGCGCTTCTGGACGTCGATCGGGAGCCTCAGGCGGCGGTCCCCGACGGTGAGCTCCAGTACCATGGGAATGCGGAAGACCGACGGCGTCACCGCGTCGGCCTCCTGGACCTGTTCCACGGTCAGAAGGAGCGCCTTCGAGGCCGCATCCCACTCGCGGGTCACCTTGATCTCGGGATGGCCGCCGTGGTGAAGCCATTGATCGAAGAACCAGGTGAGGTTCCGCCCCGACTCCTCCTCGCACGCCCGGCGGAGATCGGAAGTTTCCACCCCCCCGAACGCGTGGCGTTCGAGGTAGCGCTTCAGGCTCCGCCGCCAGACCGCGTCCCCCAGCGTGGAGCGGAGCATGTGGACGACGCACGCCCCTTTCTCGTAGAGATGGCGGTCGAAGATGTCGGACGGATAGCGGTAGCGCGTCTCCACGATGGGGCGGCGATAGTCTCCGTAATCTTCGACGAGGTAGGAGCACATCTGCTCCAGCCGCGCGAAATCGGCCTCGTTGCGGCCATGCTCGGCTTCCCAGAAAACGACCTCGGAGTAGGTCGCGAACCCTTCGTTGAGCCACCCCTCCGACCAGTCCCGGCACGTCACGAGATCTCCCCACCATTGATGCGCGAGCTCGTGGCTGATCAGGGTTTCGTACGTCTGGTCGATCGCTTCCTCGGGTGTTTGAAGCGCGCGCACGGTGAGTGTCGTCGCGCCGGTGTTTTCCATGCCGCCGAACGTGAAGTCGAAGACGGTGGACTGGGCGTACTTGGGATAGGGATAGGGATACCCGAACACCTTCGCGAAGGTCTCGATCATGAACGGCGTCTTCTTGAAGAGCTCGCGCCCCTCGGCCTCGCGCCCGCGGGGCACGTAGCCGTGGAGCGGAACTTTTCCCGCCCGGTCACGCAGCTCGACGAACTTGCCGACGACGAGGGAGATCAAGTACGCCGGATGGGCCGTATCCTGCCGCCAGTGCCAGGTCACGGTCCTTCGCCGCGCGTTCACGCGGCGCGCGATCAGGCGCCCGTTCCCGATGGCGCGGTAGCCCCGCGGAACCGTGGCGATCATCTCGAGGGTCGCGCGGCTCTCGGTGCTCTCGAGACAGGGAATCCACCAGTGCGTGTCGTCGGCCTGGCCCTGCGACCAGCCGGCGGCGTGGCGATCCCCTTCCGCCTCCGTGGGGCCCACGAAGAAAAATCCCTTCCGCGGGCGGGTGGAGTACGCAATCTCGATCGTGGCGCGCTTCCCCACCCCGAGGGGCCGCGGAAGCTTGACCCGCAGCTTCTCCCCTTCGGATTCGTGGCGCGCGCGCCGTCCGCCCACCCGGACCGAGTCCACATCCAGCTCCGCCGCGTCGAGAGCCACTTCGCGGATCCCGTCCCGGATCGCCTCGACGGTCAGCGCGGCGCGGCCCATGAGCTCACGACGCTCGAGGTCCACCTCGAGGGCCACCTTGTAGTGACGCACGTGAAATTCGAGGTCGCGACGAGGCTTGGTTTCCCCTTTCCAGGGCTTCCGGCCGGAAGGCGGGAAGGGCTCGAACGGGGGCGTCTCGGGAGCGGCCCGCCTCCCTAGAAAGAGAGGATGGAACAGGGGATCGCGCAAAGGCATTCAGCCTCCATGATTGGGCAAGCCCCGCATCCTCCACGACCGGGGGATGCGTGTCAAGGACGAGCCGAGCAGGTGCTTTAGCAACATGATTCTGTCCTCCCCTAACTGCTCCGTAGGTAGAATGGCCCGATGGATCAGAACACAGCGCTCGGATCCTTCCTCCGGGTCTTCCTCGATTCCGCGGCCGACATCATCCCGCTCTTCCTACTCGCCCTCCTTGTCGGTGCGCTCATCGAGGAGTTCGTCTCCGAGCGGTTCATCGCGCGGTTTCTCACCGGGAAGAACCCGGGCACGATGGTGCTCTCCGCGGTGGTCGGGGCGCTGATTCCCCTCTGCACGTGCGGCATGGTGCCGCTCGCGGTCGCGCTTCGCCGCCGGGGCGGAGATCTGAAACACACGTTCTGTTTTCTGACGTCCGGCGCCGCGGTCAGCATCCCCGTGCTGCTCCTGACGTGGAAGATCCTGGGTATCGGGTGGGTGGGGATGAGACTGCTGACCTCCGTCGTGCTCGGGCTCCTGACCGGCTACGCGAGTATCGTGGCGCTCCGGAGTGCGGCCGCGCGGTCGGCCGAAACCTTGTCGGGGCGGGACGGCGTCGTGGCTGCGGACCTGGACGGACTCACCCCGATCGCCGGCCGGTCGCGGCTACAGTCCGTCTGGCACTGCCTTCTGGGCCAGGTGCGCGAGTACGCTCCGTGGGTGCTCGTGAGCCTGATCCTGGCCGCGGTCGTGGCCGTCCTCGTGCCCGGGCACTGGATCCACATTCTGTACGGGCAGCGGACCACGGTCGGGTCGCTCCTCGCATCGGTCAGCGGCGTTCCCTTCTATTTCTGCTCCGGCGCTGAGCTTCCGCTGGTCAAAGAGCTCCTGGCGAAGGGGATGGGATTCGGCCCGGCAACCGCGATGATGCTCGCGGTGCCGATCGTGAACATTCCCACCTTCGGCGTCGTGAGCAAATGGCTCGGGCCGCGCGCGGCGTTGGTCTATCTGGCGTTGATCGTCCTGGGCGCGACGCTTCTGGGAGTGGCGGCGGCGCTGGTTTAGAAGCCTCTCAAGACGCGCCCGGGGTAGATTCGAGCCCCACGCGCCTTAGCAGAGCGATGAACCGGGGCTCGGAGCGAAGCCCGTCCACAATCGGCGCCACCTTGATGTGGCCCAGATAGGAATCGCGTGTCCGGTATGCCTCTTCAAGCCAATGGAGCGCCTGATCCCTGTTCCCCAGACCGATCCAGATGAACGCCATGCAGGTCGGCGGCACGGGTGTGGCTTCCGCGCGCGCCGTCAGCTCTGCGAGAATCCTAAGCGCTTCGGTCCGCCGGCCCGCCATCCCATACGCGCAGCCCAGGATCGCTTTGGGGAGCGGCAACCCTCCCGAGTACTGGACCGACTTCTTCAGCTCCGCGATCGCCTGCGGGTACATCTTCTTATCGAGATATGCGAGACCGAGGTAGATCCTAGTGAGCGCTTGATCCGTGCGCATGACCAAGGTGGCGCGGTACTGCTCGATGGCCCGGTCCGTCTGCCGGCCGTAGAAGTAAACGGTGCCCAGCATCCCGTTCACCGGGGCTGACAGAGGATCGAGCTGGAGCGCGCGATGGATTTCGGAAAGAGCCTCCTTGCGCCTCCCGAGACGCGAGAGGTAATCCGCGTACCATTCGTGCGCCGTAGCGTATCCCGGATTCAGCTCAATCGCCCGCCGGAACTCACGTTCCGCCCCGACCCAATCCCATTCGTACTCGGTCTTCAGCATCGCGATCGAGGCGTGCGCCTCGCCGAGCGTGCTATCGATGGCGAGAGCTCGGTTCGCTTCCTCCTTCGCCCGAGCATGGGCGACCGTTTGTGGAATCTGGCTCAGGTTACCCAGGTAACCATAGATGTCCGCGAGTCCGGCGTGCGGGAGCGCGTAGTGCGGGTCGAGCGCTCCGGCCCGTTCGAAGTAATCGATCGCACGCTTTATTTCCGAAGGCTCGCGACCGTTCCACAGGTAAAGACCCATCAAGTACGCCTCATGGGCCTTTGGATCGACCGTTCGGGGCCGGGCCAGGCGAGCCTCCTCGCTGGGCGACAGTTTGATGCGCACCTCATTCGAGATCGCCAGCGCAACCTCGGTTTGAAGAACAAGAATATCGCTCAAGTCCCTGACGTAACTTTTCGCCCACAGATGGCGGTCTTTGACCGCGTCGACCAATTGGGCCGTGATCCGGACCTGGGAGCCGACCCGCTCGACCGAACCATCGAGGACCGTCCGAACGTGGAGGCGCCGGGCGATCTCGGGGAGTGGCGTCCTTCGTCCTTTGAACTGCATCGCGGACGTGCGCGAGATGACATTCAGATTTCGGATCTGCGTCAGGGTCGTGATGAGCTCCTCGGTCATTCCGTCGGCGAAGTACTCCTGCTCGGGATCGTTGGACAGGTTGCGCAGCGGAAGCACCGCGATCGATTCCATTCGGCCCTGCACGCCCGCCCCCCAGGGCCACCGAAGCCAGCCGGTCTCGTTGAATAGCACGAGGGAGCCCAACAACAGGACGGCGAGTGGAATCGCCCACCTCGCGGAGGCGGCCCAGGACGGCCGCGCTCCAACAGTCGGGCCTTTCTGGATCGCGCTCAGATCCTCCTCGAACTCGTGCGCGGACTTGAACCTCAGCCGCTGCTCCTTCTGGAGCGCCTTGAGGACCGCGCCTTCGAGCCTCGGAGAAACCTTGGGATTCAAGGTCGTCGGCGGGAGCGGATCACGGTGAAGGATCTCTCCGATCATCGTCGCCGCGACGGTCCCCTCGTGAGGGAGGCTCCCGGTGGCCATCTGGTACAGGATGACCCCCACCGAGTAAAGATCGCTCCGGTGGTCCGGGGGCTCGCCGCGAAGCTGCTCCGGCGCCATGTAGGGGAGCGTTCCCGCGATGACGCCCGCCTCGGAGATCGAGCCGGTAGTCGTACCGCTCGCCGACGGATCGGGCCTCGCGAGGCCGAAATCGAGGATCTTCAGAACCCCGTCCGGAGTGATCTTGAGATTGCGGGGCTTCAGGTCCCGATGGATCACACCGGCATCGTGCGCGGCGGCTACGGCGCGCAAGAGCTGCGTGCCGAGATCCAGGATTTCGGGCTCCGATAGCGGAGCGGTGGCGAGCCTTTCGTCCAGGGTTATTCCCGGCACGTACTCCATGACCAGAAAGTCGACCCCGTCTTCCGTGTCGAAGTCATGGGCGACCACGATGTTGGGATGATTTCTCCTGGCCAGCAGGTGCGCTTCGCGGCGGAACCTCTTGCGCGCGGTCTCGTCGGCGAGCGTGCCGGGAGAGAGGATCTTCAATGCGACCTCGCATCGCAGATGGTCGTCCCGGGCGAGATAGACGACGCCCATCCCGCCTCTGCCGATCTCGCGGATGATTTCATAACGGGAAAACCGCATTCCGATCCTCTGATCTGGAGCCGTGCGCGGCCGGCCTAGAAGTCGGCGCGCACCTGAACGAGCAGCAACCTGCCTATGGCGGGAGAACCGAGAAATTCCTGATGCCTCACGTCGAAAAGATTCGACGCGGCCACGGAGATTTGGGAGTTTCCCATTTCGCTCACGCGATACACGAGCCGGCAATCGACCAGAGTGTATGAATTCACCCTCCCCGAGTAGACTCCCGACATGACCGGGAAGCCACCCGTGAAACGGGCGTCCAACGTGCCTGAGATTCCGCCTTCCGAGGCACGGTAGCCGAGAGAGATGGAACCCTTTCGGGGCGGGGCGTTGAGCGCGATTTCCCCGCCGCCGGCGGGTCCCGGAAAGAGATCCCGGCTCACCCACGAGTGCGTCGCTCCGAGCCACCACTCCCGGCCCAGCTCGGCCACCAGCGACGCGTCGGTGCCCCAGAGCGATGTGTTCCCGAAATTGCGAACCGCGAAAATGAGATCCGCGGGGTCCAGCGCTTCGCGCGGCGTGACGGTCCCGACGGGAATTGCCGACGCGGCGGCAGCGATCGCAGCTGCCGAGGCGGCGTCCACGTTCTGGGAAATGAGATAGGATTCGAGCGTGCCCCGGTCCATGAAAACGCTGGGGGTGATCGCGCGCAGGTGTCCGATGAAATCGTGGATCCAGCTTCGATAGCCGTCGATGGCGAACCTCACCCGGCCCGCGATCAGCCCTTGGTACCCGGCTTCCACCGTGTTCGTGATCGTTGGCCGAAGCGCGGGGATGTCGGAAATGGGCGCGGGCGGATCGAAGCCTCCGGTGGAATTCAGGGTCGCGAGCACGGTCCCTACGTCGCCGGCCGTCGGCGCGGGGACGGTGTCGATTCCGGCGAACTGGCTCTTCAAGATCGCGGCCACCGCGTCCCACTCCTGGGTTGCGTCCAGAGCGAGGTACGCTCCCGGCCCGCCCGCGTCGATCGGCGTGAACGGGGACCTCATACAAGGTCCGCCGCAGCCCCGTTCGAACGTGTACCCGGACCGGGGCACCCCCTCCACGCGGACCCCATAAGGAAGCGGCGAAAGTGAATCCGCGACGAAATCCGCGAAGAGATCGTCGCTTCCCGGAGTCCTGTACGCGCGGTTGAACGTGACACGGAGGGTCTGGTTATCCGCCGGCTTGTACACGAAACCCGCTCGCGGCGAGAAGACCGGCGAGTCGAACCGGCTATGGTGGTCGGCACGGATGGCGGCGATCAGATCGATTTGGGGAGAAAGTCGTGTCTGGGAATGGAGAAAGCTTCCGATTTCCGTGACCTCGTCCCCGCCCTCGTTCCTCCCGTGGATCGTGCCGCCCGTTCGCGGCACGGTCCGCTGTGCATCGATCCCATAGGTGAAGCCCTGCTTCGGGCCGAGGCTCGCGCCGTTCTGGAACTGCCCGGCCCAGAAACGCGATCGATCGACAATCGGCAGCCCCGTTCGCAAGAAGTACGAGTCTCCGGCGTCGCTCGCGTTTACGTAGACTTGCCCGAAACACCGCTCGCGGGAAGCTCGAACTTGAAGGTATCCGGAATCCCAGTTCCGGACCTGGACGGCTCCGACGGGAGTGAGGTCCACGTTCCGGAGCGCGCGGTTGATCCCGCCCGAGAGCACCACGGACGTACGGGGATCCATCCGCCACTCCCCTCGCGCCTCTCCACCTGCGCGCTCAATGAGAGGATCACGACGGCCGATTTTCAGGGCACCCGGATCGGCGCCGGCTGCGATCGCATCGTCGCGCCTCATGCTCTCGATGGGGTCGATGAACTTCCAGTCGCGACCCCGGAAATAAAGAGCCGAGAGGACGACTCCGAGCTTCTCCGTGACGCGACCCGCGCGGCGGAACGACCCCTGCGCGGCTTCCCGCTCACCTGAGAGCACGCTGACCGCGGTCCCGGGAGATTCGAACGGAGAGCGGGTCAGGATCTGGAGCACCCCACGGTCGCAATTGGGACCGTACAGCGCCGCACCGGGGCCGCGCACGACCTCAATGCGCTCGATGTCCTCCGCCGGGATCGGAATGAAGTTGTAAGCGTTGTACCGTAGGGACGGGAGTCCAGCCGACCGATGATCGGTCAATGTGAGAAGCGCACTGGATTGGGCGCTGCTGAATCCTCGGGCCACGACGCTGGTCTGGGTCATGCCTTTGCTTGCGACGTCGACACCGGGCAGAGCGCGCAGGTAGTCCACCGGCGTCAGGGCCGGGCGCTCGCGGATCGACCGCGAGGTCACGACGGTGATGGAGGCGGGAGCGTCGAGGGCTCTCTCGCGTCGCCGCGAAGCGGTCACGACGACCGGATTGAGACGAAGCGCGGTCGGGGCGAGGTCGAATACGATCTCGACGGAGACGGACCCGGGATGCCGAATCGGCCCGATCCGCTTGCGCTCGTAACCGATCCGCCACGCGTGAAGCATGAAGCTCGAGCCGGAGGGGGGCGCGATGAAGAACCGGCCGTCGGCGCCGGAGCGGGCGGGGATTGTTGCGCTACCCGAGTCCGGATAGGCTACGACCACCGCACCTTCGACAGGCGCGAGCGTGGCCGCGTCGCGCACGGTACCCGTGAAGCCTCCGGAGCGTGCGCTTCGGGGACAGAGGAGTATCCCGATGCAGAGCAGTACCCAGGCCGGCAGTACAAGCGCGCGCATGCCGCACCCCCCGTGGATGATAGGAGGATAGGGTCGAAGCGTACAGGAGTGCCGCCGGCGAGCGCAAGGGCGCCCCGGACGGGATAGCCGGCCGGAGCTACCCCTTCCGGGGAGGCTTCGAGGGCCGTATCTCCACCGCGCTCGGCAGGGTGCGTGGATCCTGGTTCAGGAGATCGAGCACGATGCGAGCGATGTCGCGCGGCTGGATCTTCCAGTCGTCCTCGGCGCCCGGCGTGTGCCCGTTGAAGTGGGTCGCCACGCTGCCGGGCATGAGGTAGCTCACCTTGATCCCGTCGTACCGGACCTCCTGCATGAGTGCTTCGCTCATTCCGTTGAGTCCGAACTTCGAAGCGTTGTACGCAGTCGCTTGAGGGAAGGCGTTCTTTCCCGCGAGGCTCGAGATATTGAGAATGTAGCCGCCTCCCCGTTTCCTCATGCGCGGGATCGCTGCGCGCGAGCAGAGGAAGACACCCGTGAGATTCGTTTCGAGCACGGTGCTCCATTCCTCGAGCGACATCTCCTCCAGATTGCGGAACAAGCCGACCCCCGCGTTGTTGACGAGGATGTCGACTCCGCCGAAGGCGCGGTCGGTCTCCGCGAAGAGCGAAGCTACTTCCTCCTCGCGCCGAACGTCGCAGCGCCGCGCGAGCACCCGCCGCGCGTGGGCGCGCTCGAGCTCCTTCCCCGCGGCCGCGACCTCGTCTCCGTTGCGCGCCGAGACCACGACCTTGGCCCCGGCCTCCAGAAGGCCCTCCGCGACGGCGCGCCCGATCCCCTTCGTGCTTCCCGTCACGATGGCCGATTTGTCCTTGAGTCCGCTCCCGTTCATAGGACCTCCTCCAGTGCTTGCGCCAGCTCGGCGAGCTTCCCGGTGAAAAAATGATCCGCGCCCTTGACGAATTTCAACGTGACCGCGCCGAACCCCTCCCATTTCCGCGTGAGCTCTTGGAGCGCGGCCGGACTCCCATATTGGTCGCGCTCACCCTGGACGATCGCGAGCGGCCAGGGCAGGCGGTCGAGGAATTCGAACGAGTGGTTGTTTGCGGGGAGCCCGAGCGCGATGAAGCGCGCGACGGAGGAATCCGCGAGCGCCCACTGGAGCCCGATCCAGGCGCCGAAGGAAAACCCCGCGCCCACAAGCTTAACGCGGCCCATGCGGGCGCGCGCGAACGCCGCGGCCGCGGCCATGTCTCCGATCTCCTCGTTCCAGCCGGAGTACGCGCCTTCGCTCCGGCCGACTCCACGAAAATTGAATCGAAGCGTGGGATGCCCCGCGCGGTCGAGGACCCGGTACACCGTGTGCACCACCTTGCTGTGCATCGAGCCGCCGTGCGCCGGATGGGGATGTACGATCACGGCCGCGGGAAGCCCGGTCTCCGGATCCGACCACAGCCCCTCGATCCGCCCGGCCGGACCTGGGAAATCGACCGCGCTCACGGTTCGCGACGCGGGTTGAGAAGCCTCCACGGATGCCGATCTCCTCTATGCGGGACGGCGCGGTACGGCGCGCCGGTCGGGGGCGCAGGACGGGAATTCCGGCGTTTTCGAAGATGAGTGTCTCCGCTATAATCGACCTGCTCAAGCACCAAATCCCGCCTTCGAGGAGGTCTTCGCGTGGCAATCCGGGTCGAGAAGGAAACCATGCACGGTTTGAACCGCACCGAG
>DASXQO010000231.1:0-22438 GCA_036507115.1 Candidatus Eiseniibacteriota bacterium | reverse complement strand
TCGGAGGGTCTTGGGATCGGCCGCGGCCACGATGGCCATGTCGACGTTCTGGGCAACGTGATGCGCCGAGCCGTTGAGGCTGTCGATCAAGTGGGTGCACATGGGGCAGGGATTCTTCTGCCCCTTTCCATACATGAAATGGTAGATCAGGAGCGATCTCCCCGGCGCGGTGAACAACTCGCTCAGCCGGACCTTTTGCGTCGGCCTGTCCCCCTCCTCGAGGCGCGCGGGCCCCTCTTCGAATACATAATCCTGGACGGTCGGCCCCTTGGGCAGCCGACGACGAAGCTCCGCGACACGCTCGCGGTTGCGTATCAAGTCGATTTCCGCCAAGCGAAGCTCTTCACGCTTGGCGAGGTACTGTTCCGATTCGTTTGGCAGCAGCGTTTGCCGCAATACGCCGTCGACCTTCTCGAATGCCATGGCATTTTCCTCCCTAAAATTGGACCGGTTCCTCACCGCTGACGGTCACTCCGTCCCGCAAGATGCCTCGCTCCAGGCGATGTTTGTAGGAACACGTCACCCAGACGGCCAAGTCCCAGTACGGACCAAGCTCCGTGCGCATGGACGAAACCCCCTCCACGACGGGGGCGATTTTCAGCATCATAGGTTACGGGACGCGCTCTGCGGCAGCAAAGTGGAGCGGCCCTATCCGACCGCTACGGGAGCTGTCCCGAGAAACAAAGCCAATCGATTGCTGTGACGGCAGCGGTCTCCTCTGCATAGTCTCCGCAGACATCGACGTTCGCGAAGCCTGCTCCGGTGAGCAAGGCTGTCACCTCGTCATGCTGGTACCGCCGCAAATGGAAGTCCTGGACCTCCCGGGCGATGATCCGTCCGTCGCTCCACTTCTCATAGGACAGGACCCGCCGCTCGATCCGGTCGGTTGCGTCGTAGCCGATCGGAACATCCAACAGAACGATCGTGGATCCATCCGGGCCATTGGCCACGCGTCGCACCTCGCGGCTTTCATAGCGCGCAGCACGGACTCCCGGTGCATCGACATCGAGAAAGAGGCGCCCGCCTGGCAGAAGATGGCGCCCCATCCGATCGAGCGCCGCCGTCGCCTCGCCGGGACCGGAAAGGAGCATGAAGGATCCGAAGCTGATGACGATCGCGTTGTAACGATGAGGGAGATCCATCGTCTGGAGTTCACCACAGTAGAGGGTAGGCTGGAACCCGGCGGACGCGCAATTGCGACGGCAATGGGCCAGCATCTCTGTGGAAGAATCAATGCCCTCGACCTGCAAGCCTCCGCGAAGGAGGGGTACTAGTAATCGTCCGGTGCCCACGGCCGCCTCGAGTATCCGGCCACCGATTGCCGCGAGGCGTCTGAGGTAGTAGGGCACGTCCGGGTAGTGGCCTCCAACGGGCTTCGTGAGATCGTACAGTTCTGAACACAGGGGGCCGTAGTTCCGTTGCATGATCACTCGCTCCACCGAGGTGGTTCCCCCTCCAAAAACGACGATAAAGTGCGCGTCGATTCAGGCGAAACGCGACTGACAATTCTCCATCCGCACCGAGACCTGACTTTCGTCAGAGCTAAGCCCGATCGCCAAAGCAAGGACTCGGGTCCCGGAAGCTATCCTTATTCAGGACCCCGCTTCACGTACTGCTGTTTCAGACGGATGTCGGCCCCCGCGAACGGTCCGGTGCCGTGAAGATGGAGCTTCACGTCGATCGCGTTCGCCGAAAACATTCGTGCTACCTCTCTGAAGTCCTGATTGGCGCGACTGAGCCCCCGGTAGAAAACGTGCGCCAATTCGGCGTCCCCAAGCTCGACTTCCTCAGGAGGCGTGCCCTCGATCAGCTCAAGATCGATCGCGAGCCGCCGATTGATCCGCTCGTCTTCGTAGCTGGAGAACTGGAACGACCCGATCGTGCGGGAAAGAATCGGATGCTCCAGCAGAGCTGCCTCGAGGTCGGCCGGATAGACCTTGGCGCCGAAGAAGGCGGCTGTGAGGTCCGAGCGTCCGTAGACGAAGAGAACCGGGAAGTGGCCGAATCGAGCTGCGAGGTCGGCGACCGCGATTCCCCGCGCGGCCAGTAGCCGCACTAGCTGGCGCATTGAATAGACGCCGCCCAGATCCTTCAAGTTGTATCGGAGCTTGGGGGCCGCTCCCTGTTCGCGACAGATGGTGAACGCCATCTCGCCGCCCTCCAGGCGTTCGACGGAATAGTCGAGCGGATTGTATTGGAAGATCATCGGCGGCGTGTCGCGGCCGAATAGCGACCTGCAAAGGTCGGGATCCTGCGCGCAACGGCTTCGTAGGGAAATGGTCCACTCGGTCTCCGCCGCCAGATTGATCTCGAGATCGGACGCGCCGTATGACGAGACCACGCTCTTGAAGTGCCGCCTCAGGTAGGCGCGCAACCCCTCGCTGATCCCTTCCCCGCCGACGACGAGGTCGAGATGGTACGCACCGAGGTCGAGCTTCGTCGTGTCGACGAACGCCTTCACGAACGGCGGATACCCGAAGACGATGTACCGATACGAGGGTCCAAAGGTACGCAGCGTGTTCTCCAGCTTGTTTGCGTCGGGGCCGATCGATTTCAAGATCCCGACGTCGGCGAGTGACATCGAAACGTTCATCCCTGTGGCCCACGGGCCGAGCGCGAAGCAGTTCAGGAGGATTCGACGTGGGTCGCCGTACATGAGACCGTAGCTGAGCTGGAGCACGCGCTTCACGTGGGAGCGCTCATTCGCGTTCCGCACCCAATTGTTTGGAACCCCCGACGAGCCCGACGACTCGTCGATCACATCCCCGCTGCCGCGAAGCGTTCCGCCGAAGCAGCGCGATTCGATCGAGTACTTCCGGACGTAGTTCTCCTTTGTGGTCACGGGCAGGCCCGCGAGCCGCCACGGGTGCTTCTCACGGTATCCGTGCTCCGCAAGGAACCTGGCGTAAGCCGGACAGGTTGCCCGAGCCTTCAAGTAGAGCGCGCGCTCGCGAATCCGCCCGATAGCCTCGAGCAGTGGTTGCGCCTGCGGCAGCATGAGAATCGCGTAGGTGGCGTGGCTCAGCTCGAGTAGCCACCGAAGCCCCGCGAGAGGCACGAGGATCAGGTCGAGCAGAAATCGCTCAAGCAAGGAGGATTTCCTCTAGCTTGCGACGCCGGCTCGCCGGCGGAGGCGCGGAGCGTCCGATCTTGAACGCCAGCCAGACGTCGGCCAGTCCGGTTTCCGCCTGTACCCGCGTCGCGATCGGCCGATTAGTGACCAAATTGCCATAGGGGTGAATGCAGTAGCCGAGCTGGGTGCACGCGAGCCAGAAGCGGAGAAGAAACCGACCTGTTCGATACGCCTCGTCGGGATCCCAGAAGCTGCCACATAGAAAACCCATCGTGGTGACCGGTCCGATCTGCGCGCGGTACCGGCGTCGGAACAACCTCCCAATCAATGGCCAGCGCAGCATCGCCGGGACATTGAAGGCTGACCAAAGTTCGATGGGCCACACGTTCATGCACCGGGCATCCAGCCCGTCGCCCTGCTGCTCCGCCTCCCGCTCGGAATAGCGGAGCCAACCCCGGAGCTCGTTTCGATATGCCGGATTGTTCAGATCCTCAAAGACCGCCTCCACGTTGAGGGCGAGGAGCCTCTCGATCCGTGCCTCGTCGGTGATCTGGGCGTAGCACTGATGACTAGCACTCGCCAGGGCCGCCAGGCGCGTCGCCACATCGGGGGAGACTGGCTCCCTCCTGTAAGGCAGGCGCGACGTATGGCGTGCGCGCAAGCAGTCGAGGGGAAACTCCGGGACGGCATCTGGCGAGGACCGAAGCGCGAGCCGTGCGAAGGGGATCATCGGTCCGAGGTGGCCCCGGAGGGCGTCGCCGGAAAACGACGCGAGCGGCTGGACGATCTCGTCATCGAGTACGAGGCGATTGTGGGCGGCTGCAAGATTTAGCGCCTCCACGAAAATCCCCATGCTGAGGACGATGAAGCTCCCCGTGACATCCTCATCCGGAAGCGTGCGGGTCTTTTCGATAAGAAGTTCGGCATGAAGGTCGTCGACGAGACGCACGCGCCAGGGCTGCACGTTGTGTGGCGAGGGCGCCAAGAGCGCCTCGCCTAGCAACTCGCGCCAAATCGTCGGATCGCGGATCTCGTCGCCCCCCGAAACGCGTTTGCCATTCTTGTCAACAGTCCAAACCGCTGAGGACGCCTAATTCCCTCCCTTGCCGCGACCGCGGCCCTGATTCTTGTCTTGGTCGTCCTGGCTCTGTCCTTTGCCTTGGTCCCGACCCTTGCCCTGGTCCTGGCCCTTACCTTGTTCCTGACGCTGCCGGGTCTGTCCTTGCGCCTGGCCGCGCTCGCGAGGCGGGCGCTGACCTTGCTCCCGCCCCCTGCCTTGGCCTTGGTTTCGCTGCGCATCATCGACGATCTTGCGCCGCTGATCGAAGGAACGACGCTCCTGGGTTTCTCGCTCCTGCTGCGCCCTCATCTCGGCCTGCTGGCGCCGGCGCACCTCGTTCTGCCGCACGGCGTCTCGTCTCGGCTGACTCAGCTCACGTTGATGCTCACGCTCGAGGGCGCCGCGCTCCTGACGCATACGTTGATCGAAACGTCGCTGCTCCGATTGCTGACGCTGGACGGTCGCGCGCGAAGATACGCCCGCTCGCGGCACAAACCTCGTCCGCTGCGACCGCACTCCGGTAATTCTCGGGCGATAGACTTCGATCGTACGACCCTGGATCGCAACCTTCTTCAAATTGGACCGCGAACGTGAGTCCACGATTTGATAACGCTGGAACTTGCGGCCTGTGGCTCGCTCGATGATCTCGGGGCGAAGCCCTCGCTCCGCCGGCAATGAGTTGTACACTTCGTAGCGGGTCACATTTCGCGTCCTCGCGAGAAGCGTCACGTTGCGGCTCGGGGGCAGCAGGCTCGAACGAATTCTCGTCGTGCCGAACGTGCGCACCGGAGCGAAGCACCAACCTGAGCGATAGATCCGGCGATCGAGGGTCGACACGCTGATTGTGAGCCCCGACCCACTCCGCCACCCCGCGTCGGGGGGAAGCGGGGCCCATCCAACATAGTCGTCCCCGTAGCGCCACGCGACCCAAGCGGGCGCCCATATCAGGTCATCTTCCGGCACCCAGACCCAGCCGTAGTAACTATCGTAGGCCCAGCGGCCGTAGTGGTACGGAATCCCGCCCCACGGATCCTGGCTGATCCACATCCAACCGTAATCCGTGTCCACCCAATAGCCGACCGTGTATGGACGCCATCCTACCGGCGTATCGAGGGGGACCCAGCAATCGCCATAACGAGAAACACGCTCCCAGCTTCCGTACGGGGAAAGCGCATCGTAGAACTCGACGCTCGCAGATATTTGCGTGACCGCTCGGGCGGGCGATTGGAAGCCTGCCTGTATTCCAACGGCGAGTATGGCGGCTGCAATCGTGGGCAGGACTCTGCGGCAAGTCATATATGTTCCTCCATGGGTTGTGTCCGGACTGGGGAGCCGGATTCCTTATCTTGGATCGGTGAGCGTGTCATCGACATCAAAAAGTATTCACTCCGTATCCGCGAGCAATCCCCGCACCCTATTCAGCGAATCGATGATCGGAGGTGTATGTTCTGCCGTCGCTCTTCCCTTCCGGTCGAGCCATACGCCGCGTAACCCTGCCGTTCGCGCGGCTTGAGCGTCGAGATCGTAGCGGTCTCCGATATAGATGGAGCTCTCAGGACTCTCACCAAGAAGCGAGCACGCGCTACGGAATATCGTTGAATCCGGCTTGGCACAACCGCAATCCTCGGAAATCAGGACGCACTCGAACCTGTCCACGATACCCGTCTGCGCGAGCTTTCTGCGTTGGTGGTCCCCCTGCCCGTTCGAGATCACCCCGAGACGGTAGTTCCCGATTGCGTCAAGGCAGGGCAGCACGTCCGAGAACAGGGACCAACCGGCTTCATAGGCGGTCAGGTAATGCGCGAAGAGCCGGTCAGCGTCCCCATCGGACAGCGAGGCATCAATCAACTCCCTCACTCGCTCTCGACGTTGTCCCTGGTACGAGACCTCTCCCGCGAGAAACCGGGCAAAGTGGTGTTCCAATGCGGCGTCCCACTGCGCAAGGAACTCGTCCAGAGGTGTGGGGGTGTTGATCCTGCCGTGCAAGAGCGTAGCGGCAGACCGCTCTGCGGCCTCGTGGTCCAGGAGGGTCCCGTCCAGGTCAAAGAGAATCAGCATTGGGCTCCGGATCTTCGAGGAGCGCGGGGCCGGGGCATGTGACCCGTTCACAACTGGAACGGCTCTTCACCGCTGACGACCACATCCGCGCGCTGTTCGGGCTTCTGCGCTGCGACGTACTCATCCTCCTGGGGCATCCAGACTCTCTCCCACTGGGATCGTTTGGCTTCACCATCACGCGCGATGCCTCGCGCCAAGCGGCGCTCGTAGGAACACGTCACCCAGACTGCCAGGTCCCAGTACGGCCCAAGCTCCGTCCGCATGGATGAAATGCCCTCGACAATCACGATGCCACCCACCGGAACGGAGTGCCATTCCGCCAACGAACCGCTGTTCCAGTCGTGCCGCTGGTACTTCCCAGGCAGATCTCGATCGAGGGGGTCGAGCACCTGCGTCTTCATGCGTTTCCATTCCCATCCCGGAACGTTGGGGCGAGCAAAATCATCCGTGCGAACGACAATGAATCCTCCTGAACCTGACGCCAACGCGCCCGCCAGGGTCGACTTGCCCGAGCCACCGTACCCATCGATAGCGATGATAAGGGTTCGACGCCGCTTTGGGCGCAGCGCCGCGATCCTTGTGAGCAGACCCGGCACTCTAGGGCTGTTTCCGCTTGAGCCACTCCTCATGCTCCTTTGGAATCGGAATTCCGAAACGCTTGTGGAGGGCACGAACGTCCTGAATGTCGGTCTCGCGCAATTCGTAGCCGGTGCGGATACGCACCATGTGCTCCGCCGCAACGCATTTCACGGTCCGCCCATTTATCGATCCGACACCGGTCAGGGAATTGCCGAGATGCTCTATGCCGTAAACGTGCCTCCCCTCGGCATCCAAGGTTAAGGAGTGGACATCGACCTCATGGCCCTGGTCGTCGCCCAGCACGAAGTTCCAGTCCTTCGTGTCGTCACGGGGCTCGTCCCGATAGCCCCGAGCCTCCAGCAGCTCCCGCAGCTTAGACACGTTCTTGTGCTGAACCGCAATGTCCAGGTCTCGGTGGGTCCGTGTCTGCTTGCCGAGCAGCGCATCAACGCCCCAGCCGCCATCGAGCCACACCTCGATTCCATTGCCCTCCAGAAGCCCAACGACCTCTAGGACGTTTGCAGATGTCATTTGCTTCGTGGCGGGCTTGGGATCATGCATGTGACGTCCTATTCAATCAGTGACCGGATGCCGCCCGCAACACGGTCCAGATCGTCGGCCCTCGGGCTCGCACGTTTCCCCTCGAGCATCTGCTTCGACGTGAGGTCGTGATACTCGTTCATCGGAACGACGTGTACGTGGGCGTGAGGGACATCCCAGCCGGCAACCAGCAACCCGACCCTCTTCGGAGAAGTGAAGCTCCGGACCGCGGAGGCTACCCTCCGTACCGTCCGCATGACATCCAGGTAGGTGCGCTCATCGAGGCTGAAGATATCGGGTTCATGCCGTTTCGATACGACCAGGACATGCCCGGGGTTGATGGGGTTCCGATCGAGGAACGCGAAGGTCGCTTCATCCTCGAAGACTCCATGGGCCGGGATTTGCTTTCGCACGAGCTTGCAGAAGATGCAGTCGTCCACGGCTACCTCAGATTCCGCTCCTCCAGCCGCACGAGCAATCGCCCCCCGTCATCCATCAGCTCGAGGACTCGGCCGAGAACCCGATAACGCCGCGAATCCCCCAGCGCGCGGAAAAACGCGGTCTCGGTGTCCAATGAGGGGCAGGCCATCTTCGTCGAGATCAGAGGACCGAAGCGCAGGGTGCCCCTGCCGGCCTCATAGCTCCCGGCGAATTGGTTGCACCCGCCCGAGCCTGTGGCGCGGTTCCATCGCGAATCGAGCACGATCCAGGGCTCGCGTCGCTGCCCGGAGACGGACACGGGTCGGTCACCGATGCGGACGGGGCGCCAGCGCGTGTTCGCAAGCCCGGCCTGCGGGGCGCCTTCCTTGCATGTCTCGCCAGGCATGGCGCGCACGAATTTCTCCACAACCAGCGTCGGCTGCGTGCCGCCTCCTTCCATCTTCGGCCACTGCTCGATGCGGCCATTGACGGACACCAGCAGTTCCGAGCCGGGCCTTGCGCGCCTCTCGATGTAGGCACGCTCGAGCGCTCGGTAGTCGTCGCTCATCGCCACCGGCCATTGGAGACCCGAGCGACAGTCGCGGAAACGTGGAGCGTCGGCCATGTAACGGAACATGCCCAGCAGGCGCACACGTGGCTCCATTGGCTCTACGCCGGGGCGGCGCCTCAGCTCGTAGGACAGCTTCGAATCGATCCGACGGCCCTCGCGGTCGAGCTTTCGAAGCGTCCTCGAGTCCACCACGACCCAGTGGGTCTTTACATCCCGACCGCCGTCGAGCGTCAAGGTGCGCCCGTCTCTCGAAAGCGACCACGCCCCCAGCTCGTAGTAGCTGTCGTCGTGGCCGTCGCGCAGGTAGATCATGCGCTGCATGTAGGCGCCGCCCGGTAGCAGATTGATCTGGTATCGGATGCCCACGCAATCGGAGCACGGCAGGAGACCGGTGAACGTCGCGGGAAGGGCCCCGAGCGCGGCCTCCCGTTCGCGCCGATCCCGGACAGACTCCCGATCGCCGAACTGCGCCATGGCAGGGACGGCGAGCACCAACACGACGGCGAGCAGCCATTGAACGATGCGTGGAATCATCGAGGGCCTCCTTATCCCGATTCTACTCGAGGGCCTCGACCGCGACCCGGTAGACCTTCTCGAGGCCGACTTGGTCTTACGGAGATGGAACTTCGGCCTCCAGGGGAGATCCGTCAAGGAATCACTGATGGAGAAGAGCGCGGCCACGTGCGCATTTCGGTACCTTGCCACGGCGAACAACGCAGCTGCCTCCATCTCGACCGTCAGCACGCCCTGCCGCTCGTACCGCCGGGCCTCGGAGACCGTCTCGCGGTAGGGTGTGTCGATGGTCCAACTCGTCCCACTCACGAACTTGAGGCGCAGGGATCGTAGGGCCTGGCGAACCCGCTCCGTGAGAACCGGCGATGGGCGCGCGTACTTCGATGGCGGGAGGTAGTGGTGAGAGGAGCCCTCATCACGAATCGCCCGATCGCACAGCACGAGGTCACCGATCCGGAGCTTCTTCTGGAGGCCACCCGCCGTGCCAACCGAGATGAACTTCCGTACGCCCCATTCGATGAACTCCTCGAGGTGAATCACCGCATCCGGTGCACCAATTCCAAAGTTCCCGATAATCGCAATGCGGTCGCCGGTCTCACGCAAGGTGACCATTTCTCCAAAGAAGCCTCTCACCTTTCGAACTCCATGATGTTGGAGTACGTACCCCATGAGAGTTTTATGGTACGCAATGATCAGCCCATCGGGCGGTCGGCCCTTGGGCACAATTCCACGCGATCGGGCGTATGCGAGATACGCCCTGGGCGTGACCAGGGCTTCATGCGCGTGCTTGTTGCGAAAGTTCGGAAAGGCCATGGCGATCCGGTAGCGGTGCTCAGACGGGGGACTCGTTCGAGCCAACCGCCGCCGCGTTCGCTTCGTGCGCCTTCCCCGCCTCCCACAGCACCGACTCCCGCCCGGGGGCCGCGACGAGCTGCATGCCCACCGGCAGGCCGCGCACCTTCCCGACCGGCACCGAAAGCACCGGAGCCCCCGCGAGATTGAAGGGCGCGGTGAGGCGCGACATCAACCTACCAAGCGTCGAGCCCTCGCGGTCGCCGATCACCGTAGCGGGCTCAGGCGTCGTGGGAACCGCGAGCACCGCACCGTCACCGAGGAGGTGTGTGAGAACCGCGGTCCACTCGCGCTGTACGCCACGGGCGCGCGCGTAATCGATCCCGCGATACTTGAGTCCCACGGGCAAGCGATCCTTGAGCGAACTTCCGAACCAATCGGGGTGCTCCTTCAAGCGCTCTTCATGGAACGCCGCGGCGTCGCAGAACAGGATCACGGTGTTCGCGTCCCATACGGCCTTCACGTCGCCCAGGTCCACTCTTTCGGTCTTCCCCAGCATCGACGCCGCCCCACGCACGAGCTCGACGATCGCAGGATCGACATCCTCGAAGAAATACGCCTCGGGCAGCAGAATCTTCGGCCGCTGGGCCGGCTCGGGACGGAATCCGCACATTCCCTCCAACAAGGAGAAAGCATCCTCGACGGAGCCCGCCATCGGGCCCGCGTGATCGAGCGACCGCGAGAGGGGCGTCACGCCGTTCAGGCTCACGCGTCCATAGGTGGGCTTCAGCCCAACGACACCGCAGAGCGCCGCGGGAACCCGGATCGATCCGCCGGTGTCGGTTCCCAGGGCCAGGACCGTGAGCCCGGCCGCGAGCGCGGCGGCGGAGCCGCCCGAGGAACCTCCGGGGATCCGATTCACATCATGCGGATTTCGCGTGGGGCCGAAGTGCTCGTTGTTGTTGCTGAGCCCCAGCGCCCACTCGTGGAGCGCCGTTTTCCCGAGCAGGACGGCGCCCGCCCCGCGGAGCCGCCGAACGACTTCGCAATCCATCGCAGCCGGCGGCGGCCGAAACCCTGGGTGCGCGCCCGCCGTCGTCACATGCCCCGCAACGTCGAAGAGGTCTTTGACCGCGACGGGGATTCCGTGGAGCGGGCCGCGGTCCCGGCCCGCACGCAATTCGCGTGTGGCGGCAGCCGCCGATTCCCGGGCCCCGGCCTCGAACACCTGGTAGTACGCGTTGAGGAGCGGGTTTTCGGCCGCGATCCGTTCGAGAAGCTCCTCGGTCAGATCGGAGGGCGTGAGCGAGCCCCGGCGAAACCGGGCCGCTACGTCGGCGGCGGAAAGGGTCATGGCGCGACTATACATCGATTCCCTCAATCCTTCCTCCGCATCGACCGGCCCCCCCGACTTAAAGAAACACTGGGATATGGCGCGGCATTCGCCTGACCGGAACCCACTTAAGCCACCCCATGATTAGGAGCCTACATGGGTTTACTTGTTCCTCGACGCGGCGGGATAATTAGAGGGTCCCGGAAGTACGCCTCCGGCACGCGCGGGTGACAGCCGCGGCGGCTGCCGTCGTCCTCCGGACGCAACACGGTCCTTAACAGAATGAGGTTCGAGATGGGAATTTTCGATCGTCCGGATGAAAAGAAGAAGAACCAGAAGCCGGATTTTTCCAACGTGCAATCCGGTAGTTCCTCCACGGCCCGGTCCCCGGCGACGACGACCGACACACGGACGTACGTCGTAAAGAAGGGTGACAGCCTCTCCAAGATCGCAAAGGAGCTCTACGGCGACGCCAACGGATGGCGGAAGATCTATGAAGCGAATCGGGATCAGATCAAGGATCCCGATCTGATCCATCCGGGTCAGTCGCTCAAGATCCCAACCGCCTGACACTCAAGGAGGAGGATACCAACCATGTTCCAGATTTCGCGCCGGCTGGTCGTCATGCTTCTCGCTTTGGCTCTGCCGATTGTGATCGGGGCCTGCTCGAAGAAGTCTTCCGACACGACCTCGATGGAATCGACTACGCCGAGCGCCGTCTCGGTCACCGCGGTCGATCTCGGAAAGAGCGTCGGGACCGACAATCGAGTCACGGAGAAGACCGATACGTTCATGCCGAACGATGTGATCTACGCGACCGTGGTCACGGACGGCTCCTCGCCGAACGCCGTGCTCCGGGCGACGTGGACCTTCCAGGACGGGCAGGTGGTCAGCCAATCGGAGCGGGTGATCGCGCCGAACGGGGCGACCGCCACGGAATTCCACATCGAGAAGCCGGACGGCCTGCAGCCCGGGAAATACAGAGTCCAAGTTTCGCTCGATGGGAATACCGTCCAAGTGAAAGAGTTCGAAGTAAAGGCGAGCTGACGACATGCGGCGAGGCCGGCTGCTCCTGGGACTCATCATCGCGGCGGTCTCGCTGCTGAGCTATTACGGAGTTCGCCAATTCAATCCGGTCACGGGTGAGACGCAGCACATCGCGCTCACCCGTGATCAGGAAATCGCGCTCGATCTGCAGTCGGCGAGGTGATGCGGATCCTCGAGCAGGCGAGCGGACCGGGCCGGGCGCCTGATTTCATGAGCAGCCACCCCGACCCCGGGAACCGGCGCGAGATCATCCAGAGGGCCATCGACTCGCGCTTCCCGGAGGGCGTCCCCGAATCCTTGACCCTGGGACGCCCCATCAAGCCGCCGAGCTGATTCAGCGCGAAGCCGCTTCGCGTTTCGCTTGTTCCCGCAACTCCTCGCTCGCGTAGATCGCGACTTCCACCCGGCGGTTCTTCGACCTGCCGTAATCGGTCTCGTTGGTGTCGATCGGTTCCCGTTCGCCGCGCCCTGCCGTCTGGATCCGGGTCCTTACGCCCCGCGATTCCAGATATCGGGCCGCGGATTCCGCGCGCCGTTCGGAGAGGTCCTCGTTGTAGGAGTCGGTGCCGACCCCATCCGTGTGGCCCACGATGAGGAGATCGGTGTCCGGGTACTTGTCGAGGCTCCTCGAGAGCTCGTCCAGATTCTGCCGCGCGTCGCCCCGGATCCTGTCCGAGTCGAAATCGAACAGAAGGCCGGAGGCGAAGGTGACCGCAATGCCTTCGCCGACACGCGTGACGGTGGCTCCCGGGATGTTCTGCTCGAGCTCTCTCGCCTGCTTGTCCATACGGTGGCCGATGATCGCTCCCGCCGCGCCGCCGACGACCGCGCCGATGATGGCGCCCCTTGCCGTCGAGCCGGTTGCCTTGCCGATGATCGCTCCCGCCGCGCCGCCGGCGGCCGCTCCGATGACGGCGCCCTTCTGTTCCTTGCTCATCGAAGAGCACCCTGCCATACCCGCCACGAGGAAAACCGCCAGCATGGTCCGGAGCGCCGCTGCTAGGTTCTTATGTCGCATGATTCCTCCTAGGATGGTCCTAACGTTCCTTCATACCCCCCCATCATGCTAGAACAGCTCCGCGCAGTCCGCCACAGCATGTTCCGGCCGTCGCGCAAGGGCCCGGTGGTATCCTCCTCGCTTCATGAACCGACCGGAGGCCATGAAGCGGATTCCGAAGTGGATGCACGTCGCCTGGCTCCCGGGCGCGATCCTTCTCGCCGGGCTGATCGGGGTCGCGGTCCGCTACGGGGACGCGGCGCGCTTCGCCGAAATGATCGCCCGGGCCGAGCCGATCTGGCTCCTCATCGGCGTGATCTTGCAATTGGGCACCTACTTCTGCGCCGCGATGATCTTCAAGCTCGGGTTGAGCCGCTCCGGCGCGCATGTCCGCATGCGATCGCTCATCCCTCTGGGCCTCGTGAAGCTCTTCATCGACCAGGTCGTGCCGACCGGAGGGATCGCGGGGACGGTGCTGGTCATCCGGGCGCTGCACCACCGAGGCGTATCCGTCGCGATCTCCACCGCGGCCGTCGTCGTGAGTCTGCTCGGGTTCTACCTCGCCTACGCCGTCTCGGTGGTTCTCTGCCTCGGAATCTTCTGGCTCCGGAGCGATCTGAGCCCCTTCATCCTCTTGGCAGTCACGGTCGTCTCGGTCATCACCGCCGTGATCCCGATCACGATCCTCTGGCTGACCCGCGAGGGGACGCGCGGGGTTCCGCATTGGATCCAGCGGATTCCCGGCTTGAAGCCCGTACTCGAGGCGATCGAATCCGCCCCGCGGAGAACGCTGCACGACCGGCGGCTCCTACTCAGCGCGGCCGCGCTCCAGTTCGCGATCATCCTCCTCGACGCGGCGACACTCCGCGCCATGCTGCTCGGGCTCGGCGTCACGGTGTCGGCCGAGGTCGTCTTCGCGAGCTTCGTCCTCGCCTCGGCCATCGCGACGGTGAGTCTCCTGCCCGGCGGGGTGGGTCCGTTCGAAGCCGGTTCGGTTGGCACCCTTCGCCTGCTCGGCGTGCCCCTGGAGGTGTCGGTGGCGGCCACGCTTCTCCTTCGAGGATTCACGCTCTGGCTTCCGATGCTCCCCGGTCTGTGGCTCGCGCGACGGGAGATGGTCAAGGGCTCGAGATGACCCTTTGGCCGGCCGTCGTCCTCTACGCCCTCGTCGCGCTCGTTCCCGTCGTGTTTTACCGGGGCGCGACCGAGGTCTTCGAGTTTCCCAAGACGGAGCTCCTCGCAACGGGCGCGCTCGTCCTCTTCGCTTCCCCGCTCGCGCGGGAGCTGTCGCGAATGCGGGCGACCGGGGGACGCGCGTGGATGCGCGAGCTTCCGGGTCGCGTCGCTTCGGGCGCACGGCGCGACCCGCTCGGTGCCGCAATCGGCTTCTTTCTCCTGTCGGCGGTCGCGTCCACGCTCGCCTCGATCCGCTTCGACGCGAGTCTGTTCGGGGCGCACGCGAGCGAAGCGGGTCTCAAGACCGCGTTCGCGACCGCTGCCGTCTACTACACCTCACGCTCCCTCTCCGGTGATCCGCGGCATCTCGATCGCCTCGCGCGCGCAGCAGCCGCGGCGCTCGCGGTCGCCTTGTTCTATGCGTTGATCCAGCTCGCCGGGCTCGATCCGTTCCCCTGGATCCGCAGCGCGACCCTCGGCGGCCTGCGGCGCGTCCCGGGCACCCTCGGGCACGCGAACCACCTCGGCGCCTTCATCGCCATGGCGCTTCCCCTCCTGGGATGGCTCGCGACCCAGGCGCCGTCCCGCCGATTCCGCTTCTTCTGGATCAGCCTCGCGGCCGCGTCGCTCCCGGTGCTCGCCGCCACGCTTTCGCGCGGGGCTTGGGTCGCGTGCGCCGTGGGGATCGCGGCATACGGCCTGCTCGCATGGCGGGCGCGCCCGCGGACCGCGAAGCGAGGGGCCGCGCGGCTCGTCTTCGCCGCGGTCGCTCTGGCGCTCGCCGCGTTCCTTACTCCACTTTTCACCCAGTTCCGCCCGGAGCTTTTTCTTCGTCTCGGCCAGATCACCGACCTCAGCGCCCCCTCGACACAGTCGCGGATCCATCTCTGGCGGGCGGGGATCCGGATGGCGGCGGATCGTCCGGTGCTCGGCGTGGGCACCGACGCCTACCTTGCCGCGTTTCCCCGGTACCGCACGCCTGAGTACTGGCGGATCGAATGGAACGGTCTTTCGGCCAAGGCGCATAACGAGTCGATCCAGGTCGCGGCGACGCAGGGTCTGCTCGGGCTGCTCGCGGGCCTCCTGGTGGTGTTCTTCGCGACGCGCGCCGTCTTGGGGCTGTCGCGCCATCGCGACGTGACGATCCGCGCAGGAGCGGCCGCTGCCGGAGGTGCGCTGGCGGCGTTCGCGGTCCAGGATCTCGCGAGCTTCACCGTGGCGTCGACCGGAATTCTGGCCGCGGCCCTGGCGGGATGGGCGGCCGGTGTCCGGATGCAGGCGCCGAAGGCTGTGGCAGCCTCTTCGAACGGCATGGCTGATGCTTCAGCGCCCCCGACGCCCGGCGCACGCCAGGACCGTGCGGCCGCGGCGATCGCCGGGGGCGCGGTCACGGTGATCTGGATGCTTCTCGTGCTTCTCCCCTGGCTCGCCGACACCACGGTGGCACCCGGGATGCGGGCGCCGTTGGTGTCGGCCGAACGCGTCGCGCGCCTCGCTCGAGCTTCCGCGTTCGCGCCTTGGGACGCCCGGATCGCCTCCGAGCTCGGGCGCTCCCTTCTCGCGCGCTCCTTCTCCGAGACGGATTCGACCCGGAAGGGAGCGGACTTGGCGCAAGCCCTCACGGCCTTCCGGCGCGCCACGCTCCTTTCCCCCACGGACGGAGAGCTTCGCGCGCTCCTCGCGCGCACGATGGCCGCACAGTCGGCGGCCGATCCCGCCGCGATTCCCCCGGCTCAGGTGCGCCCGGAGTTCGACCGCGCCATCGCGCTCGAACCCGAAAACCCCAACGTGCTCGAGCTCGTGGCGCAAGGCTACCTCGAGATGGGACTCACGGCTGAGGGGCGGGCCACGGCGCTTCGCTGCGCGCGGCTCTTCCCTGATTTCGCGTTGCCGATGGCCGATGTGGGGGTGGCGGCGCTCCTGGAGGGCCGGCCCGAGGCGGCCGCCGACACCTTGACGCTCGCGCTCCGGCGGAACTGGCACGGAGAGGACGGAGCCGCGATGGCCGCGAAGAGCAACTACGTCGCGGCACTCAGGGAGATGAGACTGCGGGAGGCCTTGAAGCAGAAACGGTAGCCGGCGTTCGTTCTTCGGCGTAGTGCTCAGTGCACCGAAGCCGACTCGGCCGTGTCCGCGTCGATGAGCTGGCGCAGCTTCACGAGCGCGCGCTGCTCCAACTGTCGGATCCGCTCCCGGGAAAGGCCGAACTTTTCCCCCGCCTCCGCGAGCGTGTGCATCTTGTCGTCGTAGAATCCGTAGCGCAGGCGAAGGATCGCCTCCTCCCTCCCGGAGAGTTGCTTCAGGAGCTCGTCCAGATGCTGGTTTCGCATCTGCATCTCGACCATCTCGTCGATGGAGGGCTGCTGCTCGAGCGCCTCGCTGTCGATCAGCCCGTGGTAGGCGTCTCCTCCGAGATCCACGTCCAGCGTGCGGATGGCGTGGATGAGCGTCCGCAGACGGTTCGCTCGGGCGACCGCGATCCCCAGCTCGCCGGCGATCTCGGTCACCTCGGGACGCCGCCGGAGCTCGCGCTCGAGCCTGCGCTCCGTCGCGACGTAGCGGCGCACCATCTGGAGCACATGGATCGGAATCCGGACCGTGCGCGCCTGGTTTGCGACTCCGCGGGCGAGCGCCTGGCGGATCCACCAGGTGGCGTAGGTGCTGAAGTGCACGCCCCGGTCCATGTCGTAGCGATCCACCGCCGCGATCAAACCCAGATTCCCTTCCTCGATCAGGTCGAGGAACTCCACGCCGCGGTTCCGGTAGTTCCGCGCGATCGCGACCACGAGCCGGAGGTAGGCGAGGATCAGCGATTTGCGCGCCTTCTCGTCCCCGCCGCGCATCGCCGTCCATAGCTCCTGCTCGTTTTCCCGGCGCAGGAGCGGGTAGCGCTGGATCTCGGCGAGGTAACGACGCTCGATGTCGCTGATGGTGTGGTCGGTGCCGAACGAGGGTTCCGATCCGTTCTCGGCTTCGGGGTCTTCGGGAAGGCGGACGCCGCGCCTGCGGGCTTCGGCGAGGAAGCTGTCGAACGCGGTGGGATCGAAGTCCGGGGCATGGAGGAGCGTCTCGATTTCCTCGGCCTCGAGCAGACCCCGCTCCAGCCCGCGGCGCATCGCGGCGGTGAGATTCGCTACGAATCCATTGCTCTCTTCGCCCATGTTCCTCTCACGTCGGCAAGATCGTGAACCGCGTCAGGCCGCGCGCCTCGCTCCATTCTTCGGTGACGCGGGTGACCCGCGCACCGGGAGGACCCTCCCTCAAGGATTGCAGCAACCGGTCCAGGAGCTCCCTCGGACCTTCGGCCTCCACACGGACGCTGCCGTCCCGGCAGTTCCCCACCGTTCCGGCGACTCCGAGCGACTGGGCCGATCCGTGGACGAAGGCGCGAAATCCGACTCCCTGGACGCGCCCATGCACGTGAGCGATCAGGCGCTCCTTCCTCGTTTGCATCATGGGAAAAGGGCCGCGTGAAATCCCGTCGACCCCGAATCAGGTGAGGTCACTCGGATATCGGGGCGAGAGGATTTGAACCTCCGACCCCCTGGTCCCGAACCAGGTGCTCTACCAGGCTGAGCCACGCCCCGACGAGGACCACGAACAGGCAGATCGAGGGACCGGGATTTCCCCCGTGCGGCAGTCTACCAACGCACCCGCTGCCGGGTCAACCGGACTCCCCCGCTGCCCGCGGGGTAAAAAGGCGCTACTCCTCCGAGGACCAGCCTTCCCTGCCGATCAGGGGGACGAATGTGCACGAACAGAGGACCTCTTCCCGGAGACCGGTATCGGTGCGGGTGACCCGCACGAGGCTCTGATTCGCAGCGTCGCCGACAGGCACGACGCAGCATCCTCCGATCCGCAGCTGCTCCTCGAGGAATGCGGGAACCTTGGGTGCGCCCGCGGTCACGATCACGCGGTCGAAGGGGGACATTTCCCGCCACCCGACCGTGCCGTCGCCGATGCGGAAGATGATGTTCGAATAACCCATCGCCGTGAGCCGCTCCCGCGCCGCGATTCCGATTTCGGGGATGCGCTCGATGGTGAACACCCGATCCGCCAGCTCCGCGAGGATCGCGGTCTGGTACCCCGATCCGGTGCCGACCTCGAGCACCTTCTCGTCCCCCTCGAGCTCCAACGCCTGCGTCATGAGCGCGACCATGTACGGCTGGGAGATCGTCTGCTCCTGTCCGATCGGGAGCGCATGGTCGCTGTACGCGCGGCTCGCGAAGGTCGGGTCGACGAAGAGGTGGCGTGGCACGGCGGCCATGATCCGGAGCACGCGCGGGTCGTGGATTCCACGTCCGCGAAGCTGCTCCTCCACCATGCGCCGACGGGCGACCGCGTAATCAGGTTGTGCCGGCAAGCTTGATCCCCCACGCTTCCATCTCGACGATGGCCTTGTAGTCGGTCTGCTCGAGCAGGAGGGGCGTCACGGAAACATATCCCTCGCTCACCGCGTTGAAATCGCTCAACTCGTCGTGCTCCCAGGTCGGATCCTCGCCGCCGATCCAGTAATAGAGTTTACCGCGCGGATCGGTCTTCTCGACGATCACGTCGTGGTACACGCGTTTCCCGAGCCGCGTGACCCGGACTCCCTTCATCGCCGGACGCGGGATCGGCGGAATGTTTACGCTCACGCACATGCCCGCGTGAATCCCGTGCTCGAGGAAGGTCTTCACGAGGTCGTGCGCCACGAGAGCCGCCGGCTCGAAGTCCGCGTTCTCCCACGTCGCGAGCGAGACCGCGACCGAGGGAATGCCGAGGAACGTCCCCTCGACCGCCGCCGCGACCGTTCCCGAATAGATCGTGTCGTTCCCCATGTTCGGGCCATGATTGATCCCGGAAACAACGAGATGGGGCTTCTGTTTCAGGAACCCGTGAACGCCGAGGAGCACGCAGTCGGTCGGAGTCCCGTCGACGCTCAGCACGCCCTCCTCCACCCTTTTGATTCGGAGCGGGCGGTGGAGGGTTAGGGCATGACTCGCCGCGCTCTGCTCCCGATCGGGGGCGACGACGGTGATGCTCCCGAGCGGCCGCAGCGCCTTGGCGAGCGCACGGAGCCCGTCGGCGTGAATGCCGTCGTCGTTCGTGACCAGAATCTCCATCAGCGGTTCCAATGCCTCAACACGAGCTGGATGAACCGCACGGTGTCACGAAGGGGGTCGATGTGGCTGCCGGGCGCGTTGTAGAGCGTGGGCACCGGCAGGGCCCCGATCGTGAAGCCCCTCCGGCCCGCCTCGATCAGGAACTCCGATTCGAAATCGAAACGGCTGCTTCGCGGGCGCACCGCGCCCAGGACCTCGGCGCGGATCGCGCGAAACCCCGACTGGCTGTCCTCGATCGGTTTTCCCGCGAGGCGCGACACGACCCAGGTCATGAACGAGTTCGTCGCTTTCCGGAGCCAGGGCATCCCGGTCCGGTCCCGGTCGCGGGAGCCGATCACGACGTCGGAACGGTCGAGCGCCCGGAGGAGCCCCGGGGCGCAGGCGGGATCGTGCTGGCCGTCGGCGTCGAGGGTGAGAACCCGCGCAACGCCGCGCCGCAGGGCTTCGTCGAATCCGGTCTGGAGCGCCGCTCCCTTGCCGCCGTTCACCTCGTGGCGGATCACGTCCGCGCCGGCCTCCCGCGCCCGGGCGGACGTCGCGTCCACGGAACCATCGTCCACGACGACGATGGCGAGGTCCGGTACGGCCCGCTTCAATCCCTCCACGACGGCGCCGATCGTGCTCTGGGCATCGCGTGCCGGAATCACGGCCAGGGTACTCACGATCCGAACGTGCCCAGCCGCAGCACCGAACGCCATTCGAACCACTGCGTCGGGTGCGCCCGGACGTGCGCGTCGAAAAACCGCTGGAGCCGTACCAACCCCTGCGACACCTCGAGCCCTCCGGGGCCGAGCGAGAACGGAGCGTCGAACTCGATCTCGAGCGTCCCGTCGGGGGCGAGCGTCGAAACTCCGGGGATCACGAGGGCGCGCGCCCGGCGCGCGAGAAGGAGCGGCCCCCGGTCGATGGGCACGATTGCGCCCGAGGGGGTTCTCCTCGGCGCGTCTCCGCCCGCGGCGGAAGGGTGCAACCCCGCGCGTCGCGGCCGGTCCGCCAGGGCGGCGATCCAGCCGCCCGCCTCGAGGCTCTTGAGCGCGCTCCGGACGGGGCGGCTCGAACAGAGCGTGCGCACACCGCCGCGCGCGCGTTGCGCGACGAAGAACCGGTCGACCGCGGCCAGCCGGTGCCGCGCGGCGAGCGCTTCGACGCCGCCCAACTCGCCGGCAAGCCACTGGAGCGCGCGCTCCCACGGTCCGAAATGACCGCTCACGAGCACCGCCCCCCGGCCCGAGCTGCGTGCCGCGTCGAGCGCGGCCCGGGCCGTCGCGGAGAGGCGGACGCGCGATCCCCGGCGCCCCGGTTCGTGCGCGAGGAAATCGCGCACGGCGCGCGCGAACGCGCGATAGGTCTCGCACGCCCGCGGAGGCGCGCCGCTCCGCCCCGAGTCCTTCCAGATCCAGGCGAGGTTTCGGTCCACGGCGCGGGCGCGCCTGGGGTGGGCCAGCACGTAGCAATCCGAGATCGCGCGGATCAAGGGATCCGTCGCCCGCGCGGGCAGGCGGCGGAACACGAACGACGCGAGGCTGTAGCCCAAGTCGGTCACGGATCGCCCTCGGATTCGGAGGTCTAACGAGAACGCCCCGGGTTTCGGGCCGCGGGGCGGGAACCAACGGAGTCTTATCAATGGTCGGGGCGACAGGATTTGAACCTGCGACCACCTCCACCCCAAGGAGGTGCGCTACCGGGCTGCGCTACGCCCCGACCTCAGGGGTCGATGGAATTCACGGCGCCGCCATCGTACACGATGCCCCGCGCGGGCGACAAGGCGATTCCGGGCGTCATTTCCTCGCGCGGGACCGCGCGCCGTTCGCGTTCTTGTTCAACTGCAAGATTGCGAGGAGCCCCTCCAGATCGCGTCTCAGGGCGCGGAGCATCTCCTCGCGATCCGTCCGGTTGAAGGTGAGCTCGATCTGTTCCTTGCTGCCGCGATCGTCCAGGATTTTTCTTCGCGCGCCGGCGATCGTGAACCGGTGATCATAGAGAAGCTGCTTCACCTCGAAGAGGATCTCCACGTCCCGCTTGCGATACATGCGCGCGCCGCCCCGCCCCTTCTTGGGCCGCAGCATCCTGAACTGCGTCTCCCAGTACCGGAGGACGTGCGGTTTGACCCCGATCATGTCGCTGACCTCGCTGATGGAATAGTAGAGCCGTCCGGTCGGAATCGATTTCACGCGGTCACCTCCTCGTCAAGGCTCGTGGTTCTGCTTTGAGATCCCGTGTCACCAGTTCCCGAATCGCAGCTCTGGGGCTCTTGCCATCGTAGAGGATCGCCCGCACCTGCTCCGCGATGGGAAGCTCGACGCGGACCCGTCGCGCGAGGTCGACCGCGGCGTGCGCCGTGTCGACCCCTTCCACGACCATCTTCGACGAGGCGAGTGCCTCCTCGAGCTTCATTCCCTTGCCGATCGCCTCACCCAGGCGCCTGTTGCGACTGTGCCGGCTCATGGCCGTGGCGATCAGATCCCCCATCCCCGCGAGTCCCGAAAACGTGGCGGGGCGCGCCCCGAAGGCTTCCCCAAGTCTGGCTATCTCGACCAGGCCGCGTGTCAGAAGCGCCCCCTTCGTCGAATCCCCGAAACCGAGACCGTCGCAGATTCCGGCTGCGATCGCGACCACGTTCTTGAGCGCGGCCGCGATCTCCACTCCGGCCACGTCGTCGTTCGTATACACGCGAAACCATTCCGTCGAGAACGCTTCCTGGACGAGCGCCGCCGGCGCGGGATGGCTCGAGGCGGCGACCACGGCGGTCGGCACCCGGCGCGAGACTTCCTCCGCGTGGCTGGGCCCGGTGAGGACCACGATCTTCGAACGAAGGGTCTCCGGCAGCACCTGGAACAAGACCTCGCTCATTCGAAGCAGCGTCTTGGGTTCGAACCCCTTGCTGCCGCTCACGATCGCCTGGGTGTTCGCGGGATTCGGAGCCGCGTGTTCCAAGAATTGGACCGAAACCTCGCGAAGGAACCGGGATGGTGTCGCGAGCACGATGATCTCGGCGTTCCGCGCGGCTTCCCGCAGGGAGTTCGTGATCAGGACGCGATCCGGGATCCGGACACCGGGAAGAAACGTCGCGTTCTCGCGCGTGCGGCGCATCTGCTCCGCCTCGTCCGCCTCGAACACCCACAGGCCCACCTCGTGCTCCCGTGAATCCAGGAGGATCGCGAGGGCGGTCCCCCA
>DASXQO010000230.1:0-62693 GCA_036507115.1 Candidatus Eiseniibacteriota bacterium | reverse complement strand
TTCATCATCCACCGCGGTCTCGAGACCTGCGTCGCGCTCTATCCCCTCGACGAGTGGCGAAGGATGGAGGAGCGCCTCCGGAGCCGTTCCTTCCACGATGAAACCAACCGGCGCTTTCTCCGAATCATGTCGCTCGATCTGAACGAGGGAACACTCGACGCGCAGGGACGCGTCGCGATTCCGCCGCGGCTTCTGACCCACGCGAGCCTGACGAAGGACGCCATGGTGAACGGCGTCGTGGATCACATCGAAATCTGGGATCCGGCGCGTTTCGAGGAGTACCTCAAGAATTCGAACCGGAGCTACGAAGACATGGCGGGAGAGCTTCTGCTGTGATCGCCGCCTCGGGGCCCGCGCGGCGACCCTTCGCGTTCGATCGTCCGGTGTTCCAATGGGACGAGCGGCGTAGGAAGGGGCCACTCGTCGTCCTCCTATTCGGAAGGCTGGGCGGACGCGAGTTGGAGCAGATGGTCACAGCCATCCGGGATCGCGGTCGATCGCCGCGCGATCTGGTCTGTCTCGATTTCGAGCAGGTCACGCATCTCGACTATCGGGCGCTCCCCGAATTCGCCCGCGCGCTCACCCGCCAGCAGTCGAGCGGCGCGGATGTCTGTCTGGTAGGGGTGAGCGCCTATCTACGATCCCTGTTCGACGTCGCGGGGCAGGGGCCGGCCCTGCGTCGATTCGAATGGAAGTCAGAGGAGGAGACGGGGGCTACGCATCGTCCACCGTTGGGCATCGCGCGGGTCGCAACGCATTAACCGGCGCCCCGCCGCGACATCTTGCGGTAAGACCTCGATTCCGAGGAACTGAATGCCGGGTCACGTCCCGGTTCTCAAGGAGGAGGCCGTCCAGTTGCTCCTGACAGATCCGAACGGGACCTACGTGGATGCGACGTTTGGGGGCGGCGGTCACGCCGCAGCAATCCTCGACTCGCTGGGGGTGGATGGGAGGCTGGTGGGTTTGGACTGTGACCCGGCTGCAGTTGCAATCGCGCGCGCCAATCTGCCCGCACCGGATTACCGGTTCGTGGTGGGGCGCGCGCGTTTTTCCCAGATCGTGTCCGCGCTCGGGGACCTCGGGATCCGCCAGGTGGATGGAATCCTGGCGGATCTCGGAATTTCGTCGCAGCAGCTCGACGATCCCGGGCGCGGGCTTTCTTTCTCCGTGTCGGGGCCGCTGGACATGCGTCTCGATCCCTCGCTCCCGATGACGGCCGAGACGTTGCTCCGGTCCGTCGCGGACGAAGAACTGACGCGAATCCTACGCGAGCTGGGCGAGGTTCCGCGTCCGCGCGCCGCCGTGCGCGCGATCCGTCGCGCGCTTCAAGCCGGCGCTCCCCTCACCGCCGAAACGCTGCGCTCGGAGCTCGAACCCCTCTATCCGGGGCCCTCGCGCCCCAGGCGGTTGAGCCAGGTGTTCCAGGCGCTTCGGATCGCCGTGAACCACGAGCTCGAGGAGCTCGAGTCGCTCCTCCACGCCGCCACCCTCGTTTTGCGGCCGGGCGGGACGCTTTGTGTCATCGCGTATCACTCGCTCGAAGACCGTATTGTCAAAAATGCGTTCCGCCCGCCGCGTCCATCCGATCCGAACGTGCCGTTGACCGAAACTCCCTGGATTCCGCTCACGCGGAAACCCATCCGGCCCTCCGACGAGGAATGCCGGCGCAATCCACGCTCACGGAGCGCCCGGCTTCGGGCCGCGCGACTCAAGGCGGGGTCCGCGTGAATCTGGCGGCCCGCCTCCTCCCCGACGCGCCCGAGGGCACGCCGGCACGCGGACCGTACCTGCGCTCGTACAGGATTCAGCCCAAGCGCCGGGTGAGCCTGCGCGTGATTGCTCTGCTTCTCGTCGCGGCGTCGCTCCTCTTCACGAAGGTGTGGGAGCGAACGCTCGCGAACTCGCTCTCGATGGAACGGGACCGGCTCGCGCGGGACGTGAGAACGCTCGAGAACCGGATCCGCATCACATGCGACCTCGAGGAGCAGGCCGCGTTCAGGAGCGGGATCGACCTCACGAGCCTGGGCCGGCTCGGCTTTCAGAGTCCCGACCCGGCGCGCGTCGTGGATGTCGATCTCGCGGAGCCGCGCGCGCGGCGCGGTGCCCGGGTCGCGCTCGGCGCGAGGATCCTGGGCAAGGTGCGCCGGGCGCTGCCGTCATTCCTGACCGAACGCGTCGTGGGGTTGCCGGCCGCTCCGGTCGAGGCCGGAGGTCACCGATGAGTCCGCTTCACATGAGACGCCTCAAGCTGGTCGCGCTGCTCGGCATCTTCTTCTACGGCATCCTCCTGGCTCGGCTCATCTCGATCCAGGTCTTCGGGCATGCGAAGCTCGACCGGGAGGCGCGCGGGCAGCAGACCACGCGCGTCATCCTCGAGCCCGAGCGCGGGCGCATCTACGACCGCCGCCTGCTCCCTCTGGCGGACAACGTGGACTTGAGCCAGATCTCGGTGCGTCCGGCCGAGGTGCGGAACGCCCGGGCCGCGCAGCAATTCATCCGGACGGCCGCCGGCTCCCGCGGCCTGGACCGGCTCCGCCGCGGCCGCCGCAACGCCTATATCCGGATCGCGTCCCAGGTCAGCCCCGAGCAGGAGATCGCGATCCGGAATTCGGCGCAGCCGGCCGGGGTTCAAGTAGAGGAGGTGCCCGCCCGCGCCTATCCCCTCGATGAGCTCGCGCGCCCGGTGGTGGGGGTCGTGGGCGTGGACGGGGCGGGCCTCGAGGGCATCGAGCGCGTCTTCGACCGCGAGCTGCGCGGCGTCAGCGGCTGGGCTACTCTTTTCAGGGACGGGCGCGGGCTTGAGCACCAGCTTCCCCAGAGCATGGTGAAGGTGCCCGAGCCGGGATTGAGCCTCGTCACGACGCTCGACCGCGACGCGCAGTCGGTCATCGTCATGGAGCTCCGGCGGGCGGTGGCCCGCACCGGCGCCCGGAGCGGCATGGCGGTCTTCGCCGATCCGCACACCGGCGACATCTTCGCGATGGCGACCGTGGACGGCGCGAATCCCCCGGCGGGCTCGCCGGGACGGAACCGCGTCATCGCGGATCAGTACGAGCCGGGCTCGACGTTCAAGCTTCTGGTCGGGTGCGCCGCGCTGGAAGAGCGCGTCGTGAGCGCGGAGGATTCGTTTTTCGTGAACCGGGGCGAGCTCGACATGGGTGGATTCACGATGCACGACTCGCATCCGGAAACGCGCTGGTACACGGTGCGGGAGGCGACGGCGTTTTCGAGCAACGTCTGTTACGCGCAGATCGGAACGAAGGTGGGCGCGAGCGCGCTCTACCGTTACTCGCGGCTGTTCGGGTTCGGACAGCCGACCCGGATCCAGCTCCCGGGCGAGACCTCGGGGCAGATCCGGAATCCCTCGCGCTGGTCCGCACGATCGCTGGCGACGATCTCGATCGGGCAGGAGGTGACGGCGACGCCGCTCCAGATTCTGATGGCGTACTGCGCCGTCGCGAACGGAGGAATCTTGATGCGCCCGCGCATCGCGTCGGCGCTGGTGAACGAAAGCGGAGAGCCGGTCCGGTTGTATCCGGTCGAACGCGTGCGGCGGGTGATCTCGCCGGAAACCGCGGAGACGTTCCGTTCCTTCCTTCGCGACGCGGTGACGACCGGGACGGCGCAGGAAGCGGCGCTTCCCTGGTGCGAGGTCGCCGGGAAAACCGGTACGGCCCAGAAATCGGACGAAGGGGGGCGCGGTTACGGGCAGGGCCGGTACGTCTCCTCCTTCGTCGGGATGGCTCCGGCGGCCAATCCCCAGATCGTCGGCCTGATCGTGCTGGACGAACCGCGCGGGGCCTACTACGGAGGCACCGTGGCGGCGCCCGTCTTCCGCGACATCGTGGCGACGTGGGCCACGCTGGGCAAGGGCCCCGTCCGGATCCCGGCGCAAACGTTGGTCACGGCAGCCCGGGGGACGCCCGCGGTGCGCGTGCCCGACGTGAGGATGATGGAGGCCGAGCGCGCGCGGTTCGTGCTCCGGTCGGCCGGAATGGATTGCGCGATGGAAGGGAGCGGGGCGCGCGTGGCGGTTCAGTCGCCGGAGCCCGGGGCCAACGCGCGATCGGGCGAAGTCGTGCGGATCGTCCTCTCGACCGACCCTCCTCCCGATACCGGATTTCCGGATTTGCGGGGCCTCTCGGTGCGCGAAGCGGTGGCGCGACTGAGCGCCCTCTCCGTGCGCGTCTCCCTGGTCTCGGGAAGCGGACAGGTCGTGGAGCAGAACCCCTCGCCCGGATCGGCGATCCGGACCGGGCAGTCGTGCGCGCTCCGGTGCGCGCCGCGGAGTTTGTGATCGCGCTCCATGCCTTGCGCGTGGAGGCGCTTCCGGCTGTCCTGGGAGCGTCCGAAACCAAGGGCACGCTTCGGGGCGGATGGGAGAGGGTTCGGTACGACTCGCGTGAGGTGAAGCCGCGCGACGTGTTCGTCGCGGTCTCCGGGCTGAAGCAGGACGGCCACGCGTACGTGGAGGCCGCTGCGCGCCGAGGCGCCACGGCCGCGGTGGTCGAGCGCTTCGTCCCGGAGACGGACCTCGCGCAGATTCTCGTAGGCGACGCGCGCCGGGCGCTCGCGACCCTGGCAGCCGAGGAAACGGGTCATCCCTCGCGGGAGCTGGTGCTTGCGGGCGTGACCGGAACGAACGGGAAGACAACGACCGCGCATCTGATCCGCGCGGTGTTCGAGGAAGCGGGTATGAAGGCCGGATTCATCGGGACCGTCGGATACGAATTCGACGGCCGCCGTGAATCCGCGCCGCACACGACACCGGAAGCACCGGACCTCATGAGGATGCTCCGCGACTGGCGCGCGCGCGGGGCCACGGCCGTGGCGATGGAGGTTTCCTCGCACGCGCTGGCGCTCGAGCGGACCTACGGCTTGGCGTTCGACGTGGGCGTGTTCACGAACTTGACTCAGGACCATCTCGATTTTCACGGAACGCTCGAATCCTACCGCGACGCGAAAGCCCGTCTCTTCCGCTCCGAGACCCGGGGGGACCGGACGAAGCGCTTCTCCGGGGCCGTCAACGTGGACGACCCCGTGGGGCGCTGGATCCGGGAGCACGCCGACTGTCCGGTGGTGGGATTCGGAACGGGAGCAAAAGCCGAGATCCGCGCCTTGGACGTGCGTCTGAAACCGAGCGGCACCGCGTTCCGGATCCGGCACGACGGAGAGGTGACCGAGGTTTCGCTCCGACTCCGGGGCGCCTTCAACGCGATGAACGCGCTCGCCGCGTTCGCCGCCGCCCGCGCTCTCGGCATTCCCCGCGCTTCGATCGTGGCCGGGCTCGAGAAGCTCGCCTCGGTCCCGGGGAGGCTCGAACCGGTCGACGAGGGGCAGCCGTTCCAGGTGCTCGTGGACTACGCCCACACCCCCGACGCGCTCGAGCGCGCGCTGGAGGCGGTCCGCGCGTTTCAGCCGTCGCGGCTCCTCTGCGTCTTCGGATGCGGCGGGGACCGGGACAAGGGCAAGCGGCCGCTCATGGGGGAAGTCGCATCGAGGCTGGCCGACCAGGTGATCCTGACGTCCGACAATCCGAGGAGCGAGGATCCCGCCGCGATCCTGCGCGACATCGAAGCCGGGGTCCGCGGCGCCGCGAACGTGCGCACCATCCCGGACCGCGCCCAGGCCATCGCCGCCGCGATCGAGGCGTGCGCCCCGGGGGACGCGCTCCTGATCGCGGGGAAAGGGCACGAGACCTACCAGATCATCGGTCCGAAGACACTGCCGTTCGACGACCGCGAAGCGGCGCGCGAGGCGCTCCGGAGCCGGGGATTCAAGCGTTGAGCAAGGCCCCGAGCCCGTGGCTCACACTCGAGGAAGTCCTTCGAGTGACCGAGGGCAGGCCGGCGTTTCCGGCAGGGAAGGCCCCGGCGTCCCCGGCGTTCAGCGCCTGCGCGATCGACAGCCGGACGCTTTCGGGGGGAGAGCTCTTCGTGCCGCTGCCGGGTACGCGCGCCGACGGCCATGATTTCGTCTCCGCGGCGCTCGAGGGGAACGCCGGGGGATCCCTGGTCTCGGAGTCGAGGCCCCGGGACCCGGGGTGGGCGACGTCCGGGAAGCCGGTCGTGTCGGTCCGCGATCCGCTCCGGGCGCTCCAGACGCTGGGGCGCCACTGCCGCGCGAAATCGGGGATCCCCGTCACGGCGGTCACCGGCTCGAACGGCAAGACCACGACGAAGGAGATGATCGCGGCGGTGCTCGGATCGCGCTTCCGCGTGCACAAGAATCGTGGAAACCTGAACAACCACATCGGAGTCCCCTTGACGCTCACCCGGCTCACGCCCGAACACGAGATGCTCGTCCTCGAGATGGGCATGAGCGCGCGCGGCGAGATCCGGGAGCTTGCGCTCCTCTCGCTCCCGAGCGTCGGCGTGCTCACGAACGCCGCCGCAGCTCACCTGGCCTCGCTCGGCACGGTCGACGAGGTAGCGCGGGCGAAGAGCGAGCTCGCGGAGGCGCTCCCGCGCGACGGGCTTCTCGTGCTGAACGCCGACGACGAGCGCCTCTGGAGCCTGAACCGGAACCGGCCGGTCGCCAAGAAGAGCTACGCGCTCGAGAACCGCGCGGCGGATCTGGTCCCCACCCGCATGTCGCTCAGCGCGCGGGGGGGCGCCGTCTTCGCGCTCGCCGACGGGACCGAGGTGGTACTTAAGCTCCTCGGCCGCCACAACGTGCGGAACGCGCTCGCGGCGATTCTCGTCGGGGATCACTTCGGAATCGAGCGGGGCCGGGCTGCCGAAGCGCTCGGCTCGCTCCGTCCCGAGCGCCACCGCCTGGAGCTACTCGCTTCGGAGGGCTACTTCGTGCTCGACGACGCGTACAACGCGAATCCCGCCTCGATGCGGGAAGCGCTCCTGCTCCTCGCCGCCATCGAAACGCCCGGGGATCGCCGGGCGGTGCTCGGGGACATGCTGGAGCTCGGGCCGGATTCGGAGCGGTTCCACGAAGAGGTGGGACGGCAGGTTCCCCGCGGCTCCTGGCTCTACGTCGCCGGAGCGTTCGCCGAAGCCACGGAGCGGGGCGCACGCGCGGCGGGCGTCGATGCGCGGAGGATTACCAGATTTGCGTCGGTTCCGGAGATGGTGGAGGCGGTCGCGAGGGACGCGCGCCCCGGGGATCTCGTCCTCGTCAAGGGTTCGCGGGGCATGCGGCTCGAGCAGGTGGTCGAGCGCCTCGTGCCGGGCCGGAAGGACGCGTTCGATCCGATGCACGCGGCGGGGAGGAACTGAGCGATGCTCTATCACTTCCTCTATCCGCTGCACGAGCAGTTCCCGGCCCTGAATGTCTTCCGCTACATCACGTTCCGTTCGGCCTACGCCGCGGCGACCGCGCTCCTGCTCGCGTTCCTCCTCGGCCCCCCGGTGATCCGGAGACTGCGCGCGCTCAAGATCGGCCAGCAAGTGCGGGACGACGGTCCGCAGAGCCACCTTCCCAAGGCGGGCACGCCCACGATGGGGGGAGTCCTCATCGTGATCGCGATCGCGATCCCGACGCTCCTCTGGGGAAATCTCGAGAACCGCAACGTCTGGATCGCGCTCCTGGCGACGCTCTGGATGGGGTTCGTGGGATTCGTCGATGATTACCTCCGGGTGGTCAAGCGCATGCGCAAGGGGCTCCTGGGACGGTACAAGCTGGCGGGGCAGCTCCTGCTCGGGGTCGCGGTGTTCGCAGCGGTCTATTTCTATCCCGGCCACGGGGTCCTCGACCCAGGTGAAACGAACGTTCCCTTCCTGAAGCGCACGGTGGTCGATTTCGGCTGGCTCTATCTCCCGTTCGTCATCCTGGTTGTGACCGGGGCCAGCAACGCGGTGAACCTCGCCGACGGGCTGGACGGCCTCGCGGCCGGCATGACGACGTTCGCGGCCTTCGCGCTGGGGGGCATGTGCTATGTCACCGGGCACGCGAAATTCTCCCAATACCTCCAGATCCCCTATTTCGAGGGCGCGGGGGAGCTCACGGTATTCTGTTCGGCCATCGTCGGCGCGACCCTCGGCTTCCTCTGGTGGAACTGCCATCCCGCGGACGTCTTCATGGGGGACACGGGCTCGCTCTCGCTGGGGGCAGCGCTTGGAACGGTCGCGGTCCTGATCAAGCGCGAGTTCCTCCTCGCGATCGTCGGCGCCCTGTTCGTGGCCGAGGCGCTTTCCGTCATGGCACAGGTGCTCTCCTTCAAGATCTGGGGGAAGCGCATCTTGAAGATGGCTCCGCTTCATCACCATTTCGAGCTCAGCGGCTGGAAAGAGCCGCGTGTCGTAGTCAGGTTCTGGATCGCGGCCGCACTCGCGGCACTGCTGGGGTTGAGCACGCTCAAGCTGCAATGACGAAACAGGCGAAGGCGTGGTTCGATGGGTCCCGAGCGCTGGTCGTGGGATTGGCGCGGAGCGGGTGCGCGGCGTCGAAGCTGCTCCTGAATCACGGGAGCAGCGTCCGCGGCGTGGACCGCAGGCGCTCGGAGGAACTGGGGAGCACGGTGCGGGAACTGAACGATCTCGGAGTGGAGCTCAAATTCGGCTCGACGGATCCCAGGGAGCTGGAAGGCCGCGACCTCGTGGTCGTGAGTCCCGGCGTGCCGCTCGATCTCCCGCTCTTCACGGAGGCGGAGCGGCGGGGAATCCCGATCGTGGCCGAAGTGGAGCTCGGTTTCGCCGTCGCCCGGGCCCCGATCGTCGCGGTGACCGGCACGAACGGAAAGAGCACGACCGTGGAGCTTCTGGGCGCGATCGGACGGGCGGCGGGGCGGAAGACCGAAGTGCTCGGGAACATCGGAACGGCGCTCTCGGAGAAGGCCGAGCACATCCCCGAGGACGGCCTCCTGGTGGTCGAGATTTCGAGCTTTCAGCTCGAATCGTGCTCACGGTTCCACCCCAAGGTGGGCGTACTGCTCAACGTGACCCCCGACCACCTGGACCGGCACGGCAGCATCGAGCGATACGCGGGGCTCAAGGCGCGGCTTTTCCAGTTCCAGAACGAAGAGGAATTCCGCGTCCAGCCGCTCGGCGACGCGCGGATCGAGCTCTTGCTGCGCCCGATGAAGTCGCGCCCGATCTGGTTCGGGTTCGCGGACCCGACCGGGGACGGCGTGTGGCTCGAGGGGAATTCCCTCCGGTTCCGGTTCGCGGGCAAGACCGGCACCTTGATCCGCCGCGATGAAGCCGCCCTCCCGGGGCCGCACAACACCGAGAACATGGCCGCGGCCGCAGCGGCGGCGCTCGCGGTCGGCATCCCGGAGCGCGCGATCGCGAAAGCGCTGCGTGAATTCCGCGGACTGCCGCACCGGTTGGCGACGGTGGCCGAAATCGACGGTGTCCGGTACGTAAACGACTCGAAGGCGACCAACGTGGACGCGTTGAAACGGGCGCTCGAATCCTTCTCTTCGCCCGTGACCCTCATCGCAGGCGGCCGGGACAAGGATGGAGACTTCGTCGCGATCCGGCCGCTCGTCATGGAACGGGTCCGCCACGCGGTGTACGTCGGCGAGGCCGCCTCGAAGCTCGCGCAGTCCTGGCCCGACCTGCCCCACGATCGCGCGGCGACGCTGGAGGACGCGGTCCAGATCGCGCGCACCCGCGCTACGACCGGCGGAATCGTGCTCCTCTCCCCGGGCTGCGCGAGCTACGACATGTTCCGGAACTTCGAGGAGCGCGGCGCGCGGTTCGAGGCCGCGGTGCTCGAGATGAAACGTTCGCTGACGAAGGCGCGCCGATGAGCACCGCCGTCGCGGCTCCGCGGAAGCTCGACTGGGGGATTCTCCTGCCTGTCATGGGGCTCCTCGCCCTGGGGCTCGTCATGGTCTATTCCTCGAGCGCGGTCCTGGGCGCGGACCGGTACCACTCGCAGTTCTTCTTCCTGAAGCGGCAGGCGGTGCGGCTCGTGCTCGGGCTCCTCGTGATGCTCTTCTTAGCGCGGCTCGACTACCGCCGCCTGGTCCCGATCGCGCCCTGGGCCCTGGCCGTGAGCGTCGGGCTCCTGACAATACTCGTGGTTCTGGGAGGCGCCGGCGTGCGCGGCGCGAACCGCTGGCTCTCCGTCGCCGAGTTCACGCTCCAGCCCACGGAGATCGCCCGCGCGACCTGCGTGATCTATCTCGCCAAGCTCCTCGACCGGAAAGGGGACCGGATCCGCTCCTTCCGCGACGGCGTGCTCCCGGCGGCGGGTGTGCTCGGCCTGATCGCGATCCTCATCTTGAAACAGCCCAACCTCGGCAGCACGATCGCGCTCCTCGTGACCGGCTTCCTCATGCTCCACCTCGCCGGCGCCCGTCCCCGCCATCTGGGGATTCTCGCCGGGGCGGGAGCGCTCCTCGCCTCCTTCCAGGTCCTGCGCCACCCGTACATGCTGGATCGCGTGCAGGGATGGATCTCGCACTGGTCCTCCGGGGTCGACGTGCAGGGAAAGGGCTGGCAGCTCCACCAATCGATCGTGGCGCTCGGATCGGGGGGAATCTTTGGAGAGGGTCCGGGGCGCGGAATGCAGAAGTTCTTCTTCCTCCCGGACCCGCACACCGATTTCATCTACGCCGTGATCGGCGAGGAGCTCGGACTCGTCGGCACCGTGTCCGTGCTGGCCGCCTTCGCGGTGCTCTTCCTGCGCGGGCTCAAGATCGCGGGCAAGGCGCCGGACCGTTTCGGATTTCTGCTCGCGGCCGGTTCGACCGTGAGTCTCGCCGTTTACGTCGGGATGAATCTCTCGGTGGTGACCGGGATCATCCCGACGACCGGATTGCCGCTTCCGTTCCTGAGCTATGGAGGTTCGGCGTTGGTCGTGAATTTGGGGGTGGTCGGTGTCCTACTCAACGTCGCAAGTCAGACCAAAACCGGAATTCGAACCGGCCCCGGAGCCCGCTCCGCAACGCGGAAACGCACGGGTGGCCGCTAGCGCCGGTGCGATCCGCGTGCTGATCGCCGCCGGAGGAACCGGCGGGCATCTGTATCCGGGCATCGCCATTGCCGAGGAGTGGATGCGGACCCACCCCGACTCGAAGGTGGTGTTCGTGGGGACCAACCGCGGACCCGAGACGAAGGCGGTGCCGCGCGCGGGGTTCGAGCTCCAGACGATCGCGGCGCGCGGGCTTCCGCGGCGGCCGGGTCTCGGGTGGTTCCGCGCGGCGTTCGGGCTGGCCAGGGGTCTGGCGCAGTCGTTCCGCCTGATCGTGGATCTGAAGCCGCACGTGGTGGTGGGGACGGGGAGCTACGTGAGCGCCCCGGTGATCCTGGTCGCGAGGTTGTTCGGGATCCCGGTGATCATCCAGGAGCAGAACTCGATACCGGGAGCGACCAATCGCTGGCTCAACCTGGTCGCGACCGAGGTTCACATCAGCTTTCTGGAGTCGCGGGGATACTTCCGGCGCAAGAACAACCTCCGCGTCTCGGGGAATCCGATCCGCCGCTCCCTGCTGCAGCAAGATAGATCGAGCGCCTACGAAGTGTTCGGTCTGGACCCCGAGAAGCGGACGCTCTTCGTCTTCGGCGGGAGCCGGGGCGCTTCGAGCATCAACCGGGCGATGGAGGGGGCGCTGGAACACCTGAAGCAGATGCCGTCCCTGCAAGTGATCTGGCAGACGGGAGCGGAGGATTTCGAGGCGATGCAGAGCCGGTTCCGGAGCTTTCCGATCAAAATTCGCGTCTTCGCCTATCTGGAGGCGATCGAGAAAGCGTACGCGGTCGCGGATATCGCGGTCTGCCGGGCGGGCGCGATGACGATCGCCGAGCTGACCGCGTGCGGCATCGCCTCGATCCTCGTGCCCTACCCCCACGCGACCCGGGATCACCAGACGCACAACGCGCGGGGGCTCGTGGATCGGGACGCCGCCCTGGTGATCGCCGACAAGGATCTGACGCCGGAGACCCTGGCGAAGAAGATCGAGTCTTTGCTCCGCGACGAGCCTCGGCTCCGCCGCCTGGGAAGAAACGCGCGGGCGTTCGCGCGGGTGGACGCGGCCCAGCGCATCGCGCGTTCCATGGAGGCGCTGGTCCATGCGAGCCCGATTCCGCGCGAGAGCTGAGAGCGCATGTACGGAAGGATCCGGAGGATTCACCTCGTGGGGATCGGCGGCAGCGGGATGAGCGGGATCGCGGAGGTGCTCTTGAATCTGGGCTACCAGATCTCGGGATCGGACCTGAAGGAATCGGAGCCCACGGGACGGCTCCGGTCGCTCGGCGCGCGTATCTTCGTCGGTCATCGCGCGGAGCAGGTGGAAGGGGCGGACGTCGTGGTCGCCTCGACCGCGATCGCGGAATCGAACCCCGAGATCCAGCGCGCCCACGAGCGCTCGATCCCGGTCATCCCCCGGGCCGAGATGCTGGCCGAACTGATGCGGATCAAGTACTCGGTGGCGGTGGCCGGCGCCCATGGAAAGACGACGACCACGTCGATGGTCGGCGAGATCCTGGCGCACGGAGGGCTCGATCCCACCGTGATCGTCGGAGGGCGAGTGAAGGCGGTGGGCGCGCACGCGCGGCTCGGCCACGGCCCGTTCCTGGTCGCCGAGGCGGACGAGAGCGACGGCAGCTTCCTCCTGCTCACGCCGACGGTCGCGGTCGTGACGAACATCGACGCCGAGCACCTGGACTATTACAAGGATCTCGCCCACGTGCAGGAGACGTTCCTGAATTTCGTGAACCGGGTCCCCTTCTACGGCACGGTGGTTCTGCCGCACGATGATCCCAACGTGGCCCCGCTCCGTTCCCGGGTGAAGCGGCGGCTGCTCACGTACGGATTCACCAAGGACGCGGACTTTGAAGGGTCCGAGCTGCACGTGGACGCGCGCGGCGTGCGGTACCGGCTTCGGGCGCGCGGCCGCGACGAGGGGGTCTTCGAGCTCCGGGTCACCGGCACCCACAACGCGCGGAACGCGCTCGCCGCGACCGTCGCGGGATGGGAGCTGGGAATCCCCATTTCCAAGATCCGGGAAGCGCTGCACGAGTTCACGGGCGTGAGCCGGAGGCTCGAAGTTCGCGGTGAAGTACGGGGAGCGCTCTGGGTGGACGACTACGGGCACCATCCCACGGAGATCGAAGCCGTGGTCCAGGCGCTCCGGGACACCTACGGCAGGAGGATCGTCGCCGTGTTCCAGCCGCACCGATTCTCGCGCACGCAGGCGCTGCGCGACCGTTTCGCGACCTGCTTCACCGGCGTCTCGGAGCTGGTGCTCCTGCCCATCTATCCCGCTGGCGAGAGCGCGATCCCGGGCATTACCTCCGAGATCCTGGTCGAGGGCATCCGCGCGAACGGGACGGCGTCGGTGCGGATGGCGGCGGATTTCGGCCAGGCCGCGAAGATTGCTCGCGAGATCCTGCGCCAGGGAGATCTCCTCGTCACGATCGGAGCGGGGGACGTCTATCGCGTGGGCGAGCTGACGCGGGGAGGGGCCGCGTGAGGGCGGGCTGCCGCACGACCGCGCGCCTCAAGCAGCCCGAGCGGCGCAGGAGGAATCGCAGAATCCTGCTCGCGACGCTCCTGCTCTTGGTGGCGCTCGCGGGGCTGGCGAAGCTCTGGCCGCTTGCCGCGCGCGCTCTCGGGAGGCTCCCGCTCTTCCAGGCGGGGCGTGTCGAGGTGACCGGCCTTCTCTACCTCTCTCCCGAGGAGGTCCGCCCGGCGATCCCGGTCCAGTCGGGGGAGAGCCTCTTCGAGGTGCGGCCCGCCGAGATTGTGCGCTCGCTCCGGCGCAATCCGCGGATCGAGAGCGCGAAGGTGGAGTTCCTTCCGGCCGCGGTCCGCGTCTCCGTACGGGAGCGCCGGCCGTTCGTGCTCCTGAACGCGGGAAAGCTCCTGGAGGTCGACTCCACCGGGACGGTTCTTCCTCCGCTCGCACGGGGGTTGATCGCCGACCGGCCGGTCGTGACCGGACTCTCGGGGGTCGCGTCCCACCGTCCGGGAACGCAGGTACTGGCGTCCCGGTTCGCCGACGTGCTGCGTATCGTGGCGCTGCTCGAGGCGCCGGACGTCGGGCTCCTGCCCGAGATCTCCGAGATCGTCGCGAGCGATCCCCGGTGGTTCGTGCTCCGAACCTCGCGGGATCAGATCCCGATCCTGATCGATCCGGAGCGTGTGACGCGGCGTTGCTTGAAAGCGCTCGCGGCCACGCTCCGCGACCTGCGCGATCGTGATCGGAGGGTACTGGTGTTGGACGCCCGATATCGGGGACAGGTGATCGTCCGGTGCGCTCCAGACAGTTTGGGCGAGGTACCGGCTGTGCGGGACAAGGTGTGACCGGAGGGACCTGATGGCGGAAGCGAGAATCTACGCTGGGCTGGACATCGGCACCACGAAGATCACCGCCATTGTCGCGGAGTCCGAGGAGGACGGGGAAGGGATCCGCATCATCGGCGTGGGCGAAGCGCCCTCCGACGGACTCAAGCGCGGCGTCGTCGTGAATCTCGAGAAGACGACACGGTCGATCCAGCACGCGGTCCAGGAGGCGGAGCGGATGTCGGGCCGCACGATCCGCGGGGTGTTCGCCGGGATCGCCGGGGACCACATCCGCGGGATCAACAGCCGCGGCGTGATCGCGGTCTCGCGCAAGGACGCGGAGATCCGGCCGCACGACCTCGAGCGCGTGATCGAGGCGGCCAAGGCCGTCGCGATCCCCACGGACCGGGAAATCCTCCACGTGCTTCCGCAAGAATTCATCGTGGATGACCAGGACGGCATCCGCGACCCCGTCGGAATGTCGGGCGTCCGGCTCGAGGCGGAGGTCCACATCATCACCGGCGCCGCTTCCGCGTGCCGCAACGTGATCCGCGCCGCGGAGCGGGCCGGGCTCCAGGTGGAGGAGCTCGTGCTGGAGCCGCTCGCCTCGGCGGACGCGGTCCTGGCCGCGGACGAACGCGATCTGGGGGTCGCGCTGTTCGACATCGGCGGAGGGACGACCGACGTCGCGATCTTCTACGAGGGGAGCGTGCGCCACACCGCCGTGATCGGCCTGGGCGGGGCCAACGTGACCAACGATCTCGCGATCGGGCTCAGGACTCCGGTGGAGCGCGCCGAGCAGCTCAAGCTCCAGAGCGGGTGCGCGCTCACCTCGATGGTGAGCCCCAAGGAAGTTGTGCAGGTACCGAGCGTGGGGGGGAGGCAGGACCGCGAGGTTTCGCGTCACATGCTCGCGATGATGATCGAGCCCCGGATCGAGGAGATCTTCGAGCTGGGGAAGAAGGAAATCCGGAAGAACCACGTCGCCGATCTGCTCGGCGCCGGCGTGGTCCTGACCGGCGGTGCCTCACTCTTGGAAGGGATGACCGAATTAGCGGAGCAGGTCTTCGAGATGCCGGTCCGGCGCGGGGTTCCGATGGGAATCACGGGCCTGACCGAGGCGGTGTGCGATCCGCGATTCGCGACGGGGGTGGGTCTGGCGATCCACGCCCACATGATGGGTGCGCGGCCGAGCGCGGCCGAGCGGGGGGTGTTGAGCCGTATTTCGTTCGGGTTGAAGCGGTGGATCGAGGAGCTGGTTTGACGCCAGCGGAGGAGGGAGGAGTCACGCGATGCTCGAGTTGATCGATGACGGGAAGGTGGTGCTGGGGGCCTCGATCAAGGTGATCGGTGTCGGAGGTGCGGGTGGAAACGCGGTGAATCGGATGATCGAGTCCGGGCTCAACGGGGTCGAATTCATCGCGGCCAATACCGACGCGCAGGTATTGGATCAATCGTTCAGCCCGAGGAAGCTCCAACTCGGGGCGGGCGTCACGAAGGGGCTCGGGTCGGGCGCGAACCCGAACGTCGGGCGTGATGCGGCGGAGGAGGACGAAGCCCAGATCGCGCAGGCGCTCGAGGGAGCCGACATGGTGTTCGTGACCGCCGGCATGGGCGGCGGGACGGGCACGGGTGCTGCGCCCGTGGTCGCGCGCATCGCGAGGGCACAGGGGGCGCTCACGGTCGCGGTCGTGACGCGGCCGTTCGAGTTCGAAGGGCGGCGTCGTATGCAGCTCGCCGAGGACGGGCTGCGCGAGCTCCGGGAACGGGTGGATACGCTGATCGTGATCCCGAACCAGCGGCTGCTCACGATCGTGGACCGCACCACGCCGCTCAAGGAGGCGTTCCGCGTGGCGGACCAGGTGCTGCATCACGCGACGAAGGGAATCTCGGATCTGATCACGGTCCCCGGCCTCGTGAACCTGGACTTCGCCGATGTGAAGACGGTCATGGCGGAGCGCGGGAACGCGCTCATGGGAGCGGGGCACGCGACCGGGCCGAACCGGGCGTACGAAGCGGCCCAATCGGCGGTCTCGAGCCCGCTGCTCGACGACGTTTCGATTTCCGGCGCCGAAGCGCTGCTCGTGAACGTCACCGGAGGCGAGTCGATGACGCTCCACGAGATCAACGAGGCGGTGACCGTCGTGGTCGATGCCGCGGGGCACGACGCCAACGTGATCTTCGGCGCGGTGATCGACGAGCACATGGGGGATGGTCTCTCGATCACGGTGATCGCGACCGGGTTCGGGAAAGGGGAGTCGAAGCAGCGGCCGATGGGAGTGCCGGCCGCCGCGCACGGGCCTCAGCCCAGGATCTACGAAATGGAGCCGCGCGAGCGCGCCGTGAGGCCGGCCGTGGTCCGGTCGCCTCTGGAGGAGTCTCTTCCCGAGGAAGAAGGAGCCGTGGCAGCGGCGCGTCCGGGATACCGGATGGCGCCCGCGTCGCCGCGCCGTCCCTTCGGGGGACGCTCCATCACCCGGGACAACATGGACGTGCCGGCCTTCATGCGGAAGCAAATGGACTGAAGCGGGCCCGAGCGGGGCTCGGGGTTCGAACAACTACGATCAGGGCGGGGGGCGCCGGGTTTCAGACGCTCCGGGCGCGCTGCTCTGCCTTGGCAGGCATTCCCTTCTGGACGGCGCCGGAACGGATGCAGCGGGTGCAGACGCGGAGCTTGCGGGGCTTTCCCTGGACGACCGCGCGCACGGTCTGAAGATTGACTTCCCAGCGGCGCTTGGTCACGTTGTGGGCGTGGCTCACGTTCTGTCCGTGCTGTACGCCCTTGCCGCAGATGTCGCAGATCTTAGCCATAAAGAAGAAATCCTCCTGAGGATCGACGTAGGCGAAGGATTGTAGCCGTACCCTTCCCCCGAGGCAACCTGTTTGACATCGCCGCGAGGCGGCCCCTAGCATCGCTGCGATGCCTTCGCTCAACGATCCGGTGCGCTTCCTGAGCGGCGTCGGGCCCGAAATGGCCAGGCGCTTGGCCAAGCTCGATATCCGCACCCTCCGAGACCTCCTCTTCCACGTCCCGCGAAGCTACCGCGACCGGCGCAGCATCACGCCGATCGCATTCTTGAAGCCGAATCAGGAGGCCTCCGTCCTCGGGACCCTGGCCACCCTTCGCCTCGAGCGCCGCCTGCGAGGCCGGCGCGACGTCACGGGAATGGTCCAGGACGGAACGGGCGCCTTGCGCGTGGTCTGGTTCAACCAGCCCTACGTCGAGCGCGCGCTCAAGGCGGGCGCGCGCTACTACTTTTCGGGTCCGGTCGAGCCCTTCCACGGGCTGGAGATGCACAACCCAGAATTCGAGGCGGAGGAAAACGGAGGAGCAGAACCGCGCTTCGCGCGCGTCACGCCGGTGTACGGACTCACGCAGGGAGTCACCCAGCGCTGGCTTCGCGCGCGGGTCCTGGACGCGCTCCGGAAGCTCCCCGGGATCCAAGACCCGGTCCCGGAGGCATGGCGGCGCGAGCGCGGCCTTCCCGCGCTCCGGGACGCCCTCGAGCAGGTCCATGTCCCGGAGCGCCCCGAGGACGCCGAGCCCGCGAGGCGCCGGCTCGCCCTGGAGGAGCTCCTCCGGGTGCAGATCTCGCTCCTCTACGCGCGCGCGCGGCACCGCGGCAGGCGCGCGGCGCATCCCTTGGGAAGCGGCGCCCCGCTCGCCGGGCAGTTCCGGAAATCGCTCCCCTTCACGCTGACCGGTTCGCAGGAGGTTGCACTCGCCGCGATCGAGCGCGACCTGGACCAGGACGTGCCCATGCGCCGGCTCCTCCTGGGCGACGTCGGTTCCGGGAAGACGGTGCTCGCGTTGGCCGCCGCGGTCCGCGCCGCGGGTGCCCGGACGCAGACCGCGATCCTTGCGCCCACGGCGCTCCTGGCGGAGCAGCACGCCGACACGGCCGCGCGGCTTCTCGAACCCAGCGGCGTTCGATACGCCCTCCTGACCGCCGCCACGAAGGCTCAAGAACGAGACCGCATCCTGACGGGGATCGCGTCGGGGGACACTCCCCTCATCATCGGGACCCACGCGCTCCTCGAACGCGACTTGAGCTTCGATTCCCTCGGGCTCGTCGTGGTGGACGAGCAGCACCGCTTCGGAGTGCGCCAAAGGGTCACCCTCGCCTCCAAGAGCAGCGACGTGCGGGACGCGCACCTCCTGGTGCTGACGGCAACCCCGATCCCGCGAAGCCTGGCGATGACGCTCTACGGCGATCTCGATCTCTCCCTTCTCACCGAACGCCCGCCGGGGCGCGCTCCGGTCGCGACCACGTTCGCCCGCGCGGGAGGGATCGAGTCCTTGGTGCGGGTTCTCGGCGAGGAGGTGGAGCGCGGTGGGAGCGCCTTCGTCGTGTACCCGGTCGTCGAGGAGAGCGAGACGACCGATCTGAAATCCGCCGCCGCCATGGCGGAGAAGCTCGCGGGTGTGGGCCGCCTCGCGAAAGCCGGCGTGGTGCTGATTCACGGACGCCTCAAGCCCGCGGATCGGCGGCTCGCGATCGAGCGGTTCCGCTCGGGGGACGCGAGGATCCTCGTGGCGACCACGGTCGTCGAGGTGGGGCTCGACATCCCCGACGCCACGCTCATCGTGATCGAGCACCCGGAGCGCTTCGGCCTGGCCCAGCTCCACCAGCTTCGGGGACGGGTCGGTCGTGCCGACCGGCCGGGCCGATGCGTGCTCCTTCTCGGAAGGGGAACCGGGGAGGTCGCGCGGCAAAGGCTCGAAATCTTTCGCCGGGTCGAAAACGGGCAGCAACTCGCCGAGGAGGACTTGAAGCTCCGAGGCCCGGGAGAGCTGCTGGGAACCTCCCAGCACGGCTTCCCGGAGTTCCGTGCGGTGGACGCGATGCGGGATCTCGACCTGATCGAGGGGGCGCGCGCCCTCGCCCAGGAGCTCCTGTCCGAAGAGGAGGGCAAGGGAGGGGAAGCCAAGCTCAAGAGCTGGATCGAGGCCCATTTCGCGGGCGCGGACCGGTACTTGGAGAGCGGGTAGATGATTCCCCGAAAGATGGGCGGCTGGAAGCCGATAGAGTTGGCGACCGTCTGTCCGAATCCGATGCCTTCGACGAGGCCTTCGGGAACCGCTGGAGCAGCTCGACGAACAGGAGTGTATGGATGCAAGTCGTATGCAGCGCCTGCGGCGCTCGCTATACCATCGCGGATGAGAAGATTCCGATCCAGGGCGCGCGCGTGCGCTGCCGCAAGTGCCAGGCGGTATTTTCCATAGAGCGAGGGGCTGCGTCGTTGGCTCCCTCCGAGCTCCCGCTGATTCCCCCGACTCCCCAAGAGGCCAGGCCGGTCCCCCCCGCGGCTCCTCCGGTAGCGCCTCCGACGGCGGCGCCTCCGTCTCCGCCGGACGCGTCCGAGCCGACGGGGGCTCCCGCGCCGCCTGCGTCCGAGGGCGCGCCCGAGCAGGTCGCGCCGACCGAGATCGAACGCTTCGCCACGGCCTTCGCCTCCAGCGTGCCTGCGGGGGTTGAGCCCGATGCGTCCGCGTGGGAACGCGCGCCCGCGGCGTCTCCTGCCCCGGTCCGGACCGCGCCGGCCGAGCCCGCACAGCGCCCGCCGACGGCCGAGCCGCGGCAGGACCCGCCGGCGGCCGAGTCCGCACAGCGCCCGCCGGCGGCCGAGCCGCGGCAGGACCCGGCACCCGCGCCCGCGGCACCCACGGCAGGAGTCACCCCGTCGGCCGGAATCCCCGCAGGGCTTCCCGAGGCGGAGCGCCTGAAGCACGAGCGGGCGCGGCGTCTCGCGCGCGTGCTCGCCTCCGACATCGCGATCTACAACAAGGAAAAGCGCGACCGCGGAGTCAAGGAGGGCAACCTGGTCGCCGTGCTCGGATACGAGATCAAGAAATCGTGGGAGGTCTACAAGGAGCGCGTGACGCCCGAGATGGCGAACGCGACGCCCTACTTCCGCGACGCGCTGAACGAGATGCTCGCGGAAGGAAAGAAGGTCTTCTAAGGAACGAGGGTTTCTCCCTCCCGGGTCTCACCGCTTCCACCTGAGCGCAATCCAGATTCCAGCCCCGGCCAGCAGCGCGCCCGCTCCGACGACGGCCATTCCCGGGGTCAGCCACGAGCGCCCCAGCGCGATCCCCAACACGCCGGCGGTCGCGAGCACGGCCACCCGCGTCGAGAAATCGCGGAGCGCGAAGACGCGCCCCCGCGCCTCCGGGCCGACCGACGCCTGCACCACCGCCTCCGTGGTGACGAGGAGCAGCGCGACGAAGATGCCGGCGGTGAACCCCACCGCCGCGAGCGCCGGAAACGAGACGGCCCGCGAGAAGACCGCGAGCGCCACGCCCGTGCCCAGGAGCCCGGTCGCGATCAGGAGCCTCGGGGGCCACAGCCGTCCGCGCCAGGCGGTGAACAGCGTGCCCGCGACCATCCCGAACCCCACCGCCGAGAGTACGCCGCCCGTCCCCGAGACGAACGCGCTCATGCGCTGGCGAAGGAGCACCGTTCCCGCGACGTGAAGCGCTCCCCCGGCGACCCAGAGAAGGACGAGCGCCAGGACCGATCCCAGCACCGCGCGGTTTCCCACCGTGAGACGGGCTCCCTCCCTTACGTCGCGTCCGAGCGCGCGATAGACAAGGGCCCAGGTCTTGGGGGTCGGGCGGCGCTCGCGCGGTCTGGGTCTCATCGCGGCGAGGAATCCCACCGACACGAAGTAGGTGACCGCGTCGATCGCGAATCCCAACCGCCAGCCCGCGCGGTCGACGAGGATGCCCCCCAGGGCCGCGCCCGCAATCGTCGCCGCCACTCCCGCGAGCGTGCAGAGCGAGTTCGCCTCCATGAGCTCGTGGTCCTGGACGATATCGGGGACGATGGCCGAGCGGGCCGGGAGGAAGAAGGTGTTCGCGACGTAGAGCAGGAAGACGAGTGTGAATGCCGCGGGGAGACCCCCGAACGCGACCGCGGGCAGGATCAGGAGGACGAGGCATCCCCGGATGAAGTCCGATAGGACGAGGACGCTTCGCGTCTGCCAGGAATCGACGAGCGCTCCCGCGAGGGGCCCGACCAGGATCGTGGGAAGGAAGCTCACAGCCGGGACCAGCGCGAGCTCGGGCGCGGGATTCCGCGGATCGTGGGCGCGTTCGACGATCAGCGCGAGAAGCGCGAAGTAGTGGAGCCGGTCGCCGAAGATGGAGACGAACTGGCCGAGCCAGAGCGCCCGAAAACTGCCGCTCCGGAAAAGGTGCCAGCCCGCGCCCTTCATCGGGCGGATAAGGCCAGGCTCAACTCCTCGCGGGCTCGAGGAACGCAGGCACCACGCTCGAGCCCCGGATCCTGGGAGCCGTGCCGACGCGGCCCGCGACGGAGACGTAGATCTCCTCCAGCCGCTCGGCGATCGAAGGCCAGGCGTACCGCCGGGAGGTCTCGATCCCCCGCGCGCCCATTTCCCTCCTGAGATCCGGGCGGCTCAGGAGGGTTTCGAGCGCCTGCCTCAGCGCGCCGGGCTGGCGCGGCGGGACCGCGAGGCCCTGCGAGCCCGGCGTGAGCACGCTCCGGTAACCGGGAAGGTTCGTCGCGACGATCGGGACTCCCGAGGCCATCGCCTCCAGCAGCACGATTCCGAAACTCTCTCCTCCGCGCGCCGGGGAGCAGAAGACGTCGGAGGAAGCGTAGTAGCGCGGTAGGTTCTCGTTGCTCACCCGTCCTTCGAAATGGACGCGTCCCTCGAGCGCCCCGCGGGCCATCCCCTCGATCCGCCGCCTCAGACGGCCGTCCCCGACGATGATGAGACGGAAGCGGACCGAGTCGCGGGCGAGCGCCGCGCACGCCGCCATCAGATCCGGGAGTCCTTTCCTCGGATCGTGACGTCCCACGAAGAGAATGTTCGGGGTTCCGTCGTCGAACCGCTCGAGCCGTTTCAATCCCGGACGGAATCGGTCCAGGTTCACTCCGTTCGGGAGGATGTCGACGGGTCCGGGGAAGTGGCGGAGCACGCAGGAGCGCGCCGCCTCCGAGACCGCGAGCGTCCGGTCGATCCGGCGATAGGAAGGGAGAAGCGCCCTGCGGAAGAGGCGGAACGCGAGATCCGACGTTACGGTGGAATGGAAGGTGCCGACGATCGGTTGGCGGGCGATCTGGAGCGCCAGGAGCGGGAGCACGGGCGAGACCGGGCAGTGAACGTGGAGGATGTCGAAGCGCTCCCGTTCCAGAATTTCCTCGAGCTTCTCGCGGAGGCCGAAGCCCACCGTGATGTTGTTTTCGGCGCCGTTGTAGGGGACCGCGACGTTCCAGCCGATCCGATGCACGCGGCGCGCGTGCCCGTTCGCGCCGTTCCGCCCGAATTCCGGGGACTCGCCGGAGAACCGCGCGGTGATGATGGCCACGTCGTGCCCGCGTTCCCGGAGCGCCGAAGCGCTCGCGTCCACGTGTTCCGTGACGCCGCCCACCGCGGGGTGGTAGGCCTGGCTCAGGATCCCGATCTTAAGCGCCATCGCCGTTCGAAAAGAGGGGACGGAAGATGCACCACTGGTCCAGGTGGTCCGTGATGGTCTTTTCCTGATAGAACGCCACGCGCCGGGTCATGCGGCGCACGTCCTCCTTGACCGGCAGCTCCGGTTGGGGCGATTCCATCCCGTCGAACGCCACGACGTGATCGCCGGAAGCGATCCGTTCGGCATGGGCATGGACGAGCGCTGTGCCGGCGCGGCGCGCGAGGAGCGCCGGGCCCGTCGGAAACGGCACGCGGCGGCCGAAGAACTCTGTCTTGAGCGACCGCGTGAACACGTCGCCGTCGGTGAGCAGCACCACGATGCCGGAGCGCCTCAGGGTGTGGAGCAGCGGCCGGAACCCATCGTCCGGAGTGCTCACGAGAATCCGCTCGCGTTCCTTGAGCCGGCGCGCGGCGTTCGTGACGCGCGCATGGAACTGCACTCCGGTCACGACGTGGACGAGGAATCCAAGTCGCGCGATCGCGATCCCGGCCAGCTCCCAGTTCCCCACGTGGGGCGCCGCGACGACCGCGCCCCGCCCGCGCCCGAGCGCCTCATAGAGAATTTCCATGCCCCGAAAACGGAATCGCGTGTCGAGCCCGCGGGAATCGAGGGAGCGCTGCGCCAGGTATTCCAGAACGAAGCGGTGATAGCTCTCGAAGATGGAGCGGGCGGTGCGGCGGAGCGCCGGGGGGCGGCACGCCGGGAGCCTCCCCGACTTCGCGATCCACCCGAGATTCGATTCCACCGCCCGGCGGCGCCTCGATGGAAACGCGAACTCGAGACGCGACGTCGCGCGCGCAAGGGACTCGATCGCGGAATCGGGAAGGTTGGGGGCGATCGCGAGAGCCACCTCGATCAGGAGGCTCTGAATCACGGGCGCGCCGCGTGGAACTCATGGCGGGAGACCGGCACGAAGGGACGCTACACGAGCGGCTCCGGAACCGTCAAGGACAGGAGGGCTTTTGTTTGACTTGAGGCGAATCCTTCGCCTAGAGTCCGGGCCGCGATGGCGTCATTTCACCCACGGTGGGATGAATTGAGCCAGCGTCTCAGTGGCCGAAGGTGGCGTCCGTTCCATCCGACTCGAAGAGCGCGTCCGCCGTCTCGACCTCGGAGAGGCAGCGACAGCGCGACCCGGCCGCGACGTGCGGGCAGACCGCGTACACGCGATTGTCGCGCCGGCAATAGACTTCCGTCGCGCGCCTCGCGGTGTTCCTCGCGGCGGGGGAGTGCGGATCCGGTTTCATGGCGTCCTCCTCGGGATGTCGGGACACGTGCGAGACGTTACCGCACGCTCTCGCGGGCGTCTGGCTCAGCTCTGGAACGATTGCAAGTGCAACGCGTATGCCATGAGGCGGTCCCTTCGTAGGGGGTATCGATGGCGAGTCGGAAGCTGGTGCGGTGCGAGATTCGGAGACCGGATTCCGCCGCGGACGCGACGGTCCGGTACGTCCCGCTGGAAATCTTCGGGCTCTGGGAATTTCTCATGCGGACCAAGCACCGATTCGAAGTGACGCGCAGCGTGGCGTCGCTCTGGATCGACGTGGACGAGACGCCGGAAGCGGCCTACGGCGAGAACCAGTACGAACGGGTCACCGAAGTGGATCTTCTCCGCTATTCCGAACGCGACGGCATGTTCAGCCGCGTGAGCCGATACTTTCCGTCGCCCGATTACCCGGTATTGAAGGAGCTCCTCCTTCGCCACTACGAAAGCGTTTCGGATCCCTCAGCGCCCCAGCTCCAGATCAAGGAACGACAGGGAGTCTGGATCCGGCGCGATCCCCGAGTCTGACGGACCTCCGCGGCGGCGCGGGACCGCTATCTGTCAGTCGCCGTGCGAACTGCATGATTCTCCGCCCGCACCCTCGTGGTGGGCCCCTTCCGCCGGGAACCCACCCGAACGAAGCAGCATTTTTCCTAAAGATGAAGCCGCCACCCACCGTTCTCTTTCCCGAGACACGGCGGCACGTATCGTGCTCCCAACCACGGAGCCCGGTACCGGCCGCGAGTCACCCGATCCGCCGCGGATCCGGTCCGGATACGAAACCAAAGAGAATCGAGGAGCGACGCCATGGTGGTGGTGAGCTATTCGGGACGCGAGATCAACGCGAAGATCGTGTATTACGGGCCCGGTCTCAGCGGAAAGACGACGAACCTCGAAAAGATCTACGACAGCGTCCCGGAGACGAATCGTGGACGCATGGTCTCGATGAAGACCCAGACCGACCGCACCCTCTTCTTCGATCTGCTCCCGCTGGACCTGGGCGACCTCCAGGGCATGAAGACCCGCCTGCTCCTCTATACCGTACCCGGACAGGTGTACTACAACGCCACGCGGAAGCTCGTGCTGAAGGGAGTCGACGCTGTCGTCTTCGTCGCGGACTCCGCCGCGGACAAGATGACGGAAAATCGTGAGTCCTTCGCGAACCTCGAGATGAATCTCAAAGCGTACGGGATCGACATCCGGACGATTCCGCTCGTGCTTCAGTTCAACAAGCGCGACCTTCCGACCGCGATGCCGATCGCGGACATGAACCGCGAGCTGAATCGGCTGAACGTTCCCTGGTTCGAGGCGCAGGCGGCGAACGGAACCGGGGTGTTCGAAACCCTGCGCGGGATTTCGAAGCTCCTGCTCGCGAAGATCTCGAAGGACGTGCTCGAGAAGGACAAGGGGGCGGTCGCGGGACTCGCGAAGGCGAAAGCTTCGGCCGAGAAGGCGCGGGCCGAAGACGCCGCGTCCCGGAAGGAGCGCGCGGCCACCGGCGGGAACCTCCTGAAATACCTGAAGCGCGGCAAGGGGCAGCCCGAGGAGCAGGAAGCGGAAACCGAGGCACCGGAAGAGCCCGCGCAGCCCCCGGCGGCCGGATCGATCGCGGCGCCGAGCGTATTCGAGCCGACCCCCCTCCTCGGGGACGAGGCACTGGTCGAAGAGGTGCCGGTGGCGGATTTCCCCAGGCCGCTCAACGCCGAGGAAGAGCTGGTGCTCACCGAGGAGGACCTGATCGCGCATCCTCCCCCCGAAGAGCCCGCGCGCCCGCCCGTGGCACTCAGCGCGCCGGCGGCGGAGGAACGCATCGGCGACTTCGAGCGCGAGCCGGGCTCGCTCGCCTCGAGCGCGCCCTCGGTCCGGTACTCCACGGACTCGGGAGACGCCCGGAGGGTCTCGATTCCGATCGATCTCGGCGCGCTTCCCCGCTCGGGACGCGTCACGCTCACGGTGGAGATATCGATTCGAGTCGACTCCGACGAGCCTCGCAAGAAATCCGTGGACGGAAAGAAGACCACGGGGTTCGACGAGTCCTTCACCCGCGATCTGGAACCCATCCCGTAACCCTTTTTCGTTGACACGCACTTCGCGCGATCCCTAGGCTGCGCCCGTGGATCGGGCTCTGCCGATGGCGATCACGGACGCTCCACTCGGGGCGGTACCCTCGAGCGGAGAAGGCCTCGCCCTGGCGGAGCAGCTGGCTCGAGGCTCTTCGGACCCCGAGCAGGCGCGCGAGGCGGCGCGAATCTTCGCGCTCGAAGGACACTGCGGCCGTGCGATCGACGTCCTCCGCCAGGGAATCCTCACCCATCCGCGCCACGCCGACCTGCTCACGTCTCTCGCCGATCTCCTCTCCCGCGCCCGCAGCTTCGAGGAAGCGGACCTCTACTTTCAGAGAGCGCTCGAGTCCGATCCCACGAACGTAGGAGCGTGGTACGCGCAGGGCCTCCACCACGGGAGGCAAGGGGTGCTGAGCCGGGCCGAGGCCTCCTACGTAGAGGCGGTGCGGCTCAAGCCCGATCACGTCAAAGCCTGGGTGAATCTTGGGCTCGCGCGCGCCGACGGCGGCGACCGGGCGGGGGCGGTGGAGGCGCTCCGCCGCGCGGTCGCGGCCGATCCCGCGTGCGCCGTGGCCCACTCGAACCTGGGCGCGCTCTTCGCCGAAGAGGGTCTCCGCGAGGAGGCGCTCGAGGAATTCCGCCGGGCGGTGGAGCTCGATCCGGATTCCCCGGAGTCCCACTTCAACCTCGGATGGGCGCTCCTCGCCGAGGACGAGCTGGTTCAGGCAGAGGCCACGCTTCTCGAATCCACGCGGCTCGACCCGGGAAACGTCGAAGCGCTCTACGCCCTGGCACTCCTGCACCAGCGCACCGGGGCCTATGCCCGCGCCGCGGCGGAGCTCAAGCAGGCGATCGAGAAAAAGCCCGACGACGCGCGCCTCCACTATTACCTCGGCGTCGCGTACAACAGCCAGGAGGCGGTCGATCAGGCGATCCTGGTGCTCGAGACGGCGGCGCGCCTCAAGCCCGACGATCCCCGGATCCACCGTCTCCTCGGCGTCGCCTTCGACAAGAAGGAGCTGCCGGCCCGGGCCCGCGAAGCGTATCGGCGGGCGGCCGCCCTGGGCGGGTGACCGGGCACGGCCGGCTCGGCCGCGCGTTCGAAACGGCGCGCGGCGAACATCGCGGCGCGTTCATCCCCTTCCTGACTTCCGGATTTCCCGACCTCGTGGAATCGGACCGCCTCGCCTCGGTCCTTTGCGAGGAGGGCGTGGACGCGCTCGAGCTGGGCGTGCCCTTTTCCGATCCGATCGCCGACGGGCCCACGATCCAACGGACGACCGAGTCGGCGCTACGGGCGGGAGTGACCCTGGGGCACGTCCTCGGCCAGGCGAAGAGGCTGCGGTCGCGCCATGCGACCCCTCTCGTGCTCATGACCTACCTGAATCCGATCCTTCGCTACGGCGCCGAACGGTTCGCCTCGGACGCCGCCGCCGCGGGCGTGGACGGAATCGTGCTCGTCGATCTGCCTCCGGAGGAAGAGCCCGAGCTCTGGAAGCAGGTCCGCGACGCCGGCATCGACACCATCGCGCTGGTCGCGCCCACGACCGACGCCTCCCGGCTCGCGCGCGTCGTCAAGAGCGCGAGCGGGTTCCTCTACGTCGTGGCCCGGCTCGGCGTGACCGGGCGCGGCGGAAGCGACGCGACGGTGGATTCGATTCTCGAGCGCTGCCGCGCGCTGACGGGGCTCCCGCGCTGTCTGGGCTTCGGGATCGATCCGGAGACTCCGATCGAGCGTTACCGGGGGAAAGCGGAGGGGGTCATCGTGGGGAGCTCGCTGCTCGATTCGATCCTGGCTGCCCCCGATGCGCGCGGCCGTGAAGCGAGCGCGCGCCGGTTCGCGCGTGCCATCCTCCGCAAGTTGCCCGGCCTCGATCCCGCCTGATCAGAGACCCAGGTTCGAAAGTCTCCAGAGCGCCCGGTCCCCGCCGCGGTCCGAGGAGAGGAGAATCTCGCTTCCGTCCGGAGACCAGATTGCATGCCGGATGGTGGAGCTCTGGAGATCCTGCGCGATGACCTCGAGGCCAAGCGCTTCCCCCATCGGACTCAGCGACCAGACCCCCCAGCGCCCGCCGCGATTCGAGACCATCAAGATGCGGGTCCCGTCCGGGCTCCATCGCGGGCTCCGGTCGATCGTCGGGCCGGCCGGCGGGTTGACCGAGGCCGCGACCGTGAGCTGGACCGCGAGCGTGTCGGTCAGGGAAAGCCTCCAGATCTGCTTCGAACCGTTGGGTCCCGCGGCGCTGAAGCAGAGCGCGTCGCCGCCGGGATTCCAATCGGGCTCGCCCGCGGCGAGCCCCACCGGGGTGAGATCGATCCTCCCGAGAGGTGCGGACGAGGTATCCGGGATGAGAACGAGCCGTCCGGAATCCGGATCGGCCCCTTCCACGTAGGCGATCCCGGGGCTCCCGGGGCGGGGCGCGGGAGTCCATTCCATGCCGGGGAACGCCTCGAGTCGCCGCGTGACGCCGGTCGCGACCTCGCGGTACCAGAGGTCTTCCGATCCGCCGAGATCGGAGGACTCGATGAGGAGCCCGCTCCGCACCCACCGAGGGGCGCGCGATCCGGCGCCATTGGCCTGCGGCTGGACCTGGATGCCGGTTCCGTCCTCGACCCCGACCGCCGCGAGATCCTGCCCCTGCACGCGCACCTGGAACGCGATCGAATCGGCAAGCCAATCGGGCCGATCCGCCTCGCCCAATCCTATTGCCGTGACGCGCGTCCACACCACGCCGTCGGCCGAGACCGGTCCACGATCCAGGCGCCCGCACGCGGAGACGATCCACGCCGCGAGCGCCAAGAAGACCGCGCCCGCGGCGGCTCTCTGCGCGTTTCGGCTCACGAAGGCCGATCGTAACAGGGTGCGAACCACGCGACAACGAACGCCCTGGCTCGATCCGGCCTCGTGGCACCGGAGACGCCGCGAGGGGCTTCCGTACGGGCATTCCGGGTTCAGAAGCCGGTCGCTCCTGCCGAAGAAAAATCAGGACGAGCCGAGCGAGGACGCGCACGAGGCGCGGCCTCAAGACCGGCTCCGGCCGAAGCGCCTCCCGGCAGGACGCCGGAGACAGAGTGAGGGCACGATGCTCCTCCTGACCCGAAAACTCGGCGAAAATATCCGGATCGGAGACGACGTGAAGATCACGATCGTGGAGGTGAAGGGAAACCACGTGAAGCTCGGGATCGACGCGCCGCCGAGCGTGAAGGTTCACCGCGAGGAGATCTACGAGCGGATCCAGGAGGAGAATCGCCGGGCCCAGGCCCTGAAGCCGGAAGAGAACGACGGTGAGGGGAACGCGCCGAAGTGAGCCAGACCTATGAGGAGAACCCCGCGGAGCTGGACCGGTGGCTCCGCCGTTGCGACGAAGTGCTGGCATTACTGGATTGCGCCCTGCGCGGCTGCCGGACGGGAAGTCAACCGGTGGTCGAGGAGGCGCTCCGCGAGTCCATGCAGTGTCTGGAGCTCGCGAGCGAGGAGGTCGCCGGACGCGTCCTCGGGATTCTGGACTTCTGCATTTCCGAATCGTCCGAGGGGCGCTTCGACGAGGCCGCCGAGGTGCTCGCCGACTTGAAAGACAGTTGGAACGAAGCGATCGCATCGATTCGGAGGGACCGCAGCCGTGCCGCCAACCTCAATTGAAGCTCCGGAGATCGAGGCTTCCTCCCGGATGGCGGAAATCAGGCGCCGGATCCGGGACCGATACTACGACCGCCCCGAGGTTCGCCGCGTCCTGAGCCGCCTTCTCCTGCGCCGGCTGGCCCGGGAGGGCGCGCCGACCGAGCGCGGACGCCCGGAATCCGCTTGACCGGGCCGAAAGGTCGCTGGTAAGAAGATTACCGGCGCCCTGAGTTCCCTTCCCCCCTGGATGCGGAGTCGAGCGCGGATAAGATGCCCAAAGCCCGCAAGGAAGCGGCGGAATTGCTTCAGCGCGCCGATCCGGGCGCCAAAGCCCGTGAGGCGCAGAGGCTCGAGGATTTCGGCGCGGAGCTGAGCCGGGCGCTCGAGGATCGCGTTTTCGATCCAGACCCCGAAACCCGGTCGCTCGCCGTCAGCCTGATCCAGGGCCGTCCGGACCCCATCCCACCCGATCTCCTCGCGTCCGCTCTCGAAGACCCCTCCCCCGACGTCGTGGTTTCCGCGGCGGAGGCGCTCGCTTCTCTTCGGATTCCCCGCGCTTCGGACGCCCTCTCGGAATGCCTCGCGTCGAGGCCCGAGCTCTCCGGACCTCTCGCGCTCGCGCTGGCGAAGCTCGAGGATCCGGGCGTGGAAGAGCTCTTGATGGACCGGCTCGGGGAGGAGGAGCCGGCGGTCCGGGTCGCGGTGATCCGCGCCCTGGGCGCGAACGGCACGGCGCGATCCACTCCCGAGCTCGTGAGGTTCCTCCAGTGCGGCGTGCCCGCCGTCGAAGCGGAGGCGCTCGCGGCGCTGGCCCACCTCCACGAGCGCGCGCCGCAGGCCGTCCCGGCGGGGAGTCTGCCGGCCGGCCTCCTCGAGCGGAGGCTCCGGGGCCTCGTGGCGTCCGGGGATCGCGGCGCCCAACGAACCGGCATCGCGCTCATCGCCTGGCTCCGGCCGCCCGAAGGCCCGGCGCTTCTTCTCATGCTCCTCGACTCGCCGGACCGCGTCGTCCGCGAGCGGGCGCGCGAGGCGTTCGGGATGGTCGCGGCCGGGGCGGAAGGGGATACGCTCCGCTCGATCGCGGAGGCGGCGGACCGGATCCCGGGCGTGGCCGCCCTGGCGCTCGACCGGGTGGCCGCGGCACGCGAGGAGGAAGCCCTGAACGTCTGTCTCGGCCTGACCCGCCACTCGGACGCGCTCGTTCGCGAGCGCGCCGCGGCGCTCGCCGGCCGATCGGGCGGCCGGGGGGCCGCGAACGCGCTGCTCTTGCTTTCAGGGGACGCGATCGGGCACGTGCGCGCGCAGGCGGCGGAGGGCCTGGGCCTCATGCGCTGGGCCAGCGCCGGACCCATTCTAGAGTCGATGCTCCTCTCCGATCCCTATCCCGACGTGAGGCAGGCGGCGCTCACGGCGCTCCGGGCGATCCGCGAGCACGAAGTCGACGCCGAGCGGCTGTTCGAGCGCGCCCAGGACGGACCGGCGCGCGCGGCGGCGCTCCGCGTGTGCGACCCGCGCCGTGCGGGCGACCTGTTTCAGGGGGCGGTATCGGACCCGGACGCCGGCGTGAGGCTCGCGGCCGCGATGAGCCTGAACGAGCGCGGCGTATGGCTCGAAACCGCGGTAGTACTCCTGGCGGACGAGGACCCCCGGGTACGAGCCCACGCCCTCCGAGCGCGGCTTGAGGCCTCTTCCGCGCTCGGCCTCGAGCCGCTCCGGGCGTTCTTGCGCGACCCGGACGCGGGGTTGAGACAGACCTTCGCCGCGGCGCTCGAGCAGGCGAGCGGAGTCGAGCGCGCCGCCTGGCTGTGCCAGCTCCTCGGCGATCCTTGCGCCGCGGTCGGGCGCGCCGCGGCCCGCGCCCTCGGGCGCCGCCACGATTCCCACGCCGTGGGAGCGCTGCTCGACGCCGTCTCGACCGGCGCTCCCCCGGTCGCGGCGCAGGCGATCGAGTCGCTGGGCTCGCTCGGCGATCCGGAAGCGCTCCCGAGGCTGCGCGCCGTGGCGCGCGGCGGGGATCCGGAGCTCCGTGACCTCGCGACGGACGCCGTCCGGCGCATCGAGGCAGCGCAGACGTGAGGACGCGGAGCGTTCTCCACGCGGGCGGCGAGCCTTCGCCGCCGGGCCAGCACGCGGTAGACGCGGCGTGGAGCTTTCTCCGGCACGCGCCGTTCGGGGTGATCGCGATCGGCCGGGACGCGTCCATCCTGGCCATCAACCCGGCGGCATCTGTGCTTCTCGGCTACAGCGCGGAGGAAGTCGAAGGGGAGGACGTCGCGAGGATCCTGCGCGCGCCGCGTGGGGAGTCGCACGTGCCGCCCGGCGCCTGTGCCGCGCCGGAGGAGGCGCGCGAGGTGGAGGTCGTAACCCGGTCCGGAGACGTGCTTCCGGTCGGGCTGAGGCTCCTTCCGCTCGAATCGCTCGACGGTTCGCTTCAGGGGACGATCGCCCTGTTTCAGGATTTGCGGGAGCAGAAGGCGCAGGAGGAGCAGTGGCGGCGCCGCGACCGGCTCGCCTCGCTCGGCGCGCTGGCGGCGGGAGTCGCCCACGAGATCCGCAACCCCCTGGCGGGAATCGGCACCTCGGCCCAGGTCATGAAGCGCAGGCTGGAAGTGGGGGATCCGCGGGCGCAGTTCATCGATCTCATCCTCGAGGAAGTCTCGCGCCTCGACCGCATCGTGACCGGGCTGCTCCAGTTCGCCCGTCCCGCCACGCCGAAACTCCAGCGCCAATCGATCCTGCCTGCCCTGGAGAAGGCGCTCATGCTCGTCCACGAAGTCGCGGTGCGGCAGAACGTGCTCATCCGGGTGGATCGCGCCGATTCGATCCCCGACGTCTACGTCGACCTGGATCAGACATTACAGGTCATTCTCAACGTGCTCATGAACGCGCTCCAGGCGCTGGACCAGGGAGGAGAGCTCACGATCGGCGTCGGCCCGGTCCGCAAGCGCCTCGCGGAGCGCTCGCGGCTCGGGCGGCGCTCGGGGGACCGGCTCGGCGCGCGGCGCCCGGCGCCGCTCCTCGATCTCGTCGAGGTGCGCATCCAGGACAACGGTCCCGGGATTCCCGCGGCCGTGCTGGCGCGCGTCTTCGATCCGTTCTACACGACGCGCACCCAGGGGACCGGGCTCGGTCTCAGTATCTGCCAGACCATCATCCGCGAGCACGGAGGCTCCATCTCGATCGAAAGCGTGGTCGGGCAGGGGACGAGCGTGCTCATCGACCTACCCGTGGAGAAACGACATGGAGACAGGCGTGGTAATCCTCGCTAGGCAGACCTTCGGCATTCTGGTCGTGGACGACGAGAAGACGCTCCGGTACGCGCTCAAGGAGGGGCTCTCGGAGGAGGGGTATCGGGTGGAGACGGCCGGAGATCAAGCGTCGGCGCTGGAGATCCTGAATCGAGAGGAATACCACCTCGCCCTGCTCGACCAGAAGCTTCCCGACGGAAGCGGACTCGATCTCCTGAAAGAAATCCGGTCGCGGTTTCCCATGATGCAGGTCGTGATCATGACCGCGTTCGGGAAGTTCGAGTCCGCGGTGGAGGCGACCAAGGCCGGCTGTTTCGACTACATCGGAAAGCCCTTCGAGCTGGACCACATGAAGCTCGTGATCAAGAACGCGCTCTCCCAGACGCGGCTGTCCGAGGAGGTGACGCGGCTCCGCGCCGTCGAGCGCCGCCGCGCGGGCTCGACCCTCATCGTGGGCGGAAGCTCGAAGCTCGCGAAGATCTTCGAGACGATCCGGAAAATCGCGACCACCGGCAGCTCCACCGTGCTGATCCAGGGAGAGACCGGGGTGGGCAAGGAGCTCCTCGCGCGCGAGATCCACGACCTGGGGCCCGGCCACGACGGCCCCTTCGTGGAGGTGAACTGCAGCGCGATCCCCGACACCCTTCTCGAGAGCGAGCTTTTCGGTTACGAGCGAGGGAGCCACACCGACGCGAAGCGGACGAAGAAGGGGCTGATGGAGATCGCGAACGGAGGCACCCTCTTCCTCGACGAGATCGGCGAGATGAGCCTGGCGCTCCAGTCGAAGCTCCTCCGCGCCCTCGACATGAAGCGGTTTCGCAGACTCGGGGGCGTGAGCGACATCCTGGTCGAGACCCGGATCATCGCGGCGACCAACCGGGATCTGAAAACACTCGTGCAGCAGGAGAAATTCCGGGAGGACCTCTTCTTCCGGCTGGACGTGATCCGCATCCTCGTCCCGCCGCTCCGCGAGCGCCCCGAGGACATCCCGCCCCTGATCGACCACTTCGTCGGCCACTGGAACCGGGAGCTCGGAAGAAACGTGAAGGGGCCCACCGACCGCGCGCTGGAGCTTCTCCTCGCCTACCGCTGGCCCGGGAACGTGCGCGAGCTCCGGAACGTGATCGAGCGCGCGATCCTCCTCGAGAGCGACGAGTGGATCCTCCCCGAGCATCTTCCCCTCGAGATCGTCGGCGCCTCGGGCGGGAGCGCCGCGGTGCTCGAGACGCGTCTCAAGGGGGAAGGGGGGATCACGACGCTCGCGCAGGCGGAGCGGATCGCGATCGAGATGGCGCTCGGGCAGGCGGGAGGAAACAAGACGAAGGCGGCGGAGTGGCTCGGCATCTCGAGGCAGACGCTCCGGACGAAGCTCAAGGAATACCGGATCGAATCGGCGGGGGCGCATGGCGGCTGAACGGGGGGGCAAAGACCTCACGCGCCGCCCGGTCGCGGCGCTGGAGAAGCGTCTCGCCGAGACGCGGGGGCTCTCGCTCAAGGAGTGCGCTCCGGAGGGCGTGGCGCAGCGGCTTCGCAATCGGATCCAGGACCGCGCGTTCGACAGCCTGGAAGCCTACGCGGAATATCTCCTCTACGGCGCGGGCAGCCGGGCCTGGGACGACCTCGTGGAGACCCTCACGGCGAACGAGTCTCGCGTCTTCGGCGAGCCGGGGGATTTCTCGCCCCTCTTCGAGATGGCGTCCGATCCCGGCAGACCGCGCGCGCGCGGCGACCCGGGCCGCTTCCGGTGTTTGAGCGCGGGGTGCGGCACCGGCGAGGAAGCCTATTCGCTCGCGATCGCGCTCGCTGAGGCGGGTTCCCGGTCGGCCGCGTTCGAATTCGAAGTGATCGGCGTCGATCTGAGCGCGCGCGCCGTCGCGATCGCCCGCCGCGCCTCCTACCCCGCCTCGCGCGCGGCGCCGATCCCCACGGAGCTTCGCGAACGCTACTTCACGGAGCGGGACGGCGAAATCGTCGCGAGCGCGCTCAGGCCCTACGTCCGATTCGCGCGGGTCAATCTCTGCGAATCCGACGCGCTCCTCTGCCTCGGGACCTTCGACCTCGTCCTCGCGCGCGGGTTTCTGTCCTCGCTCACCCCGGACGGGCGGCGGACGGCGCTCGAGAACCTCTCGCGGGCGCTGGTGCCCGGCGGGGTGCTGCTCCTGGGCAAAGGGGACTCGATCGGCGCCTCCGACCTGGGCTTGGTGCCGATCCCCTGGGGGGACCGATACGCGTACGAGCTGCCCGATCCGGAGTCGGAATCCGCGCGGGCGATGGGGGCGCAGGAACCCCCCGATCCCGAGCTGGCGCTGATCGCGCACCGCTCGCCGCTCGTCCGCGCGTGGGTCCGGATTCTCCTCGAGCAGCACGGGCTTGTCGTCGAGGAGGCACCGCACGGGATCCAGGCGCTCGAGCGCGTCGCCGCGGGGAGGGCCCCGTCCCTGGTTCTCCTCGAGCGGACGCTCCCGCCTCGGGGCGGTCCTTGGGTCCTGGAACGGCTCGAGGGGCTCGGCATCGTGAAACCGGGGGTGGTGGTCTTTCTCTCGCCCGGGGAGCCGGCCGCGCCGGACTCGGGGTCCGCGCGCGCGGAACTCCCCAGCCTGAGTCTTCCGTTGACGCGCCGGAACCTCGACGCCGCGCTCAAGCGTTAGCACCCCTGAGCGCCTTCTCCATCACATCGGGACGTGACCCGGCGGGACCGCGCGCCGGCACGCTCGCCACGCCTCACGGCGACATTCCCACCCCCGCGTTCATGCCGGTGGGCACCCAGGGGACCGTCAAAGGACTCACGCCTGCCGATCTGAAGGCCACGGGCACCCGGATCCTCCTCGCGAATACCTACCATTTGATGCTCCGCCCGGGCTCCGGGCTGATCCGGAACCTGGGCGGCCTCCATCGCTTCATGGCCTGGGAGGGACCGATCCTCACGGACAGCGGCGGGTATCAGGTGCTCAGCCTCAAGGAGCGGGTGAAGGTGAGCGAGGAGGGCGTCGAGTTCCGCTCCCACCTGGACGGGGCCCTGGAATTTCTGCCCCCCGAGCGTTCGATGGAGGTGCAGGCGGATCTGGGCTCCGATATCGCGGTCACGCTCGACCACGCGGTTCCGCTGCCGCTCAGTCTGGCGGAGCAGCGCGAGGCGGGGGACCGCACGCTCCGCTGGACGGAACGTTCCCTCCGGCACGCCCGGACCTTGGCGCTTCCCGGCGGCAAGAGCCAGCTCCTCTTCGCGATCGTCCAGGGGGGAGGGGATCCCGCCTTACGCCGGGAAATGGCGGAGCGGACCGCCGCGTTTCCATGCGACGGCTTCGCGATCGGCGGGCTCTCGGTCGGCGAGACGAAGCGCGAGACCTGGGCGCTGGCGCGCGCCGCGACCGAAGCGCTTCCGCCCGGCCTGCCGCGCTATCTCATGGGGATGGGCACGCCGATCGACCTCCTGAACGGGATCGCGTGCGGTGTCGATCTCTTCGATTGCGTGCTTCCGACGCGGAACGCCCGAAACGGGATGGCATTCACCGGCGAAGGTCCGCTGAACATCCGGAACGCGGAGCACGCGCGCTCGGATCGGCCGCTCGACGCCGCGTGCCGGTGCGAGGCGTGCGCGCTCCTGACCCGCGCCTACCTTCGACACCTGCATCTCGCGGGAGAGATCCTCGCGCACCGAATGCTGACCTTGCACAACGTGACGTTTTACCAGACACTGATGGAAGCCGCCCGCCGCGCGATCGAGCGCGGCCTCCTGCACCAGTACGCGCGGGAATTTTCGGAGCGCTACCGCGTGCGGGGCGGGGATCCCCCCGCGCCCGCCTGACCCGAGGAGAACCCATGTTCGATGTGGCGTACGCACAGGCGACGCAGGCCGCGCCCGAGGCGCCTTCTGCGATGGACCAGATGATCCACATGATCATGCTCCTGGGCGTCACAGTGGGAATCGTCTACTTCATGATCATCCGTCCCCAGCAGAGGAAGCAGAAGGAGACCGAGGCCATGCGCGCCTCCATCCGCAAAGGGGACCGGGTCCTGACCACGGGCGGGCTCTTCGGCACGGTCGTCGGCGAGAAGGAGGGCGTCGTCGTGCTCAAGGTCGCGGACGACGTGAAGATGGAGTTCGCCAGGGAGGCGATCGTCCAGGTCAAGGAGCGCGGTGGCTGAGAAGCCGTTCCAGCTTCGTTATTACGGCGATCCGATCCTTCGCCGGAGGGCGGAGCCCGTCGCGTCGGTCGGCCCCGAGGTGCGCGAGCTGATCGCGGCCCTGTTCGACTGCATGTACCGCGAGCGCGGGATCGGGCTCGCCGCGCCCCAGGTCGGAGTCGCGCAGCGCATCTTCGTCGTGGACGTCGAGAGGGAAGCGGGGGAGCGCACGAAGCTCGCGCTCGTGAACCCCGAGATCGTGGAAGCGACCGGCACGGTGGTCGGCGAGGAGGGTTGTCTCAGCATCCCGGGCATCCACGCGGACGTGAAGCGCCACGCCCAGGTCCTCTTCGAAGGGCTCGACGAGAACGGCGCGCGGATCCGCGTGCGCGCCGAAGGGCTCCTCTCTCGCGCGCTCCAGCACGAGCTCGACCATCTGGACGGAGTCCTCTTCATCGATCGGCTGAGCGCGATCCGGAGAAAGCTCCTCGAGCCGAAACTCGCGCGGATGCGATTCGACGAAGCCGAGAGGCCCGCGCCGAGCCCCTCCGCCTCGCCCTCCTTCTAGCGGGCGCCGTGCGCCTCGTGTACTACGGCACGCCCGCCCTCGCGGTGCCCGCCCTGACAGGCCTCGTGGACGAAGGCAGGGCACCGTTGCTCGTCGTGACCCGGCGGGACCGTCCGAAGGGGCGTGGGCTCTTGACCCTCCCCTCTCCGGTTCGGGCCGCGGCCGAATCGCGCGGCCTCCCGGTCGTCACCCCGGCGCGCGCGGGCGCCCCGGAGGAGCTCGACAGGCTGAGGCTACTTAAGCCCGACCTCCTCGTGCTGGCCGCCTACGGACAGATCCTGAGCCCCGAGCTCCTTGCGCTTCCGCGGATCGGAGCCCTCAACGTTCACTTCTCGCTTCTGCCGAGGCACCGCGGCGCCTCTCCGATCCAGGCGGCGATCCTCGCGGGGGATCGGGAGACCGGGGTGACGACGATGTGGATGACCGAGAAGCTCGACGAAGGCCCCGTCTTCGCCTCGCTCAAGACGCCGATCCATCCGGACGAGGACGCGGGATCGCTGGGCGCGCGCCTCGCCGAGCTGGGCGCTATGTGCCTGTCCGAAACGCTCGCGCGGATCGAGAAGGGGGAAATGGTGCGCGAAGCCCAGGATCCTTCGCGCGCGACCTACGCGCCCAAGCTCGGCCGCGAGGACGCGCGACTCTCCCTGGGCGAGGATCCGCCCGCGTTCGCGCGGAGGGTCCGCGCGTTCGCGCCGAAGCCGGGCGCAACCCTGGACCTCGAGCGCGGCGCGCTGCAAGTGCTGGCGGCGTCTCCCGGCCCGGCCTCCGCGGAGGCGGCCGCGGCTTCGGATGATTCCGGATGGGTGCTCGCCCTGGACCGCGAACGCGGGCTCTTGCTCGGCCTTCGCTCGGGCTCGGTCTGGCTCGGGCGCGTGCGCCCGAGCGGGAGGAACGAGATGAGCGGCTACGACTACGCGCTGGGCGCCCGGCTTGAGCCGGGCACGCGGCTTCCCCTTGCCCAGGACCTCGAGGCGTGACCACGAAGAAGAAGGGCAGGCGGAAGCCCTGGGCCCGCAAGAAACCGCTCGGCGCGCGGGAGCTCGCGCTCCAGATCCTCGTGGCGGTGGAAAGCCGCGGAGCCTACTCCGATCGCCTGCTCGAGACGCGGTTGAAGGAGGTAGCACTCGCCCCCGAAGAGGCGCATCTGGTGACCGCGCTCGTTCAGGGAGCGCTCCGGCACCGCGCCACCCTCGATCATCACCTCGTTTTCTTCTCGCGCGAGAATTGGGGCGGTCTCCCCGCGTGGATCAAGGGCGCGCTCCGGCTCGGCGCGTTCCAGATCCTCTTCATGGACCGGATCCCGGCGAGGGCGGCGGTGGACGAGAGCGTCGAGCTGGCGAAGAAGTACGGCCATCCCGGAACGGCCGGTCTCGCGAACGCAATATTGCGTCGACTCGCGGACGGGGAGCGCGCGCCGCTTCCGGATCCGGGTTCGGATCCCGTCGCGTATCTCTCCACCGTCCACTCCCACCCGCGATGGATCGTGGAGCGCTGGATGGCGCGGCTGGGCCGGGAAGGGGCGGAGCGGCTGCTCGAGGCGGACAACGAGGAACCCCACATCTCGGTCCGTCCGAACCTCGCGCGCGGCTCGCGCGATGAGATCCTGGCGCGGTTGCGCGGCGAGGGATTTACTCCCGAACCGGGGCGGAACGGCGGCCCGGTGTGGACGCTGGGGGGCGGGTTCGTTCCCTCGCGGTCGGGAGTCTTTCGCGAGGGCCTGATCTCTTTACAGGATGAAGCGGAGGCGTCGGTGGTCCTGATCCTCGATCCGAAGCCGGGGGAGCGTGTGCTCGATCTCTGCGCGGCGCCCGGTGGGAAAGCGGCACAGATCGCCGAGGCGGTTGGGAAGGAGGGACGTGTGTTCGCGCTGGAACGGCACCCGAGCCGCGCGCGGGCGCTCCGTGAAAACCTGGGCGGGCGGCTTCGCCTTCAAAACGCCCGCGTAGTCTGCGGGGACGGGACGAGACCGCCCTTTCGCGCTCCGTTCGACCGGGTGCTGGTCGACGCGCCCTGCTCGGGGCTCGGCGTGCTGAGGCGCCGCGCGGACGCGCGCTGGCGGAAGGAAGAGTCGAGCGTCCTCGCGATGGCCGCGCTGCAGCCGAAGCTTCTCGAGGGAGCGGCACCGCTCGTCCGGAAGGGCGGCGTCTTGGTGTATAGTGTCTGCTCCTTGGAACCTGAGGAGACCCTGGAAGTCGTGGAATCCTTTCTCAAGGCCCATCCCGAATTCGCGCAGGAGGAAGTGGACCGGACCCTTCCCGCCGCGTTCCGCTCGGGCGGGGCCCACTTGAACGCGACGCCTCAGCGAAACGGGACGGACGGCGTGTTCGCCGCGCGTTTCCGAAGGCGGTGAACGACTCCGTGCAACTCGGCGTGGAGGAAACGGTGCAGGAGACGCCCGCTACCCCGCCGCCCCCGCCCGCCGAGCGCCGCCGCGGTCCGCGCTTTTCCTTCTGGTCGGGGACGCTTCTCCTCGCCGCGGTCGCGCTCCTCGGCGGATTCCTCGTGATGAATCTCGTGCTCATGCCGAGCTTCACGCGCCAGGGGGCCGAAGTCCAGGTGCCCGAGGTGACCGGCCAGAGCGAGATCGAAGCCGAACGGGTGCTCGCATCCGAGGGGCTCAAGCTCTCCAAGATCTCCGAGCAATGGAGCCCTGACATTCCGCGCGGATTCGTGATCTCGCAAGATCCTGCCTCAGGAGGCGTCGTCAAGCGAGGGCGCCGGATCTCGGTCATCGTGAGCCTTGGCGCTCAAGGCACCAGCGTGCCCCTCCTGGGGGGCGTGACCGCCCGCCAGGCGCAGCTCCTGCTCGAAGGCTCGGGCCTCAAGTCGGGACGCATCGCGAAAGTCTACACCGAGGAAGCGAGCAAGGACCTGGTCGTGGCCTCCGACCCGCCCGGTGAGACCCTCGTCGAGCAGGGGACGGTGGTGAATCTCCTCGTGAGCCTGGGGCCGAGGCCGCAGAATTACCTCCTGCCGAATCTGATAGGGAAAGACGCCCAGGACGTCGCGCGGAGCCTCCGGGAGGAAGGATTCTTGGTCCAGGTCCGCGAAGGAGGCCCGAGGCAGAAGGCGGGTCTCGTGTCCGCGCAGGAGCCGTCGCCGGGGCACCGCGTCTCGTCCCGCGATTCGATCGTGCTCTTCGTACATCCGTGATCGCTGGAACGCCCGCGCCGGCTCCGGCCCGGAACTGGGCGCGCCCTCGGCAAAACCGGATCTGCCCCTCCATCCTCTCCGCCGATTTTTCCCGCTTGGGAGACGAGATCGCAACCGTCGCCCGGGCGGGCGCCGACTTTCTCCACGCCGACGTCATGGACGGCCAGTTCGTGCCCAATCTCACCTTTGGCCCCATCCTCGTCCAGGCGATGCGCCGGCTCACCTCGCTCCCGCTCGACGTCCACCTCATGGTGGTCGACCCGCTGCGCTTTCTCGAGGAGTTCGCCCGTGCGGGCGCGGATCACCTGATCGTGCACGTCGAGGCGGTCGAGGATCCGCTTCGATCGCTGCACGAGATCCGGGCCCGTGGGCTCCGCGCGGGGCTCGCGATCAAGCCCGGGACCCCGCTTACCCGCTACCTCCCGGCGCTCTCCGGATGCGACATCGCGCTCGTGATGACCGTGGAACCCGGGGCGGGCGGCCAGGCCTTTCTCGAGGGATCGCCGGAACGGATCGCGGCCGTCCGGGCCGCGATCGACCGCGAGAACCTCGACTGCCTCCTCGGGGTCGACGGGGGCATCGGGCCCTCGACCGCTCCGGTCGCCGCGCGCGCCGGCGCGGACACGTTCATCGCCGGGCACTCCATTTTCAAGACCTCCGATCCGCCCGAGGCGGTCCGCTCCCTCCGCCGCAGTCTCGAGCGCGTGTGAACGCGCTCGTCGTGGGCGGCGCGGGCTACATCGGCAGCGTCGTCGTGGAGGAACTGGTTCGGGCGCGGCATTCGGCTATCGTGCTCGACGATCTCTCCACGGGGCACCGGGACGCGGTCGTGCCCCTGGCGCTCCTCATCGAGGGAACCCTCGGCGATCCGGAAACGCTCCGACGGTCGTTCGAAGAGAAGGAGATCGATTGCGTGGTCCACCTCGCCGCGAAATCGCTCGTCCAGGAGTCGGTTTCGAACCCCGATCTCTACGAGGAGGTGAACGTCGTGCAGGGCGCGCTCCTGCTCGACGCGATGCGCGAGCACGGCGTCCGCGACATCGTCTTTTCCTCGTCCGCGGCGGTCTACGACCCGTCCGCCCCCATGCCGCTCACCGAATCCTCGCCGCTCCGTCCCGCGAATCCCTACGGCGAGACAAAAGTCCGGTTCGAGCGGATGCTCTCCGAGCGGGCCCGGAGCGGGGAGATCCGCTACGCCGCACTCCGGTACTTCAACGTGGCGGGAGCGAGCATCGACCACGGCGAGGATCACCGGAACGAGACCCATCTGGTCCCGCTCTTGATCGACGCCGCGCTGGGGATCCGCGGGCCCGCGTCGATCTACGGCCACGATTATCCGACCCCCGACGGCACGGCCGTTCGCGACTACCTCCACGTGGTCGATGTCGCCGACGCGCACCTCCGCGCGATCCGCTACCTGGCCGAAGGGGGCCCGAGCCTCGCCTTGAACCTCGGCGCGGGAAGGGGCGTATCGGTGCGCGAGATGGTCGCGGCCGTCGCGCGCGTGGCCGGGCGTCCCGTGCCGACGGTCGAGGCGCCCCGGAGAGCCGGAGATCCTCCGTCCCTGATTGCCTCCTCGGAAGCGGCGCGGCGCGTGCTAGGCTGGGATCCGCAGTTCGAGGAGCTGCGCGTGATCCTCGAAACCGCGTGGGACTGGCGCGAGCGCCACCCGGAGGGCTATAAGGAATGAGCGAAGAAGGCGAAGAAGCGGCGGGGCGGAGCGATCCGGACGAGCTCGACCGCGAGCTCCTGATATCGGTCCGGGAGGTTCCCGACGAACCGACCGCGACCTTGCTGTGCGACTTCTTGAGGAGCCAGGGTATCGAGGCCACGGTGGAGCCGGTCCAGATCTCCTGGTTCAGCACGCTGCAAACGCTCCACCACGGTTTCTGGGGACGGGTTCTCGTGATCGGGAAAGACGCCGACCGCGCTCGCGCGCTGATCGAGGAGTACCTGGCGGCGACCCCGGAGCCGGGCCCGGGAGAGGAGACGGCCTGACGCCGGTCGGCAAAAGCGAGGTCGGGTCCGAGTCGAAGCCGCGATTCACGCGGGGGGCGCTCGAGGCGCGGGTCCGGAGCTTCCGCGGCCGGCGCGTCCTCGTGATCGGCGACGTGATTCTCGACCGCTATCTCTGGGGCAGCGCGACCCGCGTGTCCCCCGAGGCGCCCGTACTCGTCGTGGATGTCGATCGGGAGGAGCTGCGCCTCGGTGGGGCCGCCAACGTCGCCCAGAACGTGAGCGCGCTCGGCGCGGCCCCGGTCCTGATCGGCGTCGTCGGAGCCGATCCCGCCGCCCAGAGCTTGAAGCGCGAGCTCGACGCCCGAGGGGTCGATTCGGACGGAGGGGTGCTCCAAGATCCCGGCCGCCGCACCACCCTCAAGACCCGCATCATCGCCCACCATCAGCAAGTGCTGCGCGCGGACGAGGAATCGCGCGAAGCGCTCTCCGTTTCCGTGCTCGAGGAGCTGTGGCGGCGGATCGAGCGAGCGCTTCCGGACGCGGCGGCGGTCCTGGTCTCCGATTACGGCAAGGGGGTCGTGTCGCCCGCGATCTTGGACCGGCTCCTTCCCGAGCTCTCGCGCAGGGGCATTGCGAGCGCCGTCGATCCGAAGGAGGAGCATTTTCAGAGCTACCGCGGCGTTTCGGTGATCACGCCCAATCTCGCGGAAGCCTCCCAGGCGTGGGGCCGGAAGATCCGGAACCACGAGGACCTGGTCGAGGCGGGCTTCGGGCTCCGCGAGAAACTCGACGCGGGGGCGGTGCTCATCACGCGCGGCGAAGAGGGGATGTCGCTCTTCACGCCCCAGGGACACACCCACTTTCCGACCCGGGCGCGCCGGGTCTACGACGTCACCGGAGCGGGCGACACCGTGGTCGCGACGATCGCGACGGCGCTCGCCGCCGAGACCCCGCTCCCCGAGGCATGCGTGCTCGCGAACCACGCGGCGGGGCTCGTCGTGGCGGAGCTGGGAACGGCCGCCGCGTCCGCGGCCGCGCTCCTCGAGTCGCTGGGAGATCTGCCCGTTGGGTGAGATCCTCACCCTCGAGGAGGCGAAACGGCGGCGCATGGCGGCGCGCGTCCTGGGCCGGCGCTTCGTCTTCACCAACGGATGCTTCGACCTCATCCATCCCGGCCACACCGAGCTGCTCCGCCGCGCGCGGAGCCTGGGGCACTACCTCCTCGTCGGGCTGAACTCCGACCACTCGGTCCGCGCGATCAAGGGTCCGGACCGCCCCATCCAGGGGGAGCAGGCGCGCGCCACGGTCGTGGCCGCGCTCGCGAGCGTGGATTACGTCGTGCTCTTCGACGAGGAGACCCCGCTCCGGATCATCGAGGAGCTCCTTCCCGACATCCTCGTCAAGGGGGGGGATTACACCCCGGGGACCGTGGTGGGGAAAGACCCGGTGGAGCGCGCCGGCGGGCACGTCCACGTGATCCCACTCGTGCCCGGATTTTCCTCCTCGCAGATCACCGAGCGGATCCGCTCCGGCCGCCCCTTGACAGAGCCGCGCCGTAACGGCTAAAGTGTTGTGTTTTCCCAACGTAGTGCATCTAGTGCGACCCTGACCTGCGTCATCCGGCTGCGGGCGAGCGGCTCGAAGCTTCCGCCCCATTCTGTGGATGCGCGGGTCCTTGCACGAAACCCCTGAAGGAGGTGTGCCTCGAGTGAGTAAGCCCAGACGCGTAGTGATCATGGGGGCGGGCGGACGCGATTTTCACAACTTCAACATGTTCTTCAAGCGACGCCCCGAGTACCTCGTCGTGGCATTCACGGCATCCGCCCAGATCCCGGGGATCGATGACCGCCGCTATCCCCCCTCCCTGGCCGGCGGGCGGTACCCCAAAGGCATCCCGATCGTCTCCGAGCAGGAGCTCCCCGAGCTGATCCGCGAACACGACGTGGACGAAGTGGTCTTCGCCTACAGCGATGTTTCGCACGAGTACGTGATGCACAAGGCGTCCTGGATCGCGGGCCTGGGCTGCGACTTCACGCTCATGGGCCCGAAGGCGACCCAGCTCACGAGCAAGGTTCCCGTCATCGCCGTGAACGCCGTGCGCACGGGCGCCGGAAAGAGCCAGACCACGCGCAAGGTGTGCGAGGTTTTGAAAGCGATGGGGAAGCGCGTCGTCGCGATCCGCCACCCGATGCCCTACGGAGACCTCTCCCGCCAGGGAGTGCAGCGCTTCGAGACCTATGCGGACCTGGAGCGACAGAAGTGCACGATCGAGGAGCGGGAGGAATACGAACCGCATCTCGACCGCGGCACGATCGTCTACGCGGGGATCGACTACGCGGAGATCCTCCGTCAGGCGGAGCGCGAGGCGGATGTCATCGTGTGGGACGGCGGCAACAACGACTTCTCGTTCTTCAAGCCGGATCTGCAGATCGTCGTGGCCGATCCGCACCGCCCGGGCCACGAGCGCACCTACCATCCCGGCGAGACGAACGTGAGGCTCGCGGACGTGGTCGTGATCAACAAGGAGACGACGACGGACTACGAGAACATCGAAGCGGTGCGCCGGAGCGTCCAAACGCTGAATCCCGGCGCCGTCATCGTGGACGCCGCCTCGCCGATCACCGTGGACCATCCGGAGTGGATCTTGGGGAAGCGGGCGCTCGTGATCGAGGACGGACCCACCCTGACGCACGGCGAGATGAAATACGGCGCCGGCGTCATCGCCGCGCGCCGGCACGGCGCGAGCGAGATCGTGGATCCACGGCCGTGGCTGGTGGGGGGCATCAAGGACACGTTCAAGCAATATCCGAACGTCGGCGCGCTCCTCCCCGCGATGGGATATTCCAAGGAGCAGATCCGGGATCTGGAAAGGACGATCAACGCAACCGCGTGCGACGTGGTCGTCGTCGCGACCCCCATCGATCTGAGGCGTCTCGTCTCCATGAAGCGCCCCGCGGTCCGGGTGGGTTACGAGCTGGAGGAGATCGGACGGCCCAAGCTCGAAGACGTGATCCGGCGCTCGCTGGATTCGCTCGAGGAATCCGGGCGGAAGCGGAGCGCGGTGAAGGCGCGGGGCGGAGAAGCCGCGTCTCTGCGGAAGGGCGGCCTGAAGAAGGCGGCGCGCAAGTCCGCGCGGGTCACGAGAGGGAAGCGGTGAACCTGCACGAGTATCAGTCGAAGGATCTCTTCCGCGCGGCGGGCATCCCGGTCCCTCCGGGGGACGTGGCCGGAAGCACCGAGGACGCGCTCGCCCTGGCCGCGCGGTTCGGATATCCGGTGGTCCTCAAGGCCCAGATCCTGATCGGAGGACGCGGCAAGGCCGGGGGAGTCAAGGTGGTGCGCGGCCCGGAGGAGCTCTCGCGCGAGGCCGCGCGCATCCTCGGGATGGAGATACGGGGACACCGTGTGAGCCGGGTGCTCGTCACCCCTTCGGCCGACATCGCGCGCGAGTACTACGCGGGGATGGTGCTCGATCGAAGGATCGAGGCCCCGATTCTCATGGTGAGCCCCTCGGGCGGCGTCGAGATCGAAGAGGTCGCGCGCTCGACGCCGGAGAAGATTTTGAAGATTCCGATCGACCTCCGCGGGCTTCCGGCCTACCGCGCCCGTGCGTGCGCCCGCTTCCTGGACCCGAATGCTGCCGTACAGAAACAGATCGTCCCGATCCTCCGTCGGCTCGAGCGGGTGTACCGGGAGCGGGACGCCTCTCTCGCGGAAATCAATCCGCTCGCCGTGACGAAGCAGGGAGAGGTGCTGGCTCTCGACGCCAAGATCGTGCTCGACGACAACGCGCTGGAGCGCCACCCGGATCTCGCCGCGTGGCGCGACCTCTCCGCCGAGGACCCGGGCGAGATCGAAGCCCGCGAGCGCGGCCTCTCGTACGTGAAGCTCGATGGATCGATCGGATGCGTCGTGAACGGGGCGGGGCTCGCGATGGCGACGATGGACCTGATCCAGTTCCACGGCGGAAAGCCCGCGAACTTCCTCGACATCGGCGGATCCTCGAACCCGGACAAGGTCGGGGCCGCGATGAGCATCCTCACCAAGGATCCCCGCGTGCGGGCGGTGCTCTTCAACATCTTCGGCGGCATCACCCGATGCGACGACGTGGCGCGGGGGCTCCTCACGGCACTCGACCGGTCGCGGGTGCGGATCCCGATCGTGATCCGGCTCACCGGGACGAACGAAAAGGAAGCGCGCGAGCTTCTGGGCCAGCGTGGTCTCATCGCGCTGAGCGACATGGACGAAGCGGTGCGGGCGGTGATCGCCCGGGCGGCGGAGGCGGCGTGAGCGTCCTCGTCGGGCGGACGACGCGGGTCGTGGTGCAGGGGATCACCGGGCGGGACGGCTCCTTCCATACGCGCGGGATGCTCGACTACGGCACCCAGGTGGTCGCGGGCGTCACACCCGGCAAGGGGGGCGAGAAGGTGCATTCGGTCCCGGTCTTCGATTCGGTCGAGGAGGCCGTCACGAAGACGGGCGCCAACTGCTCGGTCATCTACGTCCCCGCGGCACTCGCCCAGGACGCGATCTACGAAGCGGTCGACTCCGGCATCCCGCTCGTGGTCTGCATCAGCGAAGGGATCCCGGTGCGGGACATGGTGGAGGTGGCCGCCTACATGCGCGGCCGCCACGCGAGGCTGGTCGGCCCGAATTGCCCCGGGCTCATTTCGCCGGGTTTGTGCAAGGTCGGCATCATGCCGGGCACGATCGTGAAGCCGGGCAAGGTAGGGGTGGTGAGCCGCAGCGGAACGCTCACCTATGAGGTCGTGTGGCAGCTCACGCGGGCGGGCCTCGGCCAATCCACCTGCATCGGCATCGGCGGCGACCCGATCGTGGGTACCCGTTTCGCCGACATGCTCGCCCTCTACGAGCAGGACCCTGCCACCTCCGCGATCGTGCTCATTGGGGAGATCGGCGGGAGCGACGAGGAGGACGCAGCGCTCCTGATCCGCCGCTCGATCCGGAAGCCGGTCGTGGCGTTCGTCGCGGGCCAGACCGCACCCCCTGGAAAGCGCATGGGACACGCGGGCGCCATCGTCTCCGGAGGATCGGGGACCGCGCAGGAAAAGATGGCGCGCTTTCAGGACGCCGGCATCCCGGTCGCGAGAACGCCCTCCGAAATCCCGGTTCTCATCGCGAACGCGCTCCGCGCGAAGCGGAAATCGAAACTCACGCTGCTCCGGCCGAAGCGGAAGGCGGGATCCAAAGTCACGCGCCGCGGCAAGCCGAAGAAGGCGAGCCCCGCGCGGCGGCGCGGCCGCTCCTGATCCGCGTGGACGAGACGCTCTTCATGATCAAGCCGGACGCCGTCCAGGCGCACAAGGTCGGCGCCATCCTGGCCGAGGTGGAGCGGGCCGGATTCGAGATCCTCGACATGCGCTTCGTGCGGCTGACGCCCCAGGAGGCCCGGCTCTTCTACGCGGTACACGAAGGGAAGCCCTTCCTCGAGGAGCTGGTCGCCTTCATGTCGTCGGGACCGGCGATTCCCTGCCGGCTCCACCGCGGAAACGCGGTCGAGAAGCTGCGCGATCTCATCGGAGCCACCGACCCCAAGGAGGCCAGGCCGGGCACCATCCGGGCGCTCCACGCCGAGAGCAAGGGCAGGAACGCGGTCCACGCGTCCGACTCCCCCGAATCCGCGCACGCGGAGATCGAATTCTTCTTCGGAGACGGTTCGGCCCGCCGGTAATCTAAAGAGAGCCATGGAACTCAAACTTCACGAGATCGAACAGGGCCAGACCCGGTTTGCGATCGAGGTTCCGCGGGAGTCGGTCGGGATCACGGCCCAGGACGTGGCCATTGAAGGCCCGCTCCGTATTGGACTTAGCCTGGATCGCCGCGGGGACGAGATCTGGATCCGCGGAACGATCTATGCCATTGCCCTGCAACAATGTAGCCGCTGTCTGGTCGACTTTTCCCAAATTCTCGAATTGGAGTTCGAGCTGTTCTGTGCTAAGTTGCCGTCCGCCCGCACGATGAGCCCAAAGGCCCTGGATGAAGAGGACGGGGGGGTCCATTTCCACGACGGCCACGTGCTCTCCATCGACAGCGAGATCAGGGAGGCAGTGCTGCTAGGGCTTCCCATGAGGCCGCTTTGCCGGGATGCATGCGCGGGTCTTTGCCCGCGTTGCGGCGAGGACCGAAACCTCGGGGCGTGCCGCTGCGTCGGCGCGGCCACGGGCTGAGCGACAGGCGGTCCGCGATTCGCGCACCCCGGCGGAACCCAACGAAGGGAATGTGGAACGATGGCGGTACCGAAGAGAAGACATTCGAGCACACGCGGCAAGAAGCGCCGCACGCACTGGAAACTCGCGATGCCGTCCCGGTCGCTTTGCCCTCACTGCAGCCAGCCGAAGCTTCCGCACCGCGTGTGCGGGCACTGCGGCTACTACGCGGGCGAAGAAGTGATCTCGCAGGAGGCGCAGAAGAGCACGTAAGGGCGGATACGGGGCTACGGTGAGCGATCGAGCCGGACGTCCGGTCATCGGAGTGGACGCCATGGGTGGCGACCTCGCCCCCGGCGTGGTCATCCAGGGCGCCATCGAAGCGATTCGCGAGTCGGCGGGCGCCTTCGAGGTCGTGCTCATCGGGGACGAAGCGCTCATCCGCGATGAGGCAGGCCGCCTTCACGTGGCGCCGCAGCTTCCCCCCGTGATCCACGCCTCCGAGCGCGTGGAGATGGGGGAATCGGCGGCGACTTCGGTGCGGAAGAAGAAGGACTCGTCGATCAACATCGCCGCGCGCCTCCAGAAGGAGCGCCGCACGTCGGCCATGGTGTCCGCCGGAAATACGGGCGCGGTGGTGGCGGCGGCCCTCTTCGGCCTGGGGCGGATCGAGTCGGTGCAGCGGCCCGCGATCGCCACGGTGCTTCCCACCCCGCAGGGCAACGTCGTCATCCTGGATGTCGGCGCCACCTCGGATTGCAAGCCCTTCCACCTCTCCCAATTCGCCATGATGGGCAGCATCTACGCCAGGCTCGTGCTCCACGTCGAGCGTCCGCGCGTCGGGCTCTTGAACATCGGCGAGGAAGCGGAGAAGGGGAGCGAGCTCTACTACGAGGCGCACCAGCTCTTGAAGCAGAGCCCGGTCCACTTCGTCGGAAACGTCGAGGGGCGCGACATCATCCTCGGCACCGCAGACGTCGTCGTGTGCGACGGGTTTGTCGGGAACGTTCTCCTCAAGTTCGCGGAGAGCGTGATCCCAAGCGTGGGGAACATGATCCGGGACGAAATCCGAAGCGATCCTCTGAGCATGCTCGCGGGACTGCTGCTCAAACCCGCGTTTCGAAGGTTGAAGCGGCGTATGGACTACGCGGAGGTCGGCGGAGCGCCGCTCCTGGGCGTGGACGGGACCTGCATCATCGCGCACGGCCGCTCCAACGCGCGCGCGATCAAGAACGCCATCCGCGCCGCCGCGCGATGCGCCGAGGCGCGCGTCGCCGATTTCATCCGCGAGGACCTGCAACGGCTGGCTCCGGAGGCCGCATGACCGGCGGGTGCGAAGGGTCATGATCGCTCCGGCGCGTGACGTCCACATCATCGGGGTCGGCTCCTGCACGCCGGATCGCGTGCTCACGAACAAGGATCTCGAGCAGATCGTGGACACCTCGGACGAGTGGATCACGACGCGAACCGGAATCAAGGAGCGTCGGATCGCCGATCCGGAAACGCCCGCCTCCGTGCTCGCGACGGAAGCGGCCCGCCGCGCCCTCCGGGACGCCGGCGTCGAAGGCCGAAGCCTCGACCAGATCATCGTGGGGACGGTGACCGGGGACCGGCCGTTTCCCTCGACGGCATGCCTCGTCCAGGACCGGCTCGGGGCCACCTCGGCCTACGCGTTCGACATCGCCGCGGCCTGCTCCGGATTCCTCTACGCGCTTTCGCTGGCGCGGACACAGATCGCGGCGCATGTGGCGGAAACCGTGCTCGTCGTCGGCGTCGAGACGCTGTCCAAGATCGTGGATTGGACCGACCGCAACACCTGCGTGCTGTTCGGCGACGCGGCGGGGGCGGTGGTGCTGCGCTCCACGGGGCAGCCCGGCGGAATCCTCTCGACGAGGCTCCACAGCGATGGATCGCTCACGAACCTGCTCGAGATGCCCGGCGGCGGCTCGCTGTACCCATCCTCCCACGAGACGGTCGACCGGCGGCTCCATTACATCCGCATGAGCGGAAACGACGTGTTCAAGTACGCGGTCCGCGCGATGGAATCGGTGGCCTGCGAAGCGCTCGAAGCCGCGGGGCACAAGCCGGAGGAGCTCGATCTCCTCGTCCCGCACCAGGCGAACTACCGCATCATCGACGCGACGGCGAGGCGCTTGGGCCTGCCCATGGAGAAGGTCTTCGTGAACCTGGACCGGTACGGCAACACCTCCTCCGCGTCGATCCCGCTCGCGCTCGACGAGGCGAAGCGGATAGGAAGGCTCAAACCCGGCGACCTCGTGGAAATGGTCACCTTCGGCGGCGGCTTCACGTGGGCGGCGTCGGTGGTGCGCTGGTGAACCGGATCGCGTTTCTCTTCCCGGGTCAGGGCTCGCAGGCGGTCGGCATGGGTAAAGCGCTTGCGGAGCGGTTTCCGGAGGCGCGCGAAGTGTTCGAGCGCGCCGACCGGGTGCTGGAGGTGCCGATCACAAGACTTTGCTTCGAGGGACCTCTGGAGGAGCTCACCGCGACCTCGAACACGCAGCCCGCGCTTCTCGTGACGAGCGTCGCTGCGGCGCGGGTGCTCGAGCGCCGCGGCGTGCACGCCTCGGCGGGCGCGGGGCACAGCGCGGGGGAGTTCGCGGCGCACGTCGCGGCGGGCTCGCTCTCCTTCGAGGACGGCCTCACGCTCATCCGCCGCCGCGGCGAGCTGATGGCGAATGCCGGGAAGGAGCGGCCGGGGTCCATGGTCGCGGTGCTCGGCCTCGAGGCCTCCGCCATCGAAAAGGTTCTGGCGACGGTCGGGGCTCCGCGCGATCTCGCCGCGGCGAATTATAACTCGCCGGGGCAGATCGTGCTCTCGGGGACTCCCGAGGCGCTCGAACGCGCCTCGGAGGAGGCCCGGAAGGCGGGTGCCAAGAAGGTCGTCCCGTTACAAGTGAGCGCCGCGTTCCATTCCCCGTTGATGGAAAGCGCGGCGCGCGGCTTGGCCGAGGCACTCGATAAGGTGGAGATTCGGCCGGCCCGGTTTCCGATCTACGCGAACGTCACCGCGCGCCCGGTCCAGTCCCCGGACGAGATCCGCACCACCCTCAAGGAGCAGCTCCTGAAACCGGTGCTCTGGGAGCAGACCGTGCGCAATCTCCTGGAAGACGGCGTGCGGCGGTTCGTGGAGGTCGGGCAGGGACGGGTGCTGCGTGGGCTCGTGAAGAGCGTGGACCGGGACGTATCGCTCTTCGGCAGCGAGGACCCGGAGTCGGCCGAGGCCACGATGCAGGCGCTTCAAGAGCTGGCGGCGTGACGCCGGATACCGGATTCCGGAACCGCGTCGCGGTCGTGACGGGGGGTGGTAAGGGAATCGGCCGCGCGGTGGCGTCGCGGCTCGCGTGTGGGGGCGCCAAGGTCGTCCTCTCGGGTCGGGATTCCGCGGCGCTCGAGAAGGCGTGCGCCGAGATCCGCTCCGAAGGGGGAGAGGCGATCTGGGCCGCGGGGGATGTGGGAAAGCCGGGCGACGCGGACGCGCTCTGCAAGAAGACGCTCGAGGCCTTCGGCAGCGCGGACATCCTCGTGAACAACGCCGGAATCACGCGGGACAACCTGGTCATGCGCATGAGCGAGGAGGAATGGGACCAGGTGCTCAACACGAATCTGAAAGGAAGCTTTCTCTGCATCCGCGCGTTCACCCGGCCTATGATGAAACAGCGGTGGGGACGCATCGTGAACGTTAGTTCGGTGGTCGGCCTCATCGGCAACCCGGGGCAGGCGAACTATGTCGCCTCCAAAGCGGGATTGGTGGGTCTCACGAAGGCCGTTGCGAAGGAGCTGGCATCGCGCCATATTACGGTGAATGCGGTCGCTCCGGGATTCATCGAAACGGCGATGACGGCCGAGCTGGACGAGAAGGTACGGAGCGCCCTTCAAGCGCAGATTCCGCTCGGACGCCTGGGGACCCCCCAGGACGTGGCCCACGCGGTGGCGTTTCTGTGCTCGGAGGAGGCCGGCTACGTCACCGGCCAGGTGCTGTCCGTCGACGGCGGTATGAGGATGTGAAACGGTCGGATTCCCGAACGGGGATCCACAAGGGAGGTGAAGCAGGGAATGGCCTCATTCAGTGAAGATCGGGTCAAGCAGATCATCGTCGATCAGCTTGGCGTCGCGCCGGAGCAGGTCACGCCGGAAGCCTCGTTCATCGACGATCTCGGAGCGGACTCGCTCGACACCGTGGAGCTCGTCATGGCCCTCGAGGAGGAATTCGACATCGAAATTCCGGACGAGGACGCCGAGAAGATGACCACGGTGGCTGATGCCATCAAGTATCTGGAATCGCACGTGCCGAAGAACGCCTGATTCGGCGCCGCGTCGGACGCGTCGCGTCCCGCGGTTGGAGCACAGGCGAAGAAATCGAGAGAACGTTCGTGACGTATCGGAGAAATGGGAGTCCTCGCCGTGTGGTCGTGACCGGGCAGGGGGTCATCTGCCCGCTCGGGAACACCGTCGAGGAATTCTGGAAGCGGTTGATCGCGGGTGAATCCGGGATCGGCCCGGTGACGCGCTTCGACGCGACGGGGTACGATACGCGATTCGCCGGCGAGGCGCGCGGATTCAAGCCGGAAGACTTCATGGACCGGAAGGACATCCGCCGCACGGACCTCTTCGTGCAGTTCGCGGTCGCCGCGTCCAAGCAGGCGCTGGACCAGTCCAAGGTGCAGGGCAGCGTGGATCCGATCCGGATGGGCGTGATCGTCGGATCGGGGATCGGCGGGATCTCGACGTTCGAGGACCAGCATCGCACCCTTCTCGAGAAGGGTCCGAACCGCGTCAGCCCCTTCTTCATCCCCATGATGATCTCGGACATGGCCTCGGGTCAGGTGTCGATCCTGTTCGGCGCCAAGGGCCCCAACTACTGCACCGTGTCGGCATGCTCCTCGGGAGCGCACGCGGTCGGCGAGGCGTTCCGGATCATCCAGAACTCCGAAGCGGACGTCATGATCGCGGGGGGCGCCGAAGCGCCGGTGACTCCCGTCTCCTTCGCGGGATTCTGCTCCATGAAGGCGATGTCCACCCGTAACGACGATCCCACCAGGGCCTCCCGGCCCTTCGACTCCCAGCGCGACGGTTTCGTGATGGGGGAGGGCGCGGGAATCGTAATCCTCGAAGAGCTCGAGCACGCGAAGAAGCGCGGTGCCACGATCCTGGCCGAGGTCGTCGGTTACGGAGCCACGGCGGATGCGCATCATATGACCGCACCTGCCCCCGAGGGTGAGGGCGCAGCGCGGGCCATGCGGGCGGCCATGAACGATTCCGGACTGCCGGTGACGGAGTTCGGCTACGTGAACGCCCACGGCACATCCACGCCACTCAACGACAAATTTGAAACCCAAGCCATCAAGTCGGTATTCGGGGCTCATGCGCCGCGTGTGGCCGTCAGCTCGACGAAGTCGATGACGGGACACCTGCTCGGAGCCGCAGGGGGACTGGAGACGATTATCTGCGTCTTAGCACTCGAGCGGCAGATTCTCCCTCCCACCATCAACTACGAGAACCCCGACCCCGACTGCGATCTCGATTACGTCCCCAACACCGCGCGAAAGGTCGAAGTGCGGGCGGCCCTCTCCAACTCACTGGGCTTTGGCGGGCACAACGTCACCCTGGCGTTATCGAGACCCATGGCATCGGAGGGTCCCTAGGGATCCCGACAACCGTGAAATTATTGAGAAAGCTGTTCGGGCTGGACAAGGCACCGGAGCCGCGGCTTCCGCGCGCCGGCGTCCCTGATTTCGATCTCCGCGGATTCGAAGCCATCGTGCACTACAAATTCCGTGACCCCGAGCTGGCGCGCCAGGCGCTGACCCACCGCTCCTACCTCCACTCGCTTCCGGACAAGGGAGGCGACAAGGGAGGCGGAGAATCGAACGAGCGGATGGAGTTTCTGGGGGACTCGGTCGTCGGACTCGTCGTGAACGAATTTCTCTACCGCAAGTTCACGTCGCTTCGCGAAGGGGAGTTGACGAAGATGAAATCGCTCCTCGTGAGCCGCGTGATCCTCTCGCGGACGGCGAAGCTGATGGGTCTGGGCGATTACATCCTGCTCAGCGAAGCGGAGACCGGCTCCGGCGGGCGGGACCGCGCGTCCATCCTCGCTGACACGCTGGAAGGCGTGATCGGCGCCGTGTACCTGGATGGAGGCCTCGAGCCGGCGCGGCGATTGACCGAAAGGCTGCTTCTGCGCCAGGTGCACGAGATCCTGAGCGACGCGAATCTCGCGAACTACAAGAGCATGCTGCAAGAATACGTGCAGGGTGAATTCAAGACGCACCCGCAATACCGGATCTCGAGTGAGCTCGGACCCGACCACGAGAAGGTGTTCACGGTCGAAGTGGTCGTGAATCAGAAAGTCCTCGGCCGGGGGCATGGAAGCAACAAGAAGGAAGCGGAGCAGGAGGCCGCGCGGGACGCGCTCCTCCACTTCGAAAAAATCGTGCGGGACGACCGGCAGGATCACAGGCGCCGCAGACGCAGGGGCGGCCGCGGTCGCCGCTCGCGCGGAGGCGGAGGGCGTGGACCGGGCCAGCCGGGGGGCCGGGGACCGCACGAGGAGACCCGGGAAGTGCGTGAGGGGCGCGAGCATCGGGATCCGCGCGAGCCGCGCGAACGCAGAGAGCCCGAAGGGGACAAGTCCCCCTGGGCCGCATCTCACTTGCAGTCCGAGCCTTAGAGTTGTTATAATCCGCACGTCGTCTCGACAGGGGGAGGGAGGTCTATGCGGGCTTCCCTCCATTTCCTTACCCGGTCCGGAGACGGCGCGTGAACAGAGACCCAAAATCTTCCCTGGCCTCATGGATGGGTAGGGGAATGCTGCCCTTGATTCTCGTCGCGGCGTTCGCCGGATCCTCCCCCGCAGAGCCCCTGTCCTCCCGCATCGTTCCATCGACCATCGAATTCCTCGTGCGCTCGACCCTCGAGCAGGAGAGCGGCAATCTGGAAGGAGCCGCCGTGTGGGCCGAGGCGCTCTCGACGGAAGACCCCGGATCGAGCTACGCCGCTTCGCGGTTCGCCCAGATCCTCGAGTCCTCCGGCGACGACGTGCGGGCGCTCGAATGGGGAGACCGCTCGCTCGCGTGCGACAGCCTCAATGCCGACGCGGCGATGCTCGTGGGACGGATGCGGCTCCGCGCGGGGGAAGCCTCGGTCGCCGTGAAGGCGCTCACTCCGCCGCTCCGGCGTATGGGCGCGCGCCCGGAGCTCTACGCCCTCCGCGCACTCGCGCACGAACTGGACAAGAAGTACGAGGCGGCGCTGGCCGATCTCAGGCGCACGGACGAGCTCATGCCCGATTTCGGATGGGTGGCGTCCGGCGTATTGGGCATGGCGCTCGAGGACGGCCGGTTGGACGAGGCCGGGGACGCGCTCCAGCTCGCCCTCGAAATCAACCCGGACGACCCCCGGACCTTGGGACTGGGTGTGGAGCTGGCCCGGCGGCTGGGTGACACGGCGCTCGAGGAGCGGCTCCTTCGCCGTCGCGCCGAAGCCTCGGACGCGGTCCCCGAGCAGGTGGCCGCGTATCTCTCCTACCTGTTCCGCGAGGGGGACCGGAAGGGTGCGAAGGCTCTCCTGGGCCGGATGGCGCAGCGCGGTTTCGACCCGATCGACGTCCGCGTCGAAGCTGGCCGCGCGCTCCTGCGCGACGGCGACTATCGAGCGGCACTTGAAGCGGTGAAACCGCTTGGGGACCAACGGGCCGCGCTGCCCATCAAGGCCCGGGCGCTGGTGGCGCTCGCGTATCACAAGCCGGCGCTCCGCTGCTACCACAAGCTCCTGAAACTCCGCGCTCTGGCGCAGGAAGAGTCGCTCATGGTCGCCTATCTGGAGATCAAGGTCGGCGACAGGCGAACCGGCGTCCGGACGCTGGAGCAGATCCGGGACGGGTTGCTGAACAATCCCCGCCGGGTGCTGGCGGGCGCTCTCTGCTACATTCTCCTCCGGCATCCGGAGGAGGCCGTCTCGCTCATGCGGGAGGGGGCCTTGCGGGGACCCGACAATCCCATGCTCTACGCGGAATTGGGCCAGACCGCGGCCTCGATCGGCGACAGCCTGGTGGCGGAATGGGCCTTCCAGAAACTGAATAGCCTGGGCCGGGAGAATTCCGAGTGCCTTTACTTTCTCGCAGCATCAGATCTTAATCAGGGAGCGGTGGATCGGGCGCTCCAGAGGCTCGATCGTGCGGTGGAACTCGATCCCGTGAATGGGCGGGCTCTGGCGCTGCTTGGAAGTATCCGCTACAGCATGGGGCAATTGGAGTTAGCGAGAGATCTGTTGAGGCGCGCGGTGCGTTGCCGCGACTCGGGTTCCGATGCCGAGTTCATGCTCGGCCGGGTGTGCCGGGCCCTACGGCTGGATGGCGAGGCCAAGGCGGCCGAATCCCGGGGGCGCGGCAAGCGCGGCCCGTCCAGCCCGGCGGGACTCACCCTCTTCTCCAAGCCCTAAGAATCCAACCCTTTCCGGAACCGGCGAACTCGACGCGGTGTATCCCCCACCACGGAGAGTGATGCCCAGCGAGCTACGTTTAGTGAAAAAGCTCGAATTAGCCGAGCTGACCGACGAAGACGTCATGGAGCGCTGTGCCCTGGGCTCCGAGACGGCGTTTCGCGCGCTCGTCCAGCGGTATCGCTCGCGGATCATGAACCTCGTGTGCCGCTTCATCAATGATCGGGACCGCGCGGAGGAGATCAGCCAGGAGGTCTTCCTCCGGGTCTACCGAAACCGCGAGCGCTACCGGAAAAGCGGCAAGTTCTCGACGTGGATCTTCACGATCGCGGTCAATCTGACCAAGAACGAGATCCGGAGCCGCGTCCGGCACAAAGGCACGTTCAGCCTGGACGCGATGGAAGAGGATTCCGGAGGGCAGGGGCTCGCGTTCCCCGATCTGAAACCCCTGCCCGATGAAGACCTGAACGCGAGCGAGATCCGCCGGCGCGTGGCGGAGGCGCTCGAGAAAATTCCCGCCCGGTATCGCGAGGCGGTCGTCCTGCGCGACATCGAGGGACTGAGCTACGAAGAAGTTGGAGAGATCCTCCGAATCCCGGGCGGGACGGTGCGATCGCGAATCAATCGCGCCCGGTTGATGTTGAAGGAACGGCTCAAGCCACATCTGAATCTGGAGGACGCATGAACTGCCGGTCGGTCGAGTCCTTGTTCTCGTCCTACATCGAAGACGAGATCAGCCAGGAGGAGCGCCGCACTCTGGAGGCGCATCTCATGGGGTGTCGTCGCTGCTCGCTCGCCATGCGCGAGGTGCGGGCAACGATGTCGCTTCTGGAACGGATGCCCGAGGTAGCGCCGAGCGCGCATTTCGACGAGGATGTGTTCGCGCGGATCCGCTCCGGCGAAGGCCTTCGCCCGAGCGCCGCGGAACTGATCCGCGAGCTCCTCGTACCCGCCCGCTTGAGGCCGGTTTTCATGGCGGGCGCCGGCGTCTGCGCCGTGTTCCTCGCGGTCCTGGTCTCCCCGGTGGGGAATGACTGGTTGCGCTCGAACCACACGGCGCCGCCCTCGAGCGCGTCGCGGCCGCAAGAGCCCGCGACGGTCGCGCAGGTCGCTCCGGATGTTTCTTCGCCTTCCGCGTCGATCTCGACCGAACCGAGCGTACCCTCGCCGGGACGGGCCACCCCGGCGCAACGCCGGACTTCGGTCGTCGCGAGCGCCTCGGAGCCGACATCGGCCGGGCGCGACTCGATCGTGGACGGCGGGATCCCGCGCCAGCTCTACAACGATGAAATCATCAACGATCAGTTCTATATCGAGCGCGGTCGCCAAGGACAGGATCCCACCGTCGTTCCGGTCAGCGGGACTGCCGACGACGGCGTGTACATCGTCTTCTAGGCGAAGCCGTCTGAGTCGGAGCGCGTCCAGATGCCCGTGACCCGAATCCGGCCTCAAGTCACCCTCACGCTCGTCGCCGTCGCATCGCTCGTCGTCGCGTCTTCCCAGGCGCTTGCCCAGAGCATCCTCCCGCTGAGATCCGAAGAAGCCACCCTCCTCATCGGCGTCGATTCCGCGCGAACCAGCGTCGTGACCCTGGTCGCCATGCCCGGGTCGGAGCGGCCGCGGCCGGACCGGCCGCTGCGGCGTTTGATCGGCACGGCGGTGGTCCTGAGCCCCCAACGGCTCCTCACCACCGCGAGCATGGCGATTCCCGGCGGCTCCTTCAGCGTGCTGCTGGCGGAGGGCCTGAAGCGCGAGGCCCGGATCCGCGGCGTGGATCGCCAATCCAACATCGCGCTCTTCTCTGTGGACGGGCCGCCGCTTACGCCCCTCCGCCAGGCGTCCCCGCAGTCCGTAGCACCCGGCTCCTGGGTGGCCGTCATCGCCAACGTGAGCATCACGCGGCCGCAGATCACGCTCGGTCAGGTGGTCGGCCGCGGCGAGCGGGTCGACTTCCCCTATTCCGGCGACATCGTCGAAATCGAGGCGTCCGCGTATCCGGGCGCGAGCGGCGGGGCCGTGCTGAACGAGGGGGGGGAGTGGGTCGCGATCGTGGTCGGGCGGGCGGAGCAGGCGTCCGCGCGCACCCCCCCGTCGCCCGTCGCGGAGCCCGACGGCTCCGACCGCAAGCCGAGCGATCTCCTGATCGCGCTCCCGGTCGATCAGTTGCAACGGATCGCGGACGATCTCGAGGAATACGGGAGCGTCCGGCGTGCGTTTCTGGGGATCCAGATGCGCCGTGGAATTCTCGCCGACAGCCTCGGAGTGCTCGTGGAGGGCATCGTCCCGAAGAGCCCGGCGGACCGGGCGGGACTCAAGCCGGGAGACCGGATCCTCGCGTTCGAGGGGACGGTCATCCATTCCGGAGACGAGATCACCTCCCTCGTGCACGCGTCGAGGCCGGGGGACGAGATCGAGATGACGGTCTCGCGCGGCCCCGAGATCTTCCCGGTGCGCACCACGCTCGACGCCACCGTGCGGCCACCCGCCATGGCTCCTCCGGCCGGCCGGGCCGGGGAGCTGGAGCGCCTGAAGCGATCACGCCAGAAGCTCGAAGCGGAAGCAAAGAGAGTCCAGAAAAGAATCAAGGAGCTCGAAGGACCCTCCGGCCGCTAGTTCGGGGCCGCCGCGCTCCGGCCGCTAGTTCGGGGCCGCCGCGCCCCGGTCGCTGGTCCCTCGCCGCACCGTGTGGTAGCCTGCGGCCCATCATGGTGCGCAGGTTCGCCGGGGTTCTTCTCTTGCCGCTCGCGATCACGTGTACCACGTGTGGCGGGCGTCCCTTCGCGGAGGGGGGAAGCCGCGAGCTCAGCGTCGTCACGTCGCTCCCCTCGGATTCTCCCGAGATTCTCCTCCTGCGCGCCGTTCTCGAACGCCCGGCGATCCGGATCGAGGACGAGACGGCCTACAGCGTGCGCCTCGTGGCCGCAGACGACGCGCGGGTGTTCCGTGCGCGGACCGTGCTCTTTTTCGGCTACGGTTCCAAGGATGAAATCCCCGAACCGCTCGAGCCCCTGAGTCGATTGCGCGCGGGCGCGCGGGAGCCATTCGTGTTCGCTCCCGACGTGTGGCTCCGCGGCCAGGCCGCGGGAATGTTCTGGACCGAAAGGCGGGAGAACCTCCTTCCACTCTTGACCGAATATCAGAATCGGCTCTTCCTCGAACTCGACCGCGCCACCTTCGCCACCGTGCGCTCGCGGCTCCTGGCGCTCCCGCGCGATTCCCACGCGGAGCGGAGGCTCGGGAAGCTCCTGGGATTCAGCCTCCGCGTGCCGCGCGGATACGAAGTGCGGATCGATCCCAGGACCCGCGCGGTACTCCTCCTCGAGCAGGGCCCCCCGACGCGCCTGCTGCGAATCGTGCCCGACGGTCGGGGGACGCCGGCGGCCGATCTCAAGCGCGCCCGCGCGTCGCTCGCGCGCATCTTCCGTCCGAACGAGCGCACGCTCGATCGGATCGATCCGACCCTCACGTCCGGGGAGCTCGCGGGCGCCGGGCGTCAGATCCACGGCCGGTGGGAGGACTCCGAGGTGAGTGCCGCGGGACCGTATCGCTTCTACGAGGTGACGCGCGAGGGGAAGCGCTTCTACGTGGACCTTGCGGTCTTCGCGCCGGGAAGGCCCAAGCTGCCCTATCTGCGCGAGCTCCAGGCGATCGCGGAGACGCTCTCCGCGCGATGATCCAGGTCCGGGTCGCCCGCGAGCGCATCCGCTATCCGGTCCGGATCGATGCAGGACTTCTCGACCGGGCGGGGGGCCTCCTGCTCGGGGCGCGCGCTCCGGAGACGCTCCTCGTCGTCACCGACCGCACCGTCGCCCGTCTTCACGGCGGGCGCTTCCTCGCGAGCCTCCAGCGCGCGGGATTCAAGCCCCGGGTGCTCGCCCTTCCGCCGGGAGAGCGTTCGAAGACCCTCGCGTGGGTTCGGTCCCTCTGCGATCGCTGGGCGGGATGGCGCGTGGATCGTTCGGTTCCGGTATTGGCTCTGGGAGGAGGAGTCGTCTCCGACGTCGCGGGGTTCGCCGCCGCCACCTACGCGCGAGGGCTCGACTGGTTCGTCTTTCCGACGACGCTTCTCGCGCAGGCGGACGCGGGAATCGGCGGCAAGGTCGGGGTGAATCTCGCCGGCGGGAAGAATCTCCTCGGGGCGTTCCACCACCCGCGCGGGGTCTTCTGCGACCCCGACGTCCTCCGCACGCTGAAGCCCCGCGCGTTCCGCTCCGGCCTCGCGGAGATCGTGAAGATGGGCGTGATCCGCCGTCCCTCGATTCTCAGAGGCGTACGGCTCCTCGCGGGAAGCGCCGGACACCCGGAGGGCGCGCGCGTCCAGAGCTTGATCCGCGCCGCGGCCACGGAAAAGGCCTGGTACGTCTCGCGCGATCCGAACGATCGCGGGGCGAGGCAGGCGCTCAATTTCGGCCACACGGTCGGGCACGCGCTCGAAGCGTCGTATGGCTACGGGCGCCTCACCCACGGCGAGGCGGTTTCGATCGGCATGGTCGCGGCGCTCCGGATGAGCGTGCGACACGCGGGGCTCGATCCGGGCGACGCGCGCGACACGGAGGAACTGCTTCGATCCCTGGGGCTTCCGGTGCGCCTCGAGCGCCCGCCCAATGCTGCGTTCTGGAGGGCGCTCGAGAAGGACAAGAAGCGTGGACGAGTACCTCTTCGAATGGTATTGTCCCCCGCGATCGGAGCGGCTAAAACCTATGAACTACCTTCGCTTACCTCGCTCCGGGGGGTACTCTTGAGCCTCGTCCAGAAACCCTGAGGGGCTGATGTCCGAGGACGCACGCAACGATTCAACCGCGATTCTCGAGCGGATCGTTTCCCAGGATCCCTCGTCACCGCTCTATCTTCCGGTCGCGGAACGCATGCGCGAGCAGGGCCGGATCGAAGAGGCGATACGGCTCTGCGAGGAGCGGCGCGGCCGTCCCGGGTCGGGCGTCGGGGACCGCATCGTCCTCGGCCGATGCTATCTCGCCGCGGGGCGTCTCATCGAAGCGCGGGGGCAATTCGAAGCCGCGGTCCAGCTCGACCGCGAGAACGTCGTCGCCCTGAAGGCACTCGCGGGAATCCTCTCGCACGAAGGCCGTCACGGCAACGCCTCGGATTTCTACCGCGCCGTCTGCCGCATCGATCCAGGCGACCTCGAATCGCAATCGGCGCTCCACCAGATCACATCCGGAGAATTTCCCGAAGTGCGTCCGCCCGACCTGGTGGTTGCGCAAGGGGAAATGACCTGGCAACCGGTTCAACCGCCGCGCGAAGAAGAGTACCTGGGCGAGATTTCTCTCGGTTTGCACACGATCGAGTCCTTCGATGTCGAGACGCCGAAGAAATACGAAGCCAAGGTGCAGGATTTTCAGGAGATGGCGTTCGACGCGCTGGATGTCGAGCGAACGGCCCCTCCTGAAGCGAAGGTAGAGCCGGCGGC
>DASXQO010000229.1:0-3405 GCA_036507115.1 Candidatus Eiseniibacteriota bacterium | reverse complement strand
CTCGCCGGGGCGGCCGACCGAGCCGAGCGCGCGCGGCTAGGGGCAGTGGGCACCCCCGAGAGCCGGACCAGCGAATTTCGGGAAGCGCCCCCGGCCGCATCCAAAGGCGTTGAGGAGCTGCAGAAGAAGGCGGCGAACGCGGCCCCTCGGTCCCTCGCCGGTGAGGTGAACGCCCCGTCCGGCGAGTACGAAGCGCTCTTGCGGCGGTACGGCCTCCCACCCGTCTGGGACGGCGCGGTCGTTCCTGCCGAGAGGCTCGAGCGCGCGGAGCCTGAGCTACGCGATCTCTATCTCTCGGGGGGAGCGGGGCGCGATTCCGCCCGCGTGCGGCTCTACATCGCCGAAGCCGTGCGGCTCCGATATGCCCCGGGGGATTCGACCCTTTATCAGGAGATCGAGCGCCATTACCGCCGCGCGATCGAGCTGGCGGGGCCCGACGCCGAAACGGCGCGGATCGCCGAGGAGCGGCTTCGCAGCCTGGAGCGCTAGCTCCGGGGCGCCCGCCCCCGGCCAGCCCTACTGAATCAATCGCCGCTTCATCAGCTTGAGCGCGAGCCCCGAGAGCACGACCGCGAGCACCACGACGTAGAGCACGCTCACGGCGAGCGGCCCGCGCGGCCATCCCAGGACCGCCGCGCGCACGAGGTAGGAGACGTGGGTCAGCGGCAGGCACCAGGCGATCACCAGCGCCCACTTGGGGAGGATGCTGACCGGGAAGAAGGTGCCGCTGAACATGAACATCGGCATGATCATGAGGAACATGGGCAGGTTGAACGACGAGATGTTCTTCGTGACGGCCGTGACGATGAGCCCCAGCGCGGAGAAGAGAACTCCCGCGAGCATGGAGATCGGAATCACCCACAGACCCGATGGCCAGGCCACGAGGCCGAGCAGGGAGAGCATGCCGAGCATGATGCCGCTCGCGATGACCGCCTTCGTCGCCCCCCAGAGCAGCTCGCCCAGGATCACGTCCTCGACGAGAAGCGGCGTCGCGAGGATCGCGTCGAAGGTCCGCTGGTAGTACATGCGGACGAACGAGGAGTAGGTCGTCTCGAAGTAACTCCAGAACATGATCGCGACGGCGACGATTCCGGGAGCCATGAAGCGCAAATACGTCAACTCCCGGCCCTGGTACTCGATCGTGTGGATCAGGGAGCCCAGCCCGAAGCCGAAGGCGAAGACGTAGAGGATCGGCTCCGAGAGGGGTGGGAGAAACTCCGTCTTCCAGTTCGTGAGATAGACGTCGAGGTCCCGCTGCCACACCCGGAACGAGCGCAGCGACACGTTGCGTAGAATCGCGCGCATCGCGTTCAATCCCGCAGCGCCCGACCGGTCAATTTCAAGAACACGTCCTCCAGCGTCGCCCGGCGGATGAGCCTCTCCTGTGAAGGAAAACGCTGCTCGAAGAGCCGTTCGACATGGTCCGACTCTTCCGGATAGAAGTACAGGCGGTCCGCGACCTCCTCGAGACGGCCGGGCAGCGCGCGAACGAACCGGACGAAGTCCTCGCCGTAGTTCCACGCCTCGACCACCGTCCGTCCCACCTCGCGCTCCACCAGCTCGAGCGGCGCGCCTTCGAGGAGGATCTTCCCGCCGTCCATCACCACCACGCGGTCGCAGAGCTGCGAGGCCTCCTCCATGTAGTGCGTGGTGAGAAGGACCGTCGTGCCGTGCGCCCGGAGACCGCGGATGCGGGTCCAGATCGCGTGCCGCGCCTGCGGATCGAGCCCGGTCGTGGGCTCGTCCAGGATCAGGACGCGCGGCTCGTTGAGGAGCGCGCGCGCCAGAACCAGCCTCCGCTTCATCCCGCCGGAAAGCGCCTGGATCGGCGCGTGCGCCTTGTCGGAGAGCGCGACGAACGCGAGCAGCTCGAGCGCGCGGTCACGCACGACGCGGCGGGGGAGCCCGAAGTAGCGGCCGTAGACGAGAAGGTTCTTCAAGACGTGGAAATCGGGGTCCAGGTTGTCCTCTTGCGGGCAGACGCCGATGAGGCGCTTCACCTCGCGGGGCCGTTCGCGGACGTCGAGGTCGTGGATGCTCGCGGTGCCGGAGGTAGGCGGGAGAAAGCAGGAGATCATGCGCACGGTGGTCGTCTTTCCCGCGCCGTTCGGCCCGAGAAAGCCTACGATTTCACCGCTTCCGACCTCGAAGGAGACGCCCCGGACCGCCTCGAGATCCGCGTAGCGCTTGGTCAGCTCCCTCGCGATGATGACCGGCGGGCCCATCCGCCGATTCTAACCCGCCACGAGCAATCCGGTGAGGTACATGAGCATGAATCCGACGAGGAGTCCGGCTACGTTCTGCGGCCTCGCGAGCGCCTCGATCGGCGATTCGCCCGCTTCCGCCCGCGCCCGGACCAGGACGGCGATCACTTGAAGAATCGCGCCACCGCCGATTCCGAGAAAGACCAGCGAGAGGGGATCGGAGTAGGTGAACGCTCCGATCCAGGTGCCGAGGATCGTGGGGCCGCCGCCGATCAGGCCCAGCAGCGCCAGATCGCGCCACGAGACCTCTTCCCGAACCAGCGGCGAGAGGATCGCGAGTCCCTCGGTCGTGTTGTGGAGCGTGAAGCCCAGGATGAGGAAGGCGCCGAGCGCCACCTCGCCGAGCGTGTAGGCCGCCCCGATCGCCAGCCCCTCCCCGAGATTGTGGAGGCCGATTCCGATCGCGATCATCATCGCGAGCCCCATCCCGCGCGCGGCGGACGCGCGGCCGGTGCCGCGTTCGCGCAGGAAGCGGTCGATCCCGGTGAGCGCCAGGAACGCGCCGAGCGCGCCCAGGGCCGTGAGCATGAGGCCGTTCAGGAACTCGGGCACGCGGCCCAGGATCTCGAAGGATTCGCTGAAGGTGTCGATCGCGAGAAACAAGAGGAGCCCGACGGTGAGCGAGATCCAGAAGTCCATCCAGCTCTGGGGCATCGCGCGCAGAAAGGGGAGCCAAAGGAGACCGAGGAAGACCGGAATCACCCCGACGTATACGCCGAGCAGTCCGAACACCCCGAGCGCGCGGGGGCTCACCTCGGGGGTCGTGGTGGCCACGTCGACCGTGCGCGAGTGGCGGACCCCCGTGCCCGTGATGACGTCGAGGACGTAGGGGTCCCCTTCGATCCAATCGAACGGGATCGAGATCCGGGCGGTCTCGAGGCGATCCAGCTCGCGGCCCGGGGAGATGGAGAAATCCCACATGGCCTGGTTCAGGAGCACCTGTGCCACGGTGAGCTTGTCGGGGCCTTCGTTCCGCACCAGAAGCGTGATCTCCTGAGGCTTGAAGATCACCCGCTCGATCGCGAGCTTCTCGACCGGCGGAGGGCCGAGCCTCACGTAGTCCACGCCGAAACGCAGGAACCACCAGGCCATGAGCGCCACGAGAAGGAGCGGCGCGACCCCGGAGAGCGCGATCCGGAGC
>DASXQO010000228.1:0-2925 GCA_036507115.1 Candidatus Eiseniibacteriota bacterium | reverse complement strand
CAGGTTGTGGTGGCGCGCGCGGCGGCGAATCTTCACGGTCCGCTCCCGGTCTGGATCGACACCTGCCGCGCTCCCGCGAGCTTCACCTGGTCGAGCGCCTGCACGAGCGCCGCATACGGGGCCGCGGGATCCACCGTGAGGACGAGCAGGAGATCCGGGGTATCCCGGAGCCTCATCCGGACCGCGTTGCCGAGCGCCTCCATCGGCACGACCACGCCGTCGAGCGTCACCGATTGGTCGGCCGCGACGACGGCACGGGCGGTCTTCGCGATCGGGAACACCCGCGCGGGTTCTCCCGGCCGCGGCAGCTCGAGCGAGATCCCGCGCTGCGTTGCGAAGATCGTCGTGGAGAGAAAGAAGATCAGGAGCAGAAAGGACACGTCCGCCGTGGAGACGAGCGGGATCTCGGGATGGGGATGGCGTCGCTTGAGGATCTTCACCGGGAAATGGGGGCGCTGGGCGGCTTCAGTACCGAGAGGAACGTCTCCCACTGTCTGGAATACGTGGCGAGGGCGTCGATGAGCTCGGCCGCCGATTCCTCCATGTCGATCACGAACTTGTCGATTCGCGAGACGAAATAGTTGTGCGCGGTCTGGACCGGGATCGCAACGATCAGCCCGGCCGCGGTCGTGATGAGCGCCTCGTAGATCCCGGTGGCGACGAGCTTCGCCGAGACCTCCTCCGCCGCGGCGATCGCCTCGAACGCGTGGATCATCCCGGAGACGGTGCCGAGGAATCCGAGGAGCGGCGCGATGTTCGCGACCGTCGCGAGCCAGATCAGGCCGCGCTCGAGCGCCGCCGTCTGGATGGAGGCCGCGGTCTCGATCGCCTTCTCGACCGCCTCGGGTCCCTTCTTCGCTCGGAGCAGGCCCGAGTGGAGCACCGCCGCGATGGGTCCGCGCTTCGAATGCAGCATCCTCTGCGCCGGCTCGAAGCCCTCATCTTGTAAAACGCGGAGCAGCTCTCCCATGAGCCTCCGGGTATCCGTCCGGGACTTGGCGAAGAAGTAGAGCCTCTCGAGGATGATCGCGAGGCCCAGGACGGAGCAGAGCAGGATTGGATGCATGAAGACGCCGCCCGTGACGTAGAGCTCAATCAATCCGCTTTCGTTCGGAATTCGGCCGTCGGAGCCTGTCTGGGCCCATGCGGCCGCGGCGATTAGGAGAGCGGCTCCGGCCACGAGCGCGGTCCGGAACCGGTTGGGGAATCGAAGCTTGAGGCGTGAAGCCATGTCCGGGGAGACTAGCCGCCGGGTCCCCGAGTGTCAAAAGGAAAAGGGCCCGTCCCGGGGCCCTCCATCATCGATCCGACAGGCGGAATACAACCGGGATTTCGACCCACACCTCCACCGGGCTCCGGTTCGAGAGCCCCGGGTGGAACCTCCAGCGCCAGACAGCCTTCTCGGCTCCATCGGTCAGACCCTTGGGGCCGCTCACCACGACGACCCGTTTCGGGTGGCCGTCGGTCCCGACCAATGCGCGTAGAAGCACCCTGCCCTCGATGCCTGCCTCCCTGGCCCACTCCGGATAGGGCGGCTTGGGAGCGTCGATCAGCTCGGGTAGCGTGTCGACCACGCGGAACGCGGGGAGGTCGGTGCGGACCTCGTTGGGGCCGGGCTTGGGAGCATCCGGATCGCCGCCCGGTCCCGTCACGTTCTTCGCTTGCGTGAAGTCGAGATCGCCCGGCTTCGAAATCTCGACTTCGGGCCCTTCGGTCGTCGGCGTGAACGCGCCCTCCTTGGGATTCGCGATCGCGCCCGTGCCCTCGCGGATAGGCTGCAGCCTGCTGATCAGCACATCGATGGTCTGCACGTGTTCGGGGATCCCCCCGTACTCCCCTTCCGCTCTCGTCCGGTATCGCTCGTCCGCGACGCGGAAGGCGCCGACGACCGACAGGTGGACCAGCGCGGAGAGCACGAGCGCGCGCTCCAGGAATTTTCGCGCGTTCGCGCGCGGGTCCGTGGGGCCGATGTGAAAGGGCGGCGGTGACGCGAGTGCCGATGCCATGGCGTGAGCACTCCATCCCGGCGGACAATCGGGATAGGGGGTAGCGGGTTCGCCCCGCTACTCCCCTCCCACACCACCGGACATGCGGGTCCGCATCCGGCGGTTCAGAAGGTTGACGGCGTGCCACAACGGCCCGCCTGTGCTCGTGATTCGTGTGGCGTCGTCAGGGCTTCCTCGCTGCGCCGTACGCTCGGGCTTCACCCTATCCTCCGGCGAGAGCTCCACCCTTGTTGGCGTGGACTTCTGAGGCACGACCCCTTCGTTCCACACGGGCTCGCACTCCCTTCCGTTCGGCCCTTCGCGGTTGCCCGCTACTATGGCCTTGGCTGACTCCTCGCTCCATTCTAGCCACCCGCTCCAGAACGTTGCCCTTTCAGGCGTGAGGCGAGGCCTCCCCAGATAAGAACGCTGACCGTCCCGACACGACCGCCGGATTTACGCCGCCGCCCTTTGGTCACGAGAGCTTCGCGGTCCGTAGCCCGCTCGCCCTGGACGACCACGCCTCATTATCCGGTTTCTGTTCGTCGGCCCGTCGGTTCGTTCCCCGCTTCCTTCAGCGCCGCCCTCACGAGCGGCCCCTTGCGGTTCCCTTGGGTTCCTGTGACCAAGTCCCCGGAGGACTTCCACCTCCAGGTCAGCGCCCATGCTGGGCGTACAACGCAAACGAGGCCTGCCCGGGGGGGCAGGCCTCTGAAGGATTCGAACGGGCCGCGGCGCGCGGCTAACGCGCAGCCTCTAGAAGTGGAAATCCATCGGGACTTCCACCCAGACCGCGACGGGCTTGTTGTTGCTGAGCGCCGGCTTGAAGACCCACTTCTTGATCGCTTCCACGGCGGCTTCGTTGAGACCGGTCACGCCTTTCATCACCTTCACGTTCTTCACCCGGCCGTCCTTCCCCACCAGGACGTGCAGCGTCACC
>DASXQO010000227.1:0-5162 GCA_036507115.1 Candidatus Eiseniibacteriota bacterium | reverse complement strand
CAAGCGAATCACCGGCCCATACTCCTCGACTTCTACACGGACTGGTGAACGTGGTGTAAGGCTCTGGAAGAGTCTACCTACGTCGATTCCCAATTCATCCAGTTCTCCAAGCGTTTCACGATGGCCAAGCTGAACGCCGAGGTCGACACGACAACGGCGAAGCGCTACCGCGTACTCGGCTACCCGACCGTCATGGTTCTGAACGAGAAGGGCGAGGAAATCGACCGCGTCGTGGGCTATTACCGCGCGCCGGAGTTCATGTCCCAGGTCGAAGACTACCTCGCCGGGCGGAACACGCTCAAATCCATGATCGCGGAGGAGCCGGCGAAGAGGAACGATCCCGAATTCATCTACAAGCTGGCCGAGCGGTTCGCGGACCACGGCCTTTTCGACGAGGCAAAAAAGCGATTTCTCCTTTTCGTGACGCTGGATCCCAGGAACAAGTCCGGCAAGGTGGACGGCGCGCTGTACCGGCTCGCGCGCATGGCCCGAAAGGAGAAGGACTACGCCTCGGACCGGAAGTACGCGCAGATGATCCTCGATCGCTATCCGGACAGCGACATGTACCGACCGGCATTCCTCGAGTTGGGCCAGGGTTACCGGAAGGACGGCCAGCTCGAGAAGGGGCGGGAGATCTTCCTCGACTACGCCAAGCGCTTCCCGAACGACGAAGACGCTCCGTGGGCCCGCGAGCAGGCCGACACGCTCGCTGCCCAGATCGCCACGCGCAGCCGCGCCTGACTTAGCTAGCCTGACACCGCACCCCACATTCTAGCCGCATGAAGATCGGGATCCTGGGGCTCCCCCAGGCGGGCAAGACCACCTTGTTCCAGGCGCTCACGCGCGGGCAGGCCCAAGCCACTTCTTCCCGAGGCGAGAAGGTGCATCTGGGCTCGGTCCAGGTACCCGACCGCCGCCTCGACCATCTCGGCGAGATGTACAAGCCCAAGAAATTCACGCCCGCCAAGGTGGACTACGTGGACGCGCCTGCGCTCGAGGCGACCGGACGCGAACGCGGCGCGCTCTCCGCGCTCACCGCCTTGAGGGACGTCGACGCCTACGCGCTCGTCGTCCGTGCCTTTCCCGATCCTTCCGTGGCGCATGTCATGGAGACCGTGGATCCGGCGCGCGATGCGGGATGGCTCCTCGGGGAGCTTCTCCTCGAGGACTTGGCACTCGTGGAGCGGCGGCTCGACCGGATCGAGAAGGCGCTCAGGGTCGGGAAGAAGCCCGAGGACGCAAACGAGCACGAAGCGCTGAAGCTTGCGTGCGTGGCGCTCGAGTCGGAGCGGCCCGTGAGCGCGGCGGGCCTGAGCCCGGCCCAGGAGCGGAGCGTTCGGGGGTTTCAGCTCTTCTCGGCTCGCCCCTGGATCTTCGTCGTGAACGCGGACGACGAACAGATGAAGGCCGGCGAGGCGGCCGTGGTCGGCGCGATCGCGAAACGGTTCCCCTCGCTCCGCGCGATCGCGCTCTCTGCCAAGACCGAAGCGGAGCTGGCGTCCCTTTCCGAGGAGGAGGCGCGTGAGTTCATGGGCGTGCTCGGCATCGAAGAGCCGGGTCTCACGCGCATGATCCGGATCTGCTTCGAGGCGCTGGGGCTTCTTTCCTTTTTCACCGTCGGTCCGGATGAGGTGCGTGCCTGGACGATCCGCGAGGGCTCCACGGCCCCCCAGGCCGCGGGCGTGATCCACAGCGACCTGGAACGAGGATTCATCCGCGCGGAGGTGATCGCCTATGACGACCTCGCCCGGGTCGCGACCATGGCGAAGGCGCGGGAGCAGGGTCTCTTGCGCACAGAGGGCCGCGACTATAGAGTCCGGGACGGCGATATCCTGAACATCCGCTTCAGCGTGTAACCGGGAAACTCAGCCCTCCGAGCGAACGTAGGGAATCGGGGATCTCTGCCCCGAACCATCCGCCGAGGAGGAACGCCATGAACGTATCCACGAATCGATTCGCATGCTTGAGCCTCGGGCTCTTTCTCGCGTCCGCGGCATGGACCGGGACCCCGGGTCGGACGGAGGGAGCCGAGGTTCGCCGCGTCTCCGAGCGCCTCATCCCGTTCGCGCCGGGAGGCAAGGTGCACATCGAGGACAAGAACGGGCGGCTGACGGTGGAAGGGTGGCCCCGGCGCGAGGTCCGGATCCAGATCACGCGTGTGGTGCGCGCCGAGGACAGGACGAAGGCCGAGGAATTGATGAAGGAGTTGCAGGCCGACGTGGAGGTTCGAAAGGCGCGGATCGACATCGTGAGCCGGTTTCCCAAGCGGCGTGAGTCGATCGGGATCTGGGACATCCTGGGACGGAAGGTCGCGTCCCTCCAGATCAACTATTACGTCCAGGTGCCGAACGAGACTCATCTCACACTCGAGACGTCCAACGGGGAGGTCCGGGCGCGGGGTTTGAAGGGGCGCCTCGAAGCGTCTACGACCAACGGCGACATTCGGGTGAAGGATGTCAAAGGGAACGTGGCCCTGGAAACCACCAACGGCGAGATCGAGATGACCGGCGTGTCGGGGGAAGTCTCCGCGAGCACCACGAACGGCAGCGTGGTCGTGGAGGTTCGCGGAATCCCGCCCCGGGGCAAGGTCGCGCTCCAGACCACCAACGGCAACGTGCTGGCGTATCTTCCCAAGGACTTGAAGGCGACGCTCGAGGCCCTGACGACGAACGGGCGGCTCTCGATCGGCTTCCCGGTGGTGCGCCAGGGCGTGATGACCCCCAAGTCGATTCGAGGCACGATCAACGGAGGGGGTGCTAAGATATCGCTTGCGACCACCAATGGAAACGTGGAGGTGCGCAGTATCGGGGAACGGCGGTCTGAACGCCGCCGGCCCGAACGCCGGCCTTAGCGCCAGCCAGCACCCGCCGGCCCCAGTGCCCCAACGGGAGGAGCAGCGTGAGCACAACGGTCCCACCGTCGACAATCAGGCTTACCGGCCCCATGACGCGCGGGGACTTCCTCCTGCTCCTCTACTGGTTCGCCGACACGAACGCGGTGCCGGAAGTCGCCGGCATCAAGGGTCTCTCGCGCCTGACGCGAATCTCGCTGATCCTGGCGGAGGAACTGGGACTCAGGCGGACGATCCAGCCCTTCTTCGACTATCACCGCACACCGTCCGGCGGGATCGCGAGCCCGGAGGTGTGGAGCGAGCTCCTGGCGCTCCGCGACTATCAGGTGCTGAAGCCGCTCACGGCGGACGACCCCATGCCCGCCGAGGAGATCGAGGAGCGCCGCTACATGCTCGAGCACCTGATCCCGGCGCATGAACGCTCGCACTACCTCCTGCCCAAGGTTCTCGAGCGCGACGTGCTGACGAACAAGGGCACCTTCTTCGCCGCAAAGCGCGAGGATCAGACGATCCAGCGCTGGATCGAGACCTTCAAGACGACGGTGGAGCTCAACGACCTTCCTCACTCCGATCTGACCGCCCGTGCGCTCCCGCTCGTCGGAGCCCACGCGGCGCGCTAGAGCCGGCGGGCGCCGCTTCAGGCGCGGGACACGGCCATGATTCAACTTCTGCTCCGGATCTTCCTCGCGATCGTCACCTTGCGGATCCTGATCGGACTTGTGCGGTTCGCGGCGAGACTCACCTCGCGCGGGCAGGGTGCCCGTCTCGATCCGGGGCACGGCCGCGGTCCGGGCTCCTCACGCGTGCCGGGTACCCCGACCCATCGCGTTCCGAAGCCCATCGTGGATCGCGCTTCCGCGATCGACGTTCCCTTTACCGAGGAGCGCCCGGAGCCCTGACATGGCGGCGATCCGATATCTGGTCGACGACGTCGATCGCGCGGTTACCTTCTACACGACGAAGCTCGGATTCGACGTCGCGGAGCGCTGGGGAAAGCCCTTCGCCATGGTCTCGCGCGGCGACATCACCCTGTGGCTGAGCGGGCCCGAGAGCTCCGCGGCCCGGCCGATGCCGGACGGCCGGAAGCCGGTCCCCGGGGGATGGAACCGGGTGGTCGTCGAGGTGAAGGACCTCGAATCCAGGGTCGCGGCGATGAAGCGGGAGGGCGTGACCTTCCGAAACGAGATCGTCAAGGGCCCGGGCGGAAAGCAGATCCTCATCGAAGACGGCTGCGGAAACGTGGTCGAGCTTTTCGAGCCCGCAGGCGCGCCGGAGTAGGAAGACCCGAGCCGGAGCGAGACCATGCGCACCCACACCCTCGAGCTGAAGACCCGCGCGCGGACCGAGTTCGTCCCGCTGAGCGGCCGGATCGCGAAGGAGGCCGCGAATCTCCTCGCGGGCTCGGGCGCGCTTCATCTCTACGTGCCGCACACGACCGCGGGCGTCTGCGTGAACGAGGGAGCGGATCCGGATGTCGCGGGGGATATCGGCCGCGTCCTCGACCGCCTCGTCCCGTGGAAGGCGGACTACCGCCACACCGAGGGGAACGCCGCGGCCCACGTGAAGGCAGCCCTCGTCGGCACGTCGGTCACCGTACCGGTGCGCGATTCGAAATTGCGGCTCGGGCGCTGGCAGGAGATCTTCTTCTGTGAGTTCGACGGGCCCCGGAGCCGCACCGTCGAGCTTCAGTTCCTCCCCGGCTAGCGGGTCCGCGCACACTCCGCCCATGGCCGAGCCTCTTGATCTCTTCCCGGAAGAAAAGCGACGCCGGACGACGCGACCGCCGCTCGCCGAGCGCATGCGGCCGCGCACGTTCGAAGAATTCGTCGGACAGGAAGAGCTTCTGAAGCCCGGGAGCCTCCTGAGGAGCGCCGTCGACCGGAAGGAAATCCCGTCTCTCATCTTCTGGGGCCCGCCGGGCTCCGGCAAGACGACCCTCGCGCGGCTCATCGCGCAGGCGAGCGGGAGCCATTTCGCCGCGTTCAGCGCCGTCACGTCGGGCGTCAAGGAAGTCCGCGAGGTGATCGAGCGGGCGCGCCTGGAACGAAAGGCCCACGGCATCCCGACCCTGCTCTTCGTCGATGAAATCCACCGGTTCAACAAAGCGCAGCAAGACGCCTTCCTGCCCCACGTGGAGGACGGAACGATCGTGCTGATGGGCGCGACGACGGAGAATCCCTCCTTCGAGGTCAACTCGGCGCTTCTCTCGCGGATGCAGGTGATCGTGCTGCCGATGCTCCCGGACGAGGCGATCGTGGAAATCTTGAAGCACGCGGTCGCCGATCCGGAACGCGGCCTGGGCGGGCGGCCA
>DASXQO010000226.1:0-9118 GCA_036507115.1 Candidatus Eiseniibacteriota bacterium | reverse complement strand
TGAAGGTATCCGCGGTCCATGCCCAGCCGCTTCGCGGCCTCGGTCACGTTCCAGGAACATTGCCGCAAGGTGGCCAGGATGGCGTCCCGTTCTGCGCGGTCGCGTGCGGCCCGGATCTCGCTCACCGGCTCTTCCTCGGTGCCGGCGGGGAGCGCCGCCTCTACTTCCGAAAGCCCGATCGATTCCCCTTCGGTCATGATGAGGAGCCGCTCGATCAGGTTCTTCAGCTCGCGCACGTTCCCCGGCCAGGAATAGCGCGTGAGCCGCTCGATCGCCTCGGGGCCGATGCGGCGCATGGGCCGCCCGTGCTCCTGCCCGAATCGCGCCATGAAATGTTGGATCAGGAGCGGAATGTCCTCGCGCCGCGCGCGGAGCGGCTGGACGTGGATCGGCACCACGCTGAGGCGGTAGAAGAGGTCCTCGCGGAACCGGCCGGCCTGGATTTCCTCCGAGAGGTTCTTGTTCGTGGCGGCCACGATGCGCGCGTCCACCTGGATGGTCCGCGTGGCGCCGAGCCGCTCGATCTCCCCGGTCTCGATCGCGCGGAGGAACTTGGCCTGGGTGTCGAGCGACATGTCGCCCACCTCGTCCAGGAAGAGCGTCCCGCGGTCGGCGGCTTCGAGCCGGCCCCGCTTCATCTGGGCCGCCCCGGTGAAGGCGCCCTTCTCGTACCCGAAGAGCTCGCTCTCGACCAGATCTTTGGGGAGCGCGGCGCAGTTCAGTTTCTCGAAGGGCCCCCGGGAGCGGACGCTCGCGCGGTGGATCGCGCGGGCCACGAGCTCCTTGCCGGCGCCGCTTTCTCCGGTGATGAGCACCTTCGCCTCGCTCTTCGCCACCTTCGCGACCTCGGCCCGGACCTGGTCCATCGCGCGGCTCTCGCCGACCATCTCGTCCGCGCGGCTCGCGAGCGTTCTCAGCGATTCGTTCTCCCGCTTGAGCTCGCGCAGCTCGAGCGCGCGCTCGACGGTGACGTTCAGCCGGTCGGGGCCGAACGGCTTCTCCACGAAGTCCGCCGCCCCCATGCGCGTCGCGCGAACCGCCTCCTCGATCGTCCCGTGGCCGGACATGATGACGACCGGGAGATCGGGGCTGATCGTCTTCGCGGCCTCGAGCAGATGGAGCCCGTCTTTCCCCGGAAGCCTGAGATCGGTGAGGAGGAGATCGATCCGCTCCTTGGAGAGGATCGACTCGGCTTCCTCCGCGCTCTGCGCGGTGACCACTTCATAGTGGCGCTTGAGCGCGCCGGAAAGCTCGAGAAGCACCGAGGGCTCGTCATCCACGACGAGCACGCGCGTGCGCGGGCCCTGGCTCACGGGGAGCTCTCCGGGGCGAAGGGAAGCGTGAACCAGGCGCGCGTGCCGATGCCGGGATGGCTCTCCAGCCCGAAACGTCCGGAATGTTGTTCCACGATCCGTTGTACCAAGGTCAGTCCCAACCCACTCCCCGTCGACTTGGTCGTGAACCCGGGCGCCACCGCGCGCTCGAGCGTTGCGGGATCCATGCCGGGGCCCGAGTCCTCGACCTCGACGCGGAGAAAGGTCTCCGAATCGTTCGAATCCCGGGTCGCGCGCAGCGTGATCGTCCCCCGCTCCGGCGAGGCTTCCATGGCGTTCTTGATGAGGTTCACGAGCACGCGTTGAATCTGCGCCTCGTCCGCCCAGGCTAAGGGCACGGCACCCACGATCTCAACGCGGAATTCGACCGGCGACGAACCGCGGTAGAGCTTGGCCACGCTCTCGGCGAGGGCTCCCACGTCGCACGGGGCGAAACGGGGCTCCGGGAGCTGGGCCACGGCCGAGAAGGCGTTCACGAATTCTTGCAGGGAGTGGACCTCGTTCAGGATCACGTCCGCGTTCTCCTTGACCACCTGCGCACGCGGCGCCTCGGGCCGGCGCGCCTCGTCCCGCAGCCGCTCGAGCGCGAACTGGATCGGCGTGAGCGGATTCCGGATCTCGTGCGCCACCGCGCGGGCCACCTCGCGCCACGCCGCCAGACGCTCCGCCCGCACCAGGGCGCGCCTTGAGGCCTGGAGCTCGTCCACCATCTGGTTGAAAGCGTTTCCCAGGAAGCGCACTTCCCTCGTGCCTGAAGGCGTCACGCGGCGGGAGAGCTCTCCGCTCCGGACCTGTTCCATGCCGCCGCGCAGCTCGAGGATGGGGCGCGCGATGCCGCGCGAGACGAAGTAGGCGAGGCCGAAGCTCATGAGCCCGAGCACCAGGGTCCACAGGGCCGCGAAAATCCAGAGGCTCCGCTCGGAGATCCACGTGTAGACCCCGAGCTTCCGGTACATGGTCAGGTTCTTCTGGAGCGCGAGGATCTCTTTCGAGATCTCGGGATCGAGCTGGTAGCCCGCGAGGAGAAAGTGCTCCTTCCCCAGCGGAGCGACCCCGCTCACCTGCCGTGGAGCCTCTCCGCCCGTGATGAGCCCGCCTTGCTCGAGCGCGGCGAGCAGCGATTCGTTCTCGGGCTGGGGGAGCGTGATCCTCGGGCCGAGCCGCGCGCCGAAGATCCGCTCGACCGGCGGCCCGATCTTGTACATGCAGATGTAGTCCAGCCCGCGACTCCTGGCCTCCTCGCGCAGCCGGCGCTCGAGATCGGCGGTCCGACCCGCCTCGAGGAGACGCCGCGTCGTCGCATCGAGCGCCATCACTTCGGCGTGCTGGCGGGCGTCGTTCCCGAGCCGTTCGATGCCCTCGCGGATCACTTCGAGCGACGCCGCGAGCGCGTGCTCCGTTTCCGGATTCCGGAGTGCGGCGATGTTTCGCGAGAGATAGAAGGTCACGACCAGGGTCAAGCCGACCGAGGGAATGAGGGATACGAGAAGGAAGAGCATGAGGAGGCGCTGGCGAAGCGTGCCGAGCATGGTTCCCGCGCCCTTGGCCGCGACCTAGGGGGTCGATCCCGTTTCGCCGGCGAGCTGACCGCACGCCGCGCCGATTTCGACTCCCTGGCTGTAGCGGACGGTCACGGCCGGAACGCGGGGCCTCAGGTACTCGGCGAATCGCGCAATGCGCTCGGGGGCGGGGCGCTTGAACCTGCCGGGGCCGATCGGATTGTAGGGGATGAGGTTGATCTTGCAGGGGAGCTGGGCGACGAGCTTCACGAGCCTCGCCGCGTCGGCGAGCGTGTCGTTCAGCTCCTCGAGCAGGATGTATTCGAACGTGACCCGGCGTCCCGTGCGCTCGACGTGATAGCGCACCGCCCGCATGAGCTGCTCGAGCGGGAATCTCCGATTCACCGGCATCAGCTTCGAGCGCTGCGCGTCGGTCGCGGCGTGGAGCGAGACCGCGAGCCGATACCGTTGGCCCTCGTTCGCGAGCCGGACGATCTGGGGCGCCAACCCGACGGTCGAGATCGTGATCCGCTTCGCCGGCACCGCCATCGCGGACGGATCGCTCAGGACCTTGAGCGCCGAGAGGACCGCGTCGTAATTTTCGAGCGGCTCTCCCATGCCCATCAGTACCACGTTGTACTCGCTTCGGCCGGGCGGAAGCTCCCGCCTCAGGAGGAACGCCTGTTCCAGGATCTCGGCCGCGGTCAGGTGGCGGCCCCGGCCCATCCTTCCCGTGGCGCAGAACCGGCAGCCGAAGGCGCAGCCGTGCTGGGAGGAGACACAGAACGTGTACCGCCTCGGGGTCGACATGAAGACCGATTCGATGATTCCGCCATCCGGCAACTCGAAGGCGACTTTGCGGGTACGGCGATCCGGGGTCTCGCGCCGCGAGCGCTCCCGGAGGACCCCGACCGCGAACTGTTCCTCGAGCTTCGAGCGGAGGTCCGAGGGCAGATTCGTCATGGCCTGGAAATCCGCCACGCCCCGGCTGTAGAGCCATTCGGCGACCTGCCGGCCCCGGTAGGGCTTCTCCCCCAGGGCGTGGAAGAGCCTCTCCAGCTCGGAGACGCTTCGTCCGAGCAGGTTCTCCCGCGGTTCGGAGGCGGCGAGAGGCGGGGCATTTTTCGGCCTGGCAAGGGTTTCCGACTTTACATCCATATCCGGCACATGGTAAGGTTCCATTCTCGGCGGAGTCAATCGCGGGGGCCTTTCGCGCCTCTGATTCTTTCCTCGCAAGGAGGGCAGATCAGGCAACCCACCTGGCCCAAGTCATGGTGAGGATCGGTGCGGTCGACATCGGCACGAACTCCGTGCGTCTCTTGGTTGCCGATGTGGACGAGAAGGAGCGCCTCAAGACAGCCCACCGGATGGGCGAGATTTCACGCCTCGGCGAAGGGCTTGATCGAACCGGTGTCATCGATGAAGCCGCCGCGGCGAGGACCCTCGACTGCCTCGAACGCTTCGTCCACGAAGCGGAGTACAGCGGCGCCAGCCAGATCCGCGTCGCCGGAACGAACGCCTTCCGCGTCGCCCGCAACGGGCGCGATGTTGCCGACCGCTACGCCCAGCGGATCGGTTATCCAGTCGACATCCTGACCGGAGAGGAAGAGGCCCGCCTCGTCTTTCTCGCGGTCATGAGCGGTCTCAACGCCCCGCACGGCCGGTCGGTGGTCGTGGACATCGGGGGCGGAAGCACCGAAATCATTTGCGGCGAAGGCGAAAAGGGCACCCAGCTCATCAGCTTGGAGCTTGGATGCGTCCGGCTGACCGAGCGGCTCGTCCAGGGAGATCCCCCCGCCGACGGCGAGCTGGAGCAGATCCGCTCCCACGTCCGGGAGATCTTCGCGGAAAAGCTCGCAGCCTTCGACGGCGACCGGATCGACCGGGCGGTGGGGGTTGGAGGCACCGTGACCGCCTTCGGCGCGCTCGACCTGGGTCTTATGAAGTACGATCCCTCCCGCATCGAAAACCACCTTCTAAGCCGCGAACGCATTGCCTCCATCGAGAAGCACCTTTGCTCGATCCCCCTGAATCAGCGCCGCGAGATGGCGGGCGTGAGCAGGGGCAGGGCCGACATCATCCCGGCGGGGGCGGTGATCCTCTCCGAATTCGTAAACCGCTTCCCCGTGCCGGGGGTGTACGTCTCGACCCGGGGGCTCCGCTACGGGCTTGTCCTGGCCGAGGCGAGGAAGGTTTGGCGGTCCCAGGGGGAACCGGTCGGGAACTGACCCGCAAGTCTTGCAAAAAGCACGTATTTCCCTTGACGCAATGAATTAGACCAACTATATTGCAGTTTCAAAGGTAGTCTGTTTGCGCGAGGCATTAGTCCCCAGGGACTCCCTCCCGGATCCGGGCCAGAACCGGATTCCCAAAGCCGAGCGCGGACAGGACCCCCGAAAAATTGTTTTTCGGGCGACCGCTTTTCGCCGGGTATCATCTCCGAGGAGTTTCACATGAGGATCCGGGTTCCAGGTCGCTTCATCGCCGTATCGGCAATCCTTGCCGCATTCCTCTGTCTCCTCCCCGCGAGCACGAACGTCGCTGTCGCCAGACCCATCGGTTGGGATGACGTAGGTCCTGATCCCGATCCGAAGGGCGACAACGATGGTGTCGTGCTCAAAGCGCGGTCCATGCCTGGATCGCCGACGGAGGTGTCGGGAGGGATCACCGGAACCGCCACGACGCTGCAGAGCGCTCGGAACGATTTCGGCGGCCTGAGGTTGTTCTTTGCGGTGACGAGACTGGATTACTGGTTGTTCTGGGTGCGGTAGACGAAGTCCGGTTCGCCGCTCGGAACGACCGTCAATCGGCAGTTGAGGGCCGGTATGGAAGGATTTGTTCCCAAAGACCGACCGAGCTACCCAAATCGGGCCACGGGAGTTCCCCCGCCCCAGCCACGTGACAAGGCGAGTGCGCACGGGGACCGCAAGGCCCAGGAGCTCGGCGACCTCTATTTCGCCGCGGACAACTTTGCCGTAGCGCTCGAGTACTACCGCCGGGCCCTCGAAATCGAGGGCCTGCGCGGCGACTCCGCGAGCCAGGAAACGCTCCTCAAGACCGGCACGCAGATTGTCGAGTGCCTGCGGCACCGCGGGGATCTCAACGAGGCGGTCGAGGCGCTCCACGATCTCCACCGGAAGCTCCGCCCGCACGTCACCCGCGAGCAGATCGGCCGGCTCTCCTCCCGGCTCGGCATCCTGCTCTTCGAGCGGGGCCGCTACCGCGCAGCGCATCGGGCCGCTTCGCTCGCCTACCGGCTTCTCCGCGACACCACGCTCAATCTCGACCTCGGTCACACGGAAATGTGTCTCGGGGCGATCGCGCTTCGGACCGGCGAATGGAATTCCGCGCGCGAGCACTTCGAGAGCGCGATCGCGACCTACCGCCGCGCCGACTATCAGAGCGGGATGGCGGCGGCATACAACAATCTCGGACTCCTCCACAAGAACCAGTGCCGGTTCAAGGAATCGGTCCGGTTCCTGGAGCAGGCGCTCCGGATCAGCGAGCGGTCGGGGCACTTTCACGACGCGGCCACCTACGTGCACAACCTCGGCATCGTGCACGACAAGATGGGGGACTGGGACCTGGCCGAGGAGCACTACCGCCGCGGGCTCCAGATGTACACCGAGGTGGGCTACGCCGCGGGACGCGCCCGCGCGCTGGGCTGCCTGGGAAATCTGAAGCGCAAGCGGCGGGACTGGGCTCAGGCCGAGGAGCTGATCCGCGAATCGCTGGCGCTCGCGGCCGAACGCGGCTACCCGCGCGAGACGATCCTCGCGCGCGAGGCGCTCGGGGACTTCCACCTGGACCGCGGCTCGCTTGCCGAGGCCCGCGCGGAATTCGAGACGGCGCTCGTCATGGCGGACCAGGTCGCGCCGGAATCGGATCTCACGGTCGAGCTCCTGCGCCGGCTCGGCGAGGTTCACCTGGCCGCGCTCGAGCTGGATCCCGCCGTGCGGCTCGCCGAGCGCTCCCTCGCGATCGCGCGCCGTCTCGGGGACCGCCTCGAGGAGGCGTGCTCGCTCAAGCTCATCGGGCTCGCCCGCGCCGAAGCCGGCGATCTCGACCAGGGTCGGACCTATCTCGACCAGGCGGCCGAGATTCTGCACCATATCGGAAAGCGCTACGAACTGGCGCGGCTCTGCTTCTCGGCCGGCCTCGCTTGGCGGAAGCGCGCCCGCCGGGGCAAGTCACACGCGATTCTCGACGAGTCGGTGAGCTATCTGCGCCGCGCGGCCGCGGGGTTCGGGAGCTTCGGGCTCCCCGAGCTGACCGGAGGCGCCCTCCTCGAGCTGGCGCGGAGCGAAATGTGCCGCGGGCTCGTCGACGAGGCGGTCATCCACCTGGATCACGCCGCCTCGCTCCTGTCCGATCATCAGGAGCCCGCGCTCGAACACGAGATCGAGGCGCTCCGGCGCGAGGTCGAGCAGGGTCTCATCGAGGGTACTTCGGCGCAGAGCAATGAATTCGCCGCTTTCGACGAGATCCGCCGGGTGCTTCGCGTCGAAGGGGAGGGATCGCTCCAGGAAATCCTGAGTCTCCTCGTACGCCGGTCGGGGGCGGCGCGCGGATGCGTCGTGGCGCCCGCCTCGGACGGCACCGCGACGGTGCTCGCCGCGGCGGGAATCTCGCTCCGGGTGGCCCAGGAGCTCCTGCGCGAGCTTCTCTCGCGCATCGGGGCGGACCGCCTCGGATCGGGTCCGGTCGTGTCGAGCAGGGCCGGCGTCGATCCCAGGTTCCGCGACTTCCCCGCGGCGCACGCGCTCAACCCCCGCACGAGCCTCGTGATCATGCCGCTCTCGCTTCCGTCGGGGCAGGCGGGCTTCCTCTACCTGGATCGCCCCGCGGAAGGGCCGCTCGGCACGTTCAAGCAGCGCGAGGTGAACCTGATCGCGGTACTGAGCAATTACGTCTCGGTCGCGATTCTCGAGACGCAGCGCCGCGAGCTGGCCCGTGAGAACCTCTCGCTCCGCGGCCGTCTGCTCGACAGCGCCAACGACCACGGCATCGTTACCCGCAGCCGCGAGCTCCTCGAGATTCTCTCGCTCCTCGAACGCGTGGGCCCGAGCGACGCCACGATCTTGATCGAAGGAGAAACTGGGAGCGGCAAGGGTCTCCTGGCCAGGGCGATTCACGCGTCGAGCAATCGCGCGTCGAAGCCCCTGATCCAGGTGAATTGCGCGGCGTTGCCCGAGCCGCTCCTGGAATCGGAGCTCTTCGGTCACGTGCAGGGCGCCTTCACGGGAGCCGTGCGCGAGAAGGCCGGGCTCTTCGTCGAGGCGAACGGCGGCACGCTCTTCCTGGACGAAGTCGACAAGATGACGATCACGATCCAGGGAAAGCTCCTGCACGTCCTGGACAACCGCGAGGTCCGTCCGGTGGGCGGAAACAAGTCCACCAAGGTGGACGTGCGCGTGCTCTGCGCCACGAACGTGAATCTGAAGGCGCGGATCGCCAAGGGGGACTTCCTCGAGGATCTCTACTACCGGCTCAACGACATCTGCTTCCGTGTCCCGCCGCTCCGCGAGCGTCCGGAGGACATCCCGCTCCTCGTCGATCACTACAGCCGGCGCTTTGCAGCCGAGATGGGGAAGGACATCAAGGGGATCGACCCGGAGATGCTGCGTCTCTTTGCGGAGCTTCCGTGGCGCGGGAACGTGCGCGAGCTGGAGAAGGTCGTGAAGCGGATGGTGGTGCTCGCGAACGAGGACGAGCCGCTCTCCTCGAGGCTCGTGCCCCGCGAGCTCCTCCGCCTGGAGGAGGAGCCGAACGGCGACTCTCCCGCGACGCTCAAGGCGGAAGTAGCCAAGGTCGAGAGGAAGCTCATCGGGCAAGCCCTCGAACGCAGCGGTTGGAACAAGCTGAAGGCCGCCCGCGAGCTCTCGCTCAGCTACCCCACCCTGCTTCAGAAGATCAAGCTCTACCAGCTCGATCGCCGCCAGATGATTCGGCAAAGGTCTTAAGTTTCCGCTATAAAGCTTCTTTACTCAACTAAGCCCTTGAATCCCTTCAAGTTTTGGCACAGACCCTCAAGCACTGTTAAATCACCTGTAATATTCTTTGATAATCGACCCCGGCCAACGGCCAGAACGCGTCGTTGTGTATTCTGTAACTAGCTGTAGCGCTAGTCGCTTACAGGCTTTGTTTTCAGGGTGTCGCATAGTCCAATTTTTTGGCATGCAGGCTGCAATGTGAATCGGTCGGAGGGGGGGACCTCCAAGGAGCCCGCAGGTCTCGCCAGCGTTTGGTGGTGGGTTAGCTGCCCGATCGAGCACCGGCCTTGTT
>DASXQO010000225.1:0-3153 GCA_036507115.1 Candidatus Eiseniibacteriota bacterium | reverse complement strand
GTTGCCGTCATCAGCGCTTCACGATTCCGACCACGAGCCCGGTCCCGCACTCGATTCGCAGGAGCTCGCCTCTGCGCACTCCGTAGCGCGCGACGGGAACCTGGTAGTCCCCTCGTCCGCCCGACGAGCGGATCAGGATCAGAGCGGCGCCGTCGCGGGGATCGATCATCGGATTGCGGCAACCACCGGGAGCAGGTTCCACGACCCTGCCGTCCGGCTCGCGTACGAGAAAATGGGTCGGCGCGTCGACCGCCGGTTTCACGGAGGAACTCGTGGGCGCGCAGCCGAAGAAAAGAGCAAGCACGATGATCGGCGCGTCGACTCTTCGACGCTCGAGCATTCCGATCACGAGCGCGAATACGAAGTACGCCGCCAGAGCCGTCGCAGCGGCCGCCTTGTCCGAGACGGGCGGCGGGCCGAAGAAGATGTACGCTTGAATGCCCACCATGATCGCGCCGAAAACGGCCATCGCGGTCCGGCGCTCCTCGCCGGTTCGGAAATACATCCACATTCCTCCGAACAGCAGCGCGATCTCCAGGCCGAGGGCCAGCGCGGGGAAGTTCCAAAGTCCAAGACCCACTTTTGCGGTGTCGTCGTAAAGAGGTAGATCGGGCCTGTGAACGAGTAGATCCAGAACCCAGTGGGAGAAGACCGCGGCGCCCACGAGGAGCGCCGGTCGGTTCCTGCCGCGCGATGCCACCAGGCGGTAGATGCCGAACGCGACCGCGGACCAGAGGAGCGCGGCGACCAGGCTGTGGGTGTAGGGCATGTAATAGAGATCGAGAGGGTTCGAGGCGGTGATTCCCGGCTCGATCCGCACCTTCTCGATGCCCAACAGCACGAAGGGAGCCCAAAGGACGTCCAGCAGTTGGACCGCGATGAAGAGCACCCAGAGCGGAATGGATCGATCGACGCTTTTTGAGGCGAAGCTCACGCCGTAGTGGCCGACGAACACGGTGCCCCCTCCAGTTTCTTGAAAACCTACACCGGGTTTCGACTCACGATCGTCCGGCCGGCTCGGCCGCGATCGCGTGCCCGCGCCGGATCACTTCGCGAACGAGAAGATCGAGATCCTCGCCCCGGGTTCGGTGGTTGCAGATGCAGACCCGAAGCGCGAACCGCCCGCCCAGCAGGGTCGAGCTGGGAACGGCCGTCCCACTCTCTTGTAGAGCGTAGAGGATCTCCTCGTTGATCGCGTCCAGACGGACGTCGTCGACGCCCCGCGGCGCGAATCGGAAGCAGACGATATTGAGCGACCTGGGCGCCATGAGCACGAGCTCGGCATGCCCCTTCACGAGCCCCTCGAGATACTTCGCCTGCTCGCAATTCTGCTCCACCAGGCGGCCGTATTTCCTGACGCCGTGCTCCTTGAGCGACATCCACACTTTCAACGCACGGAACCCGCGCGAGAGCTGCACGCCGTACTCGCTGAACCAGATCGGCCCCGCGGGAAGCCCGCGGGTCAGGTGCGCGAGGTAGTCGGCGGGCGAGACGAACGTCGCCCGGTGCTGCTCCGGCCAACGGACGAGGGCGCAGCCGACCTCGTAGGGCATGTACATCCATTTGTGCAGGTCGAATGCGAGCGAATCGGCGCGCTCCATTCCCCGTACCAACGGCTTGAGCTTCGGCCCGATCGCGGCGAGGGCGCCGAAAGCCCCGTCTACGTGGAGCCAGAGATTCTCCGCCTTGCAGAGATCGGCGAGCTCCGGAAGCTCGTCGAAGGCGCCCGTGTTGACCGTGCCCGCGTTCCCCACGACGCAGAAGGGGTGCCGCCCCGCCTTCCGGTCTGCCGCAATCGCCTGACGAAGCGCTCCGAGGTCGATCCGGAACGCGTCGTTCACCGGGATCTCCCGCAGCGCGGAGCGCCCGAGGCCGAGGAGGGAGACCGCCTTGTGCACCGAGTTGTGCGTCTCGGTCGACGCGTAGAGCACCATGGGACGCGGGGCGGCCGCCAACCCCTCCTGCGCGACGTCCAGCTCGGCCTTGGCGTTTCGCGCCACGGCGAGACCGACCAGATTCGCCATCGAGCCGCCGCTGACCAGGAGCCCGCTCGACTCGGCCGGGTAGCCGAGCATCTCCTTGAGCCAGCTCAAGACCTGGACCTCGACGTAGTTCGGCCCCTGATCGCCTCCCCCGATGTTCGGATTCATCGTCGAGGCGAGCATGTCGGCGAGGACGCCGAACGGCGTTCCGGTCCCGATCACCCAGCCCCAGAATCGGGGGTGGATGTTTCCCATCGTGTGCGGAAACACGTCGCGGCGAAAATCGTCGTACACGGCCGCGGCGTCCTGGCCTTCGACGGGCAGGGGCGCGCGCAGCGCCGCCTTGGCGCTTTCCGGGACCGGAAGCCACACGGGACGCCCGCGCACACGTTCGAGATAATCCATGGCGTCGTCCATCATGCGATGGCCGAGCCGGCGCATGCCGCTCCAGTCATGCGGATCCAGCGACTCTTCGCCGGTCAGGCGGGGATTCTCATGAATCTTGTCACTCACGGGTTCTCTCCTTCCCAGCGGCGCACGAAGCGAGGCATCGGCGGAGATTGTGAGTGAACGGGGCGGGAAAATACAGACGCAGCTTCTATCGAGGCATTCCGCGGTCGATCCAACCGCCCACCCGGTCCCGTGCGTCGACGACGGGAAACTCCTGCTCCGCCGGCTCCGGGAAATTGCCTTCCCACCGGACGCCCGGAGGGTAGACCGCGACCCAATCCCACACGGTCCCCATCGGTCCGCCGCGCACCGTGTACTTTCTCGTCCAGGGGGAGCGAAGGATTTCCTTGGAAAGGCTCTTCTTCGGATCCCAGTAGTGTGCGGCGCGCGGGTCCGGGATCTTCCGGACCAAGACCTCGTCGCGGGGCCGGAACGCATCGGTGAAGATGACCGGCTCCCATACGACGAATGCGCGGATCGGCGCCCCCGCGCGGCTCTCGAGGATCGCGGCCATTGCGGAGGCCCCCCGCAGGCACGTGCCTCAGGTCGGCGAGAGCATCACGAGAACCCGGACGCTCTCTGCGGCCGCGTTGAAGGAGGTGCGGAGGGCCGAGAGCGTGCCCGGATCGAGGCGCGTGAGCTTGGGGGATGCGCCCGTGTCCCGGCCCGGCACGCGCGACTCAGCGCAGGAGAGCGGCCCGACCGCGAGAAGCAGCGCGAG
>DASXQO010000224.1:0-11752 GCA_036507115.1 Candidatus Eiseniibacteriota bacterium | reverse complement strand
TGGTTTCGGACGAGTCCTTGTCGACGATGAGGGCGCGGGGACGACGGAACAAGGAGGGTCTCCCGTTTCGGGGAAAGTCACGTGAACATAGGAGCTTACCACGAAGGAAGAGGGTTCGTCGAGGGGTGCAGCGTGGAGAGGGCCCCTACGTCAGCGCTTCGGCGACGTTGATGCCGTACTCTTCGGGGTTCAGCGCCGAGACGATTCCGACGGTATACGTGTCGCTCCCCGCTTCTCGGTGACTCAGGTCCACGATCGCTCCGTCCACCTTCTTCCGGTCTCGGTCGGCGACGATCTTCACCTTGGGCCTGAAGATATCGTGGCCGTTGTGCTCCGTGACGACGCCGATCTCGTTCGTGTCGAGCAGCACGACCGTGCCCGCGGGATACATCCCGACGGTGTTCACGAACGCCTTGATCAGGAGGGGATCGAACTTTTCCCGATTCGCGACCAGCATGTGGTGGAGCGCCTCGTACGGCGTGAAGGGACATTTCCGGTAGGACCGGTGAGCGGTCATCGCGTCGAAACAATCCGCGATCGCGACAATCCTACTGAACAACGACATCACGAGACGACCATCCCCCAGCCTGGGGTAGCCGCTCTGGTCGATATTGAGATGGTGCTCGAAGGCCACGATCATCGCCCGCAGGGCGAGCTCGTTCAGCCCGCGGAGCTTCGAAATCATCTTCACGCCCTGGACCGGATGGTCGGTCATGAGCTTCCATTCCTCGGCGGTAAGCTTCCCCGGCTTGTTGAGCACCCATCCCGGGATCGTCGCCTTTCCGAGGTCATGGAGGATCGCGGACACGCCGAGCTCGCCCAGCATCTTCTTGGAGAGCCCGAGGCGCTGCCCCAGCGAAATGGAGAGGATCGAGACGTTCACGCAGTGCTGGAACGTGTACTCGTCGTGGTTCTTGATCGCCGTGAGGCCGATGAGCGAGAACTCCTCGTTCAGGATCAGGTCCACGATCGACTGCACCGCGCGTTTCGCCTTGCGGAGGTCGATCGGCCGGCGGTCGCGTCCGCTCAGCATCACCATCTTGGTCGCCTCGATGGCGCGGTAGAACGTGCGCTTGGCCACCTTGCGCGAGTCCCGGGCCTCCTCGACGTTGATCGTTCCGCTCTGGGGCATCACCGTCCGAAGCGGCACCAGGTGTTCCACCGAGAGCTTGGTCAGCGCCGCGCTGAAATCCTCGTAGGGATCGGCCGCCTTGCAGTCCACGTCCAGGAACAGCCTCACGAACTTCTTCACTTCGGGAGGCGTGACCTTGCCCGCGAAGGCGAATCCGGAGAGGCCGCGGTTCCGGAATTCGTCGATGAGGTATTGATAGCTGGCGTAGCTCGATCCGTCGAGCTTGAGCCTTCCCTGGTTGATGTAAAGGAAGTCCCCGACCGCCTGCACCTTGAACTCGCCCTCCGCCGTGTAGAGCTGCTCGACGGTTTCGATGAAATTGACCAGCGGCCCGTGGAAGGCGACGTTTCCGACGTCGTGGATCCTCGCGGTCTTGAGCAGGACGCAGAGCTGCATGGCGAGGCTCCGTCCCTGGACGAGAATCCGCTGGGCCGAGGAGTCCTGGCCCGAGCTCTGGGGCGTGCGCGTCGTCGGTCCGGTCACGGCCTCGCCTCTCCCGCGGCGGAGTCGTTGGAGGGCGGCTCATCGTCCACGGCGTTCCGCCGGGAGGCCGCTCCGACCGCCGCGTTCCGGACGGTCTCGAGCGCCGTCTCGACCGCCTTGCGGACCGGCTCACGCTTGCTCCGGAGCTCGCGGTTCATCATCTCGATCGCCTTCGGCGAGCCGAGCCAGGCGAGCGCCAAGGCCGCGTTCAGGCGCTCCTCTTCGTTCGCGCCCCGGAAGAGGCCCCCCTTCGTGAGCATTTCGCCGAGCCGCGGCACGAAGGAATCCGAGCCGCACTTCCCCAGCGCCTCGAAGAAGACGCGGCGCTCGCTCTGGTCGCGGCGCGCGAACTCGGGCGCCGCGATCGCGCTCCAGATGCTCTGGGCGGCGCGGTCGTCGCGCCGCTGGGCGAGCGTGAGCGCGGCCTGGACCCGGACGCCGGAGTCCTGGTCGCGGAACGCCGAGACCAGGAAGGCGCGGCTCGTCGGGCTCTCGATGTTGCCCAGGGCCCGGATCGCCTCCTTGCGGACCCGGACATCCTCGTGGTGGAGCGCGCGGTCCAAGGCGCGTTCGACGCCCTGGTGCGCGATCCGGCCGAGCACGTAGACCACGTTCCGAATGACGTACCACCGCGGGTCTCCAAGGCGGGATATGAGAACATCCACGTCGTCCTTGCAGGAAATCGCAAGCGCCTCACAGAGGGCGCGGCGGTGCTTCATGTGGTTGACCTGGCCCAGGAGATCGCAGACCGCGCCCGCGGCCGTGGGACCGATCTGCACGAGGAAATTGGTCAGGAGCCCCGGATCGAGCTCGGGGTGCGCGTTCAGGATGGGAGCGAACTGTCCGAGGAAGCTCGGGCGGCCGATTTCACGTATGACCTGCTCGGCGAGCCCGCGGAATTCGTTGTGCTTCTCCGCCCGCTGGGCGGCGATGGTACGGAGCCGGGACAGAAGCTGGTTCGCGCGGGCGAGGTCCCCCTCCTCGAGCGCCAGCTCGATGAATTTCTGAAACGCGGAGGCGGACTCGAGGAAGCTCGTCGGCTCTTCCTCGGAGGTCATGATCGCGGCGACGATCTCGAGCACCTCGGTCAAGAGCGGCCGCTCCTCTTCGACGCGGATCGAATCGGCCAGCTCTTTGGTTTCCTGCTCGCTGAGCGCGAAGTGGAGCCCCAGCGACTCGTCCCAGGAAGGATCGACCTTGGCCTTGGGATTCCAGTCGTCGGACCTCTCCAAGATTGTCTCGCCGGGATTGGCGACCGGCGCCTCTTCTTCAGTCGCCGTCGCCGAGCTCATGGGCCAGGGGATTCCCCCGCCTCCCGCGGCGCCCTCCTCGGGCTCGAAATCGTGGGCGGCGTCGCTCGCCTCCACGAGGTCGTCCAGGGAGATGTGTACGTACTCGATATGGCGGAAATCGCGCTCCCAGAGGAGCGTGACCACGTCGTCCTGCCCCTGGCTCGGGTCGGTCGCCTTCTTGAGCACCTCCAGCACGCCACGCAGCTCTTGAGGTTCGAGCCCTTCGCGGAAGGTGATCTGGCGCACCCCGTCCGTGTAGAAACGGAACGCGAGCGATTCCTCGCGGGCGGCGTTGTGGTAAACGGAGTAGTCCTCGAACAGGAGGTCGAATTGCTGGACGTTGAGGACGATGTCACCGATCTCCTTGAGACAGGACCAGGTCCTCGCCTCGAGGTCGCTCTGGAATTTGTGGAGGGTCGGGTTGTTCGGCAAATACATCCGGTAGGCCTTGAGCGTGCGCACCAGGGCCTGGATCCAGTCCGCGACGCGCTTCACATCGAGCGCGAGCACCTGGTCGCCGATGCGTTCGGCCTTTTCCTCGGGGGAGTCCTTCTTGGCGGCGCTGGGATTAGCCATACGGACCAAAAGTCGGCCCGTGGGGGTGGGAACTTGATCAGTTTGTGCTAGCCGAGGACGTCGATTTTTCGGTCCGAATCGCTTGCGTAGCCTACCGTTCCGATCTTGATGACGTGGGCCTCGCGGATCTGGTTCAGAACCCGGCGATCATGGATGAGCAGGATCACCTGTAAATTTGCGGCCAGGTCCTCCAGATGGCCGAGCAGGGCCCCCCGGCGGTCCTCGTCGAAGTGAGCCGTCGGATCGTCGAGCACCAACGGAAGGGGTTCCCGGGCCGCGAGTTCCTGGGCCAGGGCGGCCCTCAGGCAGAGGTAGAAGGCGTCCCGCGCACCGTGGCTCAGGGCCTCCAGCGGAAGGTCCCGCTTGCCGTCGAGGCTCACGGTTGGATTCAGATCGGCGTCGAGCGTCACCGCGGAATACCGCCCATGCGTCAGCTTCGAAAGCGCCCGGCCGGCGGTCTGGGCCAGCCGCGCCACGTGCTCCTTCTGGTAGTCGAGCACCGACTCACGCAAGACCTCCAGGGCGAGGAGCAGCGCATCGCGCTGGCGGAACTCGCGCTGGAGCGCCTCCTCCTCGACCGCGATCGACTCTCCGAGCGCTTCGAGGTTCTCGGCGTCGCCGTGGGCTCCGCCGGAGCGGCGCAACAGTCGCTCCAGGGTATCCTGCTCGGCCTCGATCTTGGTCCGGATCCCGTTCACCTCGCGTTTCAAACGGTCCGTAGCCTCGGCCCCTTTCACCGGGTCGTCCTTGAAGGGCGCCAGGAAGGGCGTCTGACCGATGAGAAACCGCTCCTTCGCCCGGAGCGCGTTCACCGCCTCGTCGATTTCTCGGGATTCGGCCTCGAGCCTCTCGGGGATGGGGAGCGACTGGACGACCGCAGCGTGTTCGCGCCTCTCGTTCTCGAGCTCGCGGAGCTGCTTCAGATCGGTGATCACGCTCTCGATCGGCCTGCCCTTCAAATACGGATTCATACGAATCTCGATGACGTCGACCTCCTGCTTCAAGGTCTTGATGTTCTCCTCGGCCACGCGGACCTTGGCCTCGGCCAGCGCCCGCCCGCGCTCGGCGCTCCGACCGAAGAGGCGCATTGCGATCATGCCCGCCGCCGCCCCGAGAACGCCGACAACCCCCGCCGCCATCGCCGATTTGAAGGCCGCGTATCCCAGGAACCCCAGCGCCGCCCCCACCGCGAGTCCCGTCAGGAGCACGAGCCCGAAGGGAGGCGTGTGCGACTCCTCCAGCCGCTTGCGTTCCGTCTCGGCGGCTTTCTGGTGCCGGGACCGCTGGGTCCGGAGGATTTCCAGGCGCATGAGGTCGGACTCGACTTCCTCGGGGGCGTTGGCCAGGTAGGTGAGGTTGTCCGAGACCTTGCGGTCGATGTCCTGCAACCGGCCCCGGGCACGCCGGGCCCGGGTCAGCTCGACCCCGATCTCGGGGGCGCGCTTCAGGTGCTTGCGCTGCTCTTCCCGCAAACGGACGAGCGTCTCCAGATCGGCGATCAGCTGCTCCTTGGCCGCCATGTCGGCCTTGAGCTCGGCGACGCGAGTCTCCACGGCGTTCCGCTCCGCGAAATTGGATTTCAGCTCCCGGAGAACGTACTCCGACCGCGTGAGGCGCCCGCGCAGGAGCTCCAGCGTCGCCATGCGCTTCTCGATCGAACGGTCGGAGCGCTTCTGCTTGCGCGCGTCGAAGGGATGTTCACGGGTGAGCGCGTCCAGGCGGTCGAGGAGCGCGTCCTGAATTTCCTGGTAGTCGGCCTCGACCGCTCCCGAGATCAGATGCCGGAGCTCGGGCGAGATCCGGGTTTCGAGGGCGCTTTCGTGCACGAAGCAGGATTCGCGGAAGAGCCGCGCCTCGGTGAAGCCGAACCAGGAGCGCAAGAGGGTCTCGTACTGCTCCACCTCGGGCCCCCGTCCGCGCGGATTCGCCACGCCCTTGAACAGCACGGCCTCGACCTCATCCCCCTTCGGCGCGAGGCGCTCCACCTGGACCTCGTGGCTCGAGAAATCGCGCCGAATCTTGTGACGCTTTCCCGCCGCCTCGAAGACGAGGGCGGCGCGATGGGGCGCGCCTTCCCACGGTTTCGCGCGCTGCTCCTCCTCGTGCGAGGAAAATCCGAACAAGGTCGCGAGCATGGCGGTTGCGAGCGAGGACTTTCCCGATTCGTTTGGACCGATGATGAGGTTGAGCCGGCGCGGCTCCAGATCCGCTTCAAACCCGACGATGGGGCCGAAGCCCTCGATGACGACGCGTTCAAACCGCATGGCGCGGGTTCTGGAACTCGGCGAGCCCGATCCGAAGCGCGAGCGTCGCGGTTTCCTTCTCCTGTTGCGACGCCGCGCGGGAGAGCCGATCCAGGGTGCGTCTCACGAAAGCGCCTCGGATCGTGGCTTCGTCGCGGAACTGGCTCAGCAGGGCCGTGTCCAAGAGATAGGTGTGGTCGTCGATCTCCAGATGGAAGAAGCGATCGCGGATCGAGGCGCCGATGCGCTCGGTCTCGAAGGCGAAGTCGACCGCGCCCTCGAGGCGGACCCGCACGATCTCACGCTCCCCCGCGAAGGCGGAGATCCGGTCGAGGAGTCGCGGCTCGTCGTGGATCTCGGCGTTGAGGAAGTCGATCGACGTCTGGGAAAGGGTCCGGCTGTTCCAGGGTTTGCGCTCGAGCGACACGTTTCCACCCGATAGCGTGGCCACCACGAGATAGCGCGCGCCGTCCTCGCCGAACTTGCGCCCCTCGAGCGTCCCGGGATAGACCGCGACCGAGCCCGCTTCGCGCACCTCGACGTAGTTGTGGTAGTGGCCGAGCGCCAGGTAATTGAGACCCGAAGCCGCGATCTCGGACCGGTCGATCGGCAGGTCCGAGGGCCGGATCTTCCACGCCGGGCTATCTTGAAGGGCCCCGTGGAGGATTCCCACGTGGTAGTCGGCGACGCCGGTCCGGGCGAACTCGGCGAGGGGCCGGACCGAGACGGCGGGGTCGTACGCGATGCCGTACACCTGAACCGTCTCGCCCTGGATGGTCAACCGCGGCCCCGGCGAGAGGCGCGGTCCCGCGAGCAGGTGCGCGCCTTCCGGCAGGCGCAGCCGGCGATAGATCGACCGCCGGTAGGAGAAGGCGTCGTGGGTGCCTGGCACGAGGACGACCGGGACGTTCGCCTTCGACAGGCGCTCGAAGTAGGACTCGACCTGGTAGACGAGACTCTCGTCGGGATCGTGGGTATCGAAAAGATCCCCCGCGATCGCGACGAGATCGACGGGTCGATCCGGAGCGGCGGCGAACTCGACCGCCCGCGAGAACGCGTTCAGGAAATCGCGCGTCCGCTCCGGCCCGCGTTCCCCCATCGAGGAAAACGCGGCCCCGAGATGCAGATCGGCCAGATGCAGGATGCGGACACTCATCGACACTTCCCCCTCGTCCGGCGCCGGCCCATCCGGCGCAGATCGCGCAATGCCTCCCGATGCGAGCGGAAGGCGATCGGGCGCGGCAGGCGGTCGAGCGGGAAATAGCCCAGCTCGCTCGCGTCGTCCCCCGCCTGGAGCTTCCCCCCGACCACGCGCGCGTGATAGAGGATCAGCACCGCGCGTGTCCGCGGATCATCGCGCCCCGCGTACACACCAAAGAGCTCCGTCAGCCTTACGCGGAGCCCCGTCTCCTCGAGCGCCTCGCGCACGGCGGTCGTCTCCGGGTGCTCGCCGTACTCCATGAAGCCTGCCGGGATTCCCCAGGCTTCCTTGCGGGGCTCGTGCGCCCGCCGCGCAAGAAGGACCGACCCATCGCGCCGGATCAGCACGCCGCAGGCGGGCACCGGATTTCGATACGCGATGAATCCGCACCGGGAGCAGGCGCTGCGCCGGACCCCGTGCTCCGTGATCTTGCGCATTCGACCGCCGCACACCATGCAGTACCGCGCTTCCGGACGCGTCGGACGAACCACGTCTCGGGGAGCGGCCCGCGCCGGGCGCACCACGGCCTTCCCCGTGCTCCGTCTCCCGCGAGCTTGCCCTTTCCCCTTATCGCTCATAGTCTTCGTGGCGGCCCCCGGGACGCGAGCGCGCCCGTCCTTGGGAAAATCGGCCACTCAACGGCCTTCCTCAAGCGGAATTAAGAACCGGATACTCCCATGAAGCGGCTCCCAAGTATCACCCCCATTTCCCCGCTCGAGCCGAAGGCTTCCCCCGGTCCCCTGATCGGGGCCCACATGAGCATCGCGGGGGGAATGTTCCGGGCGGTCGAGCGGGCGCTCGCGGTCCGGGCGAGGGTGATGCAGGTCTTCACGCGAAACACCAACCAGTGGAAGGCACGGCGGCTTCTCCGGTCCGACGTGAAGTCGTTTCGCGAGGCGTGGGCGGGAAGCGGGCTCCACTCGGTCGTGGCGCACGACTGCTACCTCATCAATCTCGCGTCCCCGAACCCCGTCCTGCGCCGGCGCTCCACCGCCGCGCTGGCCGAGGAGCTTTCCCGGTGCGGAGCGCTCGATATCCCGCTACTCGTGACGCATCCCGGCGCCCACATGGGGAGCGGCTTCCGGGATGGATGCGACCGGGTTGTTGACTCTCTGAACGCCGCGCGCGCGATCCCAGGCGCGGGTTCGGTCGTCGTGCTGCTGGAGACCGTGGCGGGCCAGGGCACCACGATCGGGCGTAGCTTCGAGGAGCTCGCGAGGATCCGCGAGCGCGTCGAGCGCCCGGATCTGGTGGGGTTCTGCCTCGACACGTGTCACGTGCATGCCGCCGGGTACGACATCTTGACCGAGCGCGGATACGAGGAGACGATTCAGGAATTCGACGACATCCTGGGGCTGGAAGCGCTCCGCGCCATCCACTTCAACGATTCCAAGACGGAACGCGGAAGCCTCGTGGACCGCCACGAGCACATCGGGAAGGGGCACCTGGGGACGAAGCCGTTCGCGCGCATGCTGCGCGATCCCAGGCTCAGCGCGATACCGAAACTGCTGGAGACGCCGAAGGGAAAGGACGGGGTCGTGATGGACCGGATGAATCTGAATGTCTTGAGACGCTTGTGGGTGGAGAGGTCTTCTGTCTAGGGACTGACGAGCGCTCAGTAATTGCGCTCCTCGTCCTCCTCCTCGTCCTCTTCCTCTTCCTCGGATTCCTCGAGCCCCCGCTCCTCTTCGTACTCCAGCATGAAGTATTCGCGGAACGGATCCACGAGGTCGTTGAAGGCCTTGTGCGGCGAGGAGACGCCGTATTCCCGGAGCTTGTCGCAGATTTCCCCGATCAAAGCGTCCATCCTGGCCGAGAGGTTAGTCTCCGCGATGAGACGTTCGACGAGCTCTTTGTCCTGGTCGTGGGCGGCCATGGAGTTCTCCTCGGATTGTCGCCGGTGAGCCCGGGAGCGCCTCTCGGGTCACACTCATTATAGCAGAACACCGCGCGCTTTGCGCGGTTCGGGGTGGCCTGATCCGGGGGTGCGTACGCTTGACAAGCTCGAACGCTCCCTTGAGGATGCGGCTGCGTGAGCGAGAACCGCGAGGTCCCGCCCCCGCCCGACGATTCCGGCGCGGAGCTTCCCGCGCCCGTGCCGCCGAGCCAGGCCGGCGCCGGCGCTGTCCCGCCTCAGCCCCCGGCCGCCCCGGCCCGCGAATCGGGCCTCGCGCGCGCAGCCGGGATCGTCTCGCTCGCCACCTTCCTGAGCCGCATCTTCGGCCTCATCCGCGAGCAGGTCTTCGCCGCCTTCTTCGGCGCGGGCCTCGCGGTAGACGCCTTCCAGGTCGCCTTCCGGATTCCGAACCTGCTCCGCGACCTCTTCGCCGAAGGAGCCATGAGCGCCGCCTTCGTGCCGACGCTCACCCAGGTTCAGGAGAAGAAGGGGCGCGAGGCGGCGATGCGGCTGGCCAACCTCGTCATCAACTTCCTCCTTGTGACCCTCTCGGCCGTCTGCCTCCTGGGCATCCTGTTCGCCGAACCTATTGTTCATTTGATGGCCCCAGGGTTCGGGCGGGTGCCGGGAAAACTCGCGCTCACCGTCCAGATGACGCGGATCATGACCCCGTTCCTCCTCCTCGTGGCGCTCGCGGCCGCAGTGATGGGCGTGCTCAACACGCGCCGCATTTTCTTCATCCCCGCGATCGCCCCGACGATGCTGAATCTGGCGCTCATCGCCTCGGGATTCCTCTTGGCGCCGCTCTGCCCCCGCTTCGGGCTCGAGCCGATCGTCGGGATGGCCATCGGGGTGCTCCTGGGAGGCCTGGGGCAGCTCCTGATCCAGGTCCCGGCGCTCTACGGCCAGGGATTCCGGTGGAGGCCGGCGTTCTCCTTCCGCGACCCCGGCGTGGTCCGGATCGTCACGTTGATGGCCCCTGCCGCGGTGGGCCTGGCCGCGACCGAGGTGAACATCTTCGTGAACACGTTCCTGGCCTCGCTCCTTCCCCAGGGGAGCGTCTCCTGGCTCAACTACGCCTACCGGCTCATGCAGCTTCCGATCGGCCTTTTCGGCGTGGCGATCGCCACGGTCACCCTCGCCGAGGTCTCGCAGTACGCGGCCCGGCGAGAGATGCCCGAGCTCAAGCGCACGATCTCCTTCTCGCTCCGGTTCGGGCTCTTTCTCACGCTCCCGGCCACGATGGTCCTGATCGCGCTCGCGCACCCGATCGTGGCGCTCCTCTACGAGCACGGGCGCTTCGGACCCAGGGATACGTGGGAGACCGCGCAGGCGCTCTGGGCGTACGCGGTCGGGCTGTCGGCCTTCTCGGCGGTGCGCGTTCTCGTGCCGGTCTACTACTCCCTGGGGATCACCCGTATTCCAGTCACGATCTCCTTCGTGACCATCGCGATCAACATCGCGCTGAATGTGGTACTCATGGGACCGCTCCAGCACCGCGGGCTCGCCCTCGCGACCTCGATCGCCTCGATGCTGAACTTCGTGCTGCTCTTCGAGATGCTGAGGCGAAAGATCGGACCCATGGGAGGGCGCCTTCTGTTCCGCTCGGCGTCGCGGATCTTCCTCGCCTCCGGCCTCGCCGCGCTCGCGGCGCTCGCGATCTCCTCCGTGGTGGAGGGCTCCCTGGGACCCGCGAGCGTCGTCGCGCGGATCGCGGTTGTCGGGAGCGGCATCGCCGCAGCGGCGGCCGTCTATCTCGCCGTGGTGCTCATGCTTCGAATCCAGGAGGCCGGGCCTTTGTTCGCGTTCCTCGCCCGCTTCTTGCCGCGGTCACGCTAGCATCGGGGCGCGCCCGAAGCGCCCGCAGCATTCCATGTGGACACCGGTCCCGCCCGGAGCGAGAATCCCGCGCCATGGATCTGCTACCCCAGCTTCAGCGCCAGTTCGCGCACGACGCGTGGGCCAACGAGGAGACTCTCGCGTCCCTTCGCGCCGGCACGCCGCCCCCGCGCGCGCTCCGGTACATGGCCCACATCGTTTCGGCGGAATGGCTCTGGCTCGGGCGATTGAAGCAATGGAAGCAGGCGTTTCCGGTGTGGCCGGAATGGACGCGGGCCGAGTGTGAGGCCCAGGCGGGCAAGCTCCCTCCGCTATGGAAGGACTACATCCGGGGATTGCGCCCCGGGGGGCTCGACCTCGCCGCCTTCTATACAAATACGAAGGGGGAGGAGTGGACGAACACGGTCGGCGATATCCTGACCCACGTCTTGCTCCACTCGGCCTACCACCGGGGACAGATCGCCACCGACCTGCGCGCGGCGGGGCTCACGCCCGCCACCACGGACTACATCCATGCGGTACGGGAAGGATTGATACCGTAAAGGGCGTGCGCGCCCCGATCCGCGACGCTTCTCTTCCGCGACGCACGCGGCCCGCCATGTCGGCAGCCCGCGGCGGCGCGATTACACCACCAGCGCTCCGGTCCGGATCAGGTAGGCCAGTTTCGCCCGCTGCTCCGGATTCAGAATCGCGTGGATCCGGCTCATCGCCCGGTTCACCGCACCCTGTAGGTTCTCCGAGCTCTTCACCCGCAGAGACGCCGCCGATTTCGACTTCGCCTCATCGAACGAATCGGAGCCGACCGCCTCCGCGATCGCGGTGATCGCGCGGCGATCGTCCACGGCGGCCTGGGCCCGCTCGGTCTTGAGCTCATCCAAGATCTTCGCGAGCTCCGCTACCTGGGATTCGTCGAGTCCGAGCTTGAATGCCAGGAATCTCAGCGGCCTCCGAACGCCTAATGCTCCGCCGCCGAATGCCGCCTGGAATTCCTCGCCGACCGCGCGGGGCTCCCGCCGCTCCATGGAGACGCCGGGGGCGCAGCCTGCATACGCGCCACAGTGGGAACCGTGGCGGCCGTGCTTCCACCAA
>DASXQO010000223.1:0-3795 GCA_036507115.1 Candidatus Eiseniibacteriota bacterium | reverse complement strand
GGAGGTTCGATGCGGCCTGGACGAGCACCGCGGTCTGTCCTCCTCCTCCGGACGATGCACGGACGGCGGCGTTGTCCTCGTTGCGCAGCCGAGGCGTGATGACGTCCACGTAGGCGAGCGCACGGGACGAGGCGTCGGTGTTGGTGAAGATGAACCGGCGCGTCAGGGTGTTCGTGGCAGGGTCGACGCACGCCTGGAGATCCATGTCGAAAGGAGCGAGCCGCGCGCGCGCGTTGAGGCAGTTCCCCGTGATCCCGGTGCAGTCGCGCAGAATCGCATTCTCGAGGTACCCGACGCCGCGGATGCGGCTCCCGACGTCGGCGAAGGGCGTCACACCCGTGAGCAACGCGTTTCCCGGCGAGGTCGCGCCGAGCGTGTCCCCGAGCTCGGTCTGCACGCGGAGCGCCGGCATGTCCGACTCGAGCACGGGAGCGTCCGCCACGATCTTGAAGACTTCTCCCCCTTGATCACAGATGTAGAGCTCCCCGCGCGCGTCTTCCCCGAAGCTCGTGATGCTATTGATCGTGAGGCCGCCGCCCGGTGCAAGCTCGGCGGCTCGGTTGGTTACGTTGACCAGGGTGTCGGTCTGGAATACTCCGGTCCAGATCTGGTTCCCGCAGTAGTCGGCGAAGAAGTACTGCCCCCTCAGATCGGGAACCGCGCACCCCCGGTAAACGTACCCTCCCGTGATCGAACAACCGATCGTGTGGTCGTACTCGTGAACGGGAAAGACGAGAGGGCATGCCGGTGAGGAGCAGGAGCCGCATGGATTCGTGGTGCTCGCGGCGAAGGGAAGGGAGCCTTCGAAACATCGCCATCCGTAGTTCGCGCCCGCTCCGGTCCCCGCAGGGGCGAAATTGATTTCCTCACGAGCGCTCTGTCCCACGTCCGCGATCACGAAGTCCCCGGTCGCTCGATCGAAGCTCGGGCGCCACGGGTTTCGGAGCCCGTAGTTCCAGATCTCGTCCCGCCCGGGAGTGGGTCCGGCGAAAGGATTTCCCGGCGGGATCGTGTAGCCCGGCCCGCTCACGTCCAGACGCAGGATCTTGCCGAGAAGGCTGTCCACGTTCTGCGCACGGTCGCCCGGATCTCCGCCGCTCCCGCCGTCGCCGGTAGCGGCATAGAGGTAGCCGTCCGGTCCGAATCCCAGCCAGCCGCCGTTGTGGTTGACGAAGGGCTGAAAGATCGAGAGGAGCACCGTGCCGACCGGGTTCGCGATGTCGGGGTTCCCCGATACGGTGTGCCGCACGATCTTGGTCATGCCGGTGGAATCCGTGTAGTTGATGTAGAAGCGCCCGCTCGACGCGTAATCGGGGGCGAAGGCCAGTCCCAGGAGACCTTGCTCGCTGCCGGTGGCGAGGGTTCCCGTGGTCAGGAACGGAGTGGCCTGGACGACGCCGCCCTTGAGGATCTTGATCCGGCCGCGGGAGTCCCCGCCACGCTGTTCGACGATGAAGAGCCGTGCTGTGTCCCCGGGCGGGGAGGTGACGTAGAGAGGAAGGCTGAGTCCCTGGGCCACACGAATCGTGCCGAGGGAAGTTGCCGACCGAGCTTCCCTCGCTCCCGAGGTCAAAACGAGCAGGAGCGCGAGGGCTCGCGCGTTACGCAGGAATTGGTTCCGGCTCGGGAACTTCGCCGGGCGGGCGGGCGTCATGTGCGGATTCCCCTCGAGTTGTGGTCCGTGAGGTCGTGGGGCCGAAACGTTGGGACCGAGTATAGCACCCTCCTCCGGGAGCGGAAGGGACCTGCCGCGCCGCCGGGGGCGTATGCTTTCGGGAGCGCCTTTCTGCGATCCGAAGCGACACGATTGCGCCAAGGAGGGGACCATGATTCGTAAATTGAAGAGCGGCGAGTACCGGCTCTATTCGAGGAAACGGAATCCCAAGACCGGGAAGCGGCGGAATCTCGGAACGTTCAAGACGCGCAAAGCCGCCCTGCAGCACGAGCGCCAGGTGCAGTTCTTCAAACGGCACTAGCCGCCCTGCGCCACCCTCCTGCCTCGGGTCACGAAGAGAACGGCGGTGGTCCAGGTGGGGAAAATGTTGAGCATCGGGACCAACTCCGCGATGAAGGTCGGCAGGAAGGCGAAATGCCAGCCCACGAGAAGCACGAGCACCGCTCCGACGACGACATCGAGCGCGTCGTTCAGGGGCGATGCCGCACCGCCGAAGAAGAACGGAACAGCGAAGATCTGGATCGCGTCGGCCCCCAACGCGATGGCGCGGGCAGCCCAGATCCGGGCCGGTGAGGGAACCATACGGGTGCTCATGTCGGAATGATGATGCCCGAAACGGGAGGAGGGAGCCACGGCTCCGCAGACGATGACGGAAAGGGCGTCTATTTCGTCTCGCCGCGGAGTTCCTTGAGCTTCTGGCCGGCTTCCCGGTTCCTGGGCTCGAGCTGGAGAGCCTTTTCGTAGCTCTGGATGGCCAGGTCCTTCTGCCCCGCCGCCGCGTAGGCGTCCGCGAGGCTGGAATAGGCGAACGAAGAGTTCGGATTCTGTTCGACGTTGAGGCGGAAGATCCGGATGGCGTCGTCGTGACGGCCCTTCGCCATCAGATTCGCGCCGAGCTCATTCAGGCTGCGTTCGCTGAAGTCGTACGCCCCCGCGCCGTAGAATCGTTCCCGAAGCATCGTGTAGCGCGCCACCGTGCTGTCGATCCCAACGGTTTCATGGACCAGGGCCAGCTCCTCGGTCAGGGTCATGGGGCGCGGACGCCCGCGATGACACGTTACGCACGCCACGTTGACGCGCTTGGGTTCCGGGAATTTCATCTTCCCCAGATCCTTCTCGATGTTGCGCACCATTTTCATCATCCCGCGCGCGACCTGCTTCATGGGCTTCTTGTCCGAAACGAAATCGAACGTGGTGAGCGGCTGACCCTCCTGGCCGAGGTGGCAAAAGGGGCACCGGACCCCCAGCGCGCGGGTGAAGCCGATCATCGTGGAGCTGAGCTTTTCCTTCGGCGTGTTCTTCGGGAGGACCTTGAGGTTCTTCGCCCGATCCGGCCACTCGAACCGGGCCTGGCCCTGGGGTGGTGCCGGACCCTGGGCGCGCGCCGTGCGGACGGAGGCGGTCGCGGCCAGTGCCAAGACTGCGAGGACGGTCGAAACGTTCCGAATATGGCAGCTCGGGATCATCGCGGCTCCTTTCCGGCACGGGTCGCGGCGGAGTATAGCCGGAAAGGCGCGCGCTATCGCAGAATCGTCATCTTCCTGGAGGATGTTTCCCCGTTCGGGTAGGTGATCACCACGAAGTAGACCCCGCTCGCGGACCGGTTCCCGGATTCGAGGTTTCCATTCCATCGCGCCGCGTGGATCCCGGCCGGCTTCACCGCGTCGAGGAGGGTGCGGACCAGCCTTCCCCTCACGTCGTACACGCGGATGGAGACGCGACCCGGAGCCGCGAGGCTGAACGGAATCACCGTCTCGGGATTGAACGGGTTCGGGCGGTTTTGTAGCAGCGCGTCGACGAAGGAAGGAGCAGACGGCGTGGGATCCACCGGAGCACCGGCCAGGTTGCCGTTCTGGATCGCGTAGAGTGGGCCATAGGTGCCGGTCTGGAAGCCGCTGAGGACTGCCCAGTTGCCGTACTTGTTCGGGTCCGTCGGGCACGGCCAGCAGGAGGCAGTATCCGCCGCCGAGCGCGGCCCGCGGCAGCTCGTCAGGAACTTGTAGAGCACCTGCGCCCGCTGATCCACAAGGTTTGAGCCGCCCTGACGGATGAACTGGATCGAGTAGCCGTAACCCAGAGCCTTGTTCCGATCGTGGTCGCCCATCACGTCACGCTCGGTC
>DASXQO010000222.1:0-8689 GCA_036507115.1 Candidatus Eiseniibacteriota bacterium | reverse complement strand
TTGACGAAGGTGACCGAAACTCCCCAGCGTGGGAGCATTCGCTCCAGAAATTCGAACGTGCCCCCGTAGAGCTCCCGCGTCGCGACGACGTTGTCCCCGTGGCGGAGCTGCGAGAGAAGGAGCGACGAGATCGCCGCCATGCCGGAGCCGAAGCAGAGCCCCCGCTCCCCGCCCTCCAGCGCAGCGATCTTCTGCTCGGCGGCTTCGACGGTAGGATTGGAATACCGCGAGTAGAAGTAGGCGGAGCGGCGGCCTTCGAGATACTCGACGAGTTCCTGGGTGTTGCGGGCGAAATAGGTCGAGCTCAGGTGGATCGGCGTCGCGACGTGGCCGTGCGCGGGATCACGGGCCCGGCCGGCATGAACCGAACGAGTGGATGGACCCGCGGCGTCACGACTCGTCAAGAACCCTCCCCAGTGAAGACCCCGCGCGAATCTACCATCGGGGAACCGGCCGGACAAGACGGATCCCCGAAGTCCGGCTTCGATTATCGTCCGAGCAGGTTTTCGAACCGCTCCGTGTCGATCAGCGTACCGTCCCGGAACCGAAGCGGTGGATCGAGCAGACCGTAATACCACCACTCCTCGGTGTGGCCCACCGGCGTATGGAGGACGCGGTTCGCCGGGTAGCCGAGCGCGTCGAACACCATCCTCATGTCAGCGGGAATGTGCTCCCGCCAGTAAGCCATGCGGACGGAGTGGCGCAGAAGTTTTTCCTGATGGCGCACATTCGCGGAGAGCCATTCCCTCGTGACGAGAACGAGCACGGAATCCGCGTCCACGAGAAGGATCCGCGTGGGGCCCAGGAACGTGGTCGCGTCGGCAAGGACGCGTGTGGGCAGCGCTCCGAAGGAAAGGAGCACCAGTGCGCCCAGGAGCAGCGCGAGTTGTCGTGGCATGGGTACCAAGGACCTCCGGATGGGGGCGGCTCCGTCCGCGGCCGGGGCGGCCGAGCGGGGCCCTTTTCACGCTTCAATTATACCGCAAACGGGGGGTGTATCGAAAGGGGCGCGGGGTTCTAGATTCGGTATAAGATGCGGCCGCAATTCTCGCAGTTTTCGACGGTTCCGGAGTCGGCGATCCGCCGGCTGGCGGTGGGAAGGCCGATGAAGCAGCCGAGACAGATCCTGCCTTCCACCGGGACCACGACCCGGGCGTACCGGCGGCTCATGCGCTCGTAGAGCTGGAGAAGGCGCTCGTCGATCTGCTTCGCGAGCCGCTCGCGCGTCCGCTCCAGCTTGTCCATTCCGCCGAGCGGGAATCCCAGCTCTTCCTCCTGCGTGGCGCGCTTGGGGTCCTTGGCCTCCCGGATCATGAGATCCAGATCTTGAAGGGCAACCAGGGCCTGGAGCTGGCTATTCATTCGTAAATTGAGCCCCTATGACGGCGCGGATCGCATCGAAATCCGGCGCGTCGAGGATCTTGCGACGTACCGGCGCGAGTCGCACCGCCTTCACGATTTGGGCAAGCATCTGGAGGTAGATCGGATCGTGCTCGGTCGGGGGCGCGACGATCAGGAAGCAGAGATGCACGGGGTTCCCGTCGGCGGCGTCGAATTCCACACCCTTCGAGGAGCGGGCCAGCAGCACCGCGCGCTCGGCGACCATCGTGGAGCGGGCGTGCGGGATGGCGATCCCCTTCCCAACCCCGGTGCTCCCCAGCGCCTCGCGCTGACGCAGGACCTCGAGGACGGCGTCGGCCTGGCGCGCGATCTGGTGCCGGGCGAGATGCGCGACCATCTCTTCGAGGACCGCGGATTTTTTTTTGTTTTTCAGCTCGGGAATGAAGAGAGCGGGTCGGAGGTGCAATTCGAGATAGGTCTCGATTCTGCGCTCAACGGATGGTGCGGTCGGCATTGCCTCCTTATTACCTGCTTTCGAGTTGGGAGGATTGGGTCTGGGACCCAATGAGCTAACCTACACAACATTATCGTTTCTCGCAAGTTTCTTGTGCAGGGCGGGCGGATCGCACGAGGATACCCATGCAGAGACGGCAAGAGATTGGCCGTTCCGCCCTAAGTTCATGGCGTTCAGGCGGGACGCTTCGTCGCTCGGCTTCCAATACGCACGATTCTATCGGCATGCTGCTTGCCTAATCCGTCATTCAGGAAACAGGAGGAGTCCGCGACGTGGCAACCGCTCGGGAACGAAGGCAACATCAGCTTGCGGTGACGGGAGCGATCGGCCATGAACATTTCATGACCGGCGTTCGCATGCTTTACGCCTGCCGCTATCGAGACGCCGTGAACCACTTTCAGGAAGCGGTCATGTTGGAGCCTGCGGCGAGGGGCTACCTGAGTTATCTCGGGCTCGCCGTGGCGCACGCCGACCGGAAGTACACCGACGCCGAGCAGCTCTGCCGGCGCGCGATCGAGGCCGAATACCACCGCCCCGAGCACTATCACAATCTGGGCGAGGTCTTCCTTCTCGCAAACCGGCGCGCCGACGCCGTGAAGGCGTTCAACCAGGCGCTCTCCTGGAATCCGAATTTCGAAGCTTCCAACGATTGCCTGAGAAAGCTGGGAATCCGGAAGCCCCCGGTCGTTCCCGTCCTCCCCCGCAGCCACCCCATCAACATCGTGCTCGGAAAGGCTCTCCGCCGCGGGCGCAAGCATCACGCCTCGCGGACCTGACCCCTAATAGTTCGTCTTCCAGTCGATCAACCCGCGCTCGCGCGCGAATCGCTCGCACCACTCGAACCAGACCAGGGCCGCGAGGCAGAGCCCGAGCGTCGCGAACACGAGGACCCGCCAGAGATCCCCGTCGCTCATCGCCGCGAGACTCTTCGCGAATCCTTCCCCCGTGAGCATCCGACGCAAGAGCTCGAGCCAGTAGGTGAACGGGAGCGCGAGGGAGACCGAGCGCGCCCACGAAGGCAGGACATCCAGGGGAAACACGGCGCCGCAGAGCAGGAAGAAAAGGCCGCTCAGACCCTCGTTCAGATTCATGCTGTGCCGGGCCACGACGAGCGAGGTCCCCGCGAGGATGATCCCCAGCCAGAGCACGCCGACGAGCCCAAGGAGCACGGCGGCCAGGACGAGGAGCCAGTTCGTGCCCGGAACTCCGATCGAGAGGCCGAGTGCCAGGCGCCCGAACAGGAGCGCCACGATCACCCCGACGGTCGCGGTCGCGACGCGGGTGAAGGCGCGCCCCAGGAGATACGGCATGAGGCGGAGCGGCGCCACGTAGATGTACTTCAGGGTCTCGAAATCCTCCCGATCGCGGAACACGGTCCAGGAGATCCCGATCAGGACCTCCGTGACGTAGAGGAAGAAGGTGTTCCCGATGAAGATGAAGCGGAACGTCTCGGCCGTCGCGTCGCCCTGCGATACGATCTTCACCATGAAGAAGAGGATGAGCGTGGTGGCCAGGGGTTTCGCGATCGCATAGACGAGAAAGAGCGCCGGTTCCGCCCAGTTTGCCTCCACCTGCCAGCCGAGCCACGCCGACGAGCGGAGAATCTGCGCCAGCCGCCTCATCGGGCGCCCCCGGCCCTGCGCGGAAGGCTCAATCCCCCCTCACCGTGAGCCGCCCCTCGTGTTTCCCGAGCTCTTCCATGAACCGCAGCGCCACCCCCGCGATATAGAGGAACACCGCGGTCAATGCGATCTGGATCGGCGGAATCCAGGGAAGCGGAAGGAGACCGTGCGCCGCGGGCCCGTAAAAGACCTGGCGAATCCCGTCCAACCCGAGCGTGACGGGCAACAGAGATCCCGCGATCGCGATGACGACACCCATCGCGCTCACAGGGAAGTAGAAACCCGAGAAGAGATAGATCGGCTCCTGCAAGATCGTGGCCGTGTGCCAGACTTCCCGCCCCCACAACAAGAACAGGCTGCTCAGGATCATCCCGAGACTGTAGGCGGCGCCGAGCGTGAGCACGAAGAGTCCGAAGGCAGGAAGCGCCCGCGAGAGCGGGAGCTCCACGTGGAAGAGAAGAATGCCGCCGATCAGGATCGCGGCCGCGCGCGTCGTGGTCATCACGATTCCGCCGAGGGCCATGCCCAGGAGAATCGACATTCGGGAGACAGGCGTGATGAGGTAGAGCTGAAGCTGCCCTTGTTCCCGCTCCCAGAAGAACTGGCTCGCCATGCCCCAGATCACGTTGTTCCAGTAGGCGATCATGGCACCCCCGAGCACGACGAACCCTTCGTATTCGCGGGGCGCGTTCAGTCCGCGATAGACCAGCACGAAGGCCGACATGGTGAGGAACGGGAAGAGCGTCTCTCCCACGAGCCACGACCGCTCGCGGAAGGAGGCCTTCACGCGCACGCTCGCGCGGGCGGTTATCGCCGCGGCGTTCATCCGGAGCCGCTGCCCCAGGGTGGGGGTTCCGCCTCCGGGGTCAGGAGTCATCCCGGCCCTCGGTCTCCTCGTCGGTCAGGCCGCGTCCCACGTGGTGGATGAACACGGTTTCGAGCGTAGGCTCCATCTTCCTCAGATGGAGCACCGAGCGCTCCAACCCCTTGAGCCGGCCGAGCACCTCCCCGATCACATCATCCTCCCGGACCACCACCTTGAGCTCGACCGCGCCGGTCGCCGGGTGCGCGTGGTGGGAGATCGATCGGACGCCGGCGATCTCGCGGAGCCGGTCCAGGTCCTGACCGGTCGCGCTGACCTGAAATTCGAACGCGGGCTCGGCGGGGAGCGTGCGCTTCAGCGCGGTGGGTGTATCGAGCGCCAGGATCCTGCCGTGGTCGATGATCGCCACCCGGCCGCACAGCTCGTCCGCTTCCATCATGTAGTGGGTCGTGAGGAGGACCGTCCGGGCCGGCCGCTCGCGGACCCAGCGCGCGATGAAGGCGCGGACGTCCCGCGACGCTTCGACATCCAGCCCGAGCGTGGGCTCGTCGAGAAAGATGATTTCGGGATCGCTCATGAACCCGCGCGCGAAGTTGAGCTTCTGCCTCATCCCCGTCGAGAGCTCCGCGAGCTTCGAGTCCGCCTTCTCCGCCAGTCCCGTCACCTGCATGAGCTCCTCGGCGCGTCGGCGCGCGACCGGGCCCGGCACCCCGTAGAACTGGGAGAAGAGGTGCAGTGTCTCCCGCACCGTCAGGACCCCGTACCCCGAGCTGTCGCCGCCGGAGACCAGGTTGATTCTCCTCCGGACCTGGTAGGGTTCGGTTGCGACGTCGTACCCCGCGACGAGCGCAACGCCCGAAGTCGGAAGGAGGAGGGTCGTGAGGATCTTGATGAGCGTGCTCTTGCCCGCGCCGTTCGGGCCGAGGAGGCCGAAGCACTCGCCACGGTGCACCGCCAGATCGACCCCCTGGAGCGCGCGCACCTCCCCCGACTTCCGCCGCGCCTTGAAAACCCGGGTCAGGCCGAGCGTGTCGATCGCGGCGTCGGTGCGGATCAAAACGCCTCCCCCACCGAGAAGACCGCGCGAAGCTTCCAGGGCTTCTCCCCGGGCTCCAGAGGCGTCCGGTAGAACGGCAGGTCCGCCCGGAGCGTGAGGTGGTTTCGGATCAGAGGCTTCGTCCGAATTCCGACGCCGAAATCGGCCGCCAGATCGCGCAACGCGATCCCTCCCTCGCCCACCCTGCCGAGGTCCGCGAAGAGCGACGTCCGCGGCTCGATGACCGGAATCCGGAGCTTGTCGAGAAGGGGGACCCAGGCTGGAAGGAACCGGCTCGACCTGGATTCCACGTTCAACGCGACGAGCGTCGATCCCGTAGGCCTCGTGTCCGCGAACGCGCGGACGTTTCCATCTCCCCCGAGCGCCGCGACCCAATGGGCGGGAATCGTGCCGCGCGATCGGAACCAGCGGCTCGACCATTCTCCGCGCGGCCCCGCGCCGGCGAGGTAGAACCGCTCCTCCGGCGGGACCGCGCCCCCGCGGACGTGGCCCGCGACGGCTCGAAACTGCAGCGGAAGTCCGGGGATCGCGCTCACGTCGGCCGTGGTGACCGCGTAGATCGAGCCGTAGGAGACGTTCTCGGCGAGGAGATCCCCGCGAAGCCGGACCGACCCCGCCCACCGCACGCGTCGGTAATTCCGCGATGAAGCCAAGGTCCCCTCGAGATTCGCGTATCCCTCCTGCGACCATTCGGACGGGCGCCGGGGCACGACGCGGTCGTAGAGCTTGTCGTAATCCATCCCGACGAGGAGCTTCCAGCGGAAGCCACGCTCGATTTTCGAGTCGAGGTCCTTGCTGAGCGAGAGCCGGAAGCCTCGGTGTCCGTCCATGTCATAACCCCTCACCCGCGCGATTCCCCGTGGATCCGCGGCGAGGGAGCGGAAACGCGCCTCGAGATCGGCGAACGGCCGGGGTTCCCGCGCGCCCACCCCGGCCAGGCCGTGCAGGGCGTGCTGCCAGCGGATTGTGCTCGCGTCGAACGCGGCGCCGATTTCGAGACCGTCCTTCGCCTGGTACCAGACGTCCGGCCGCCAGAGTAGCAGCGTCTTTCCGATCGGTTGAGGGGACGATCGCCAGTTGTCGAACATCGATTCGAAGCGGGGCCACCGGCTCGTGCGGTTGTTGTCCCAAGAAAGGTCGGGGAGCGTGAATTTGGGGTCCAGCTCGACCTCCGTGGGCTTGAAGGGCAGCGTCGTGCGGTAGACCGCGTCCCCGGCCGCCCCCAGAAAGGCCTCGCGCGGAATGGTCTGGATCACTTCACTCCGGTTCCGGTCCCGGAACGCGACCGGCACCGGCGGATCGATCCCGCCGCGCGACCGGAGCTTGAGCTCCACGTCGTACGCGCGCGCGACCGGGGTGGAGCGGACCCGTGTCAGCTCGACGTCGATCGCATCGGTTCTCAGGAACCAGCCGTTCCAGAACCAATCGTAGGATCGCCCGAGCGCGTGATTCATCGTGGCGAAGAAGTCCTCGGCGTAGGGATGGTGGAACCGCCAGATCGCGAAATACTCGCGGAGCGCCGCGTCGAACCTGGATTCCCCGACGATCGACCGCAGCGTCCAGAGGCCGGTGTTGGACTTGTGGTAGGCGGAGGGATAGTAGGCGGCGGGGTTCTTGAAGCGATCGGAGTGCGTGACCACCGGCTCCTCGATCCCGCGCGCCTGGAACTCGAGGTAGTTCCGCCGCGCGCTGCGCCGGGAATCGTCCTTCGGGTGGAGCCACGACGGCTTACGGGGCACCGTGAGGTTGCCCTCGCGGCCGTAGAGCGTCTCCATGATCGCGGCCTCGGCGAAGCTCGTGAGCCCCTCGTCGAGGAAGGCTTGCTCCGTTTCGTTGTTCCCCACCATTCCGTAGAACCAGTTGTGCGCGAGCTCGTGGGCAAAGAGATACTCGAGCCGCCGGGTCGCGGTACCCGAGGCCCCGGCCCGAGGCGAAATCCAGACGATGTTCGGAAACTCGACGCCGCCCGCTCCGATCGGCTCCTCCACGAAGGAAAACCGCGGATACGGATACGGACCGAAGCGCCGGTTCATGATCTCCATCATCTTCGCGCCTTCGGCAGCCATGTCGTTCCAGCGCTTCCGGTCCGACGCGCGGTGATACGTGTGGATCTCGATTCCGTTCCACCGCGCCCGGCGCCAGATCCACTTCTCCTCGCAGGCCCAGGCGAAATCGTGGACCGAATCGGCGTGGATCACCCACGTCCGCGGCATCTCGAGCGCTTTCCGCGCGGTCGAATCGGGCGGCGCGCGGTAGCGGCTCCGGTCCCAGATCGTGACGGCGCTGTCTCCGGGCGCCTCGAGCCGAGCGAGGATCGAGTCTGGTAGAACCTCGGCCGGGTTCACGAGCGAGCCCGTGTGCGCGACGAGGAAATTGCCGGGAAGCGTGATGCGGACATCATAGGCCCCGAAGTCGCCGTAGAACTCCGACCCCAGGTGCTGCTCCGTATGCCAGCCCAACCGGTCGTAGACGCAGACCTTGGGGAACCACTGCGCCGCGAAGATCCCCTTTCCCGATCGCCCCATGCGGTCCGGAACGTCGGGGATCTTGGAGCGGAAGCTCAGGCACACGATCACGCTCTCACCGGGCGCCAGGGCCTCCGGAAGGGCCATCCTCGCGATCGTGTCATCCGTGACCACGTGGAGCGAATCCCCATCGAGGATTTTCGCTCCGTCGATCCATTGGCCCCCGCGGCGCTGGGGCGGGAGATTCTCGATGCGCCAGTTCTCCTGTGCGGCGTCGGCGCGCGCCATGTGCGAGCCGGGGCGGTAGGCGTTCAGGTAGAGGTGGAAATAGAGCTCGGAGAGCGTGTCGGGCGAGAGGTTCCAGTAGGCGAGCGTTTCCTGTCCCGCGATCTCGAACTTCTGCGGCGCATAGGACACGGAGATGCTGTAGTGCACGTCCTGCTGCCAGCCCGGGACCCCGGGCGTATGTTCCGCCCGCGCGGCCGGGCACGCGAACAAGGGGGCAGCCGCGGCCAGGAAGATGAGACCGACCCGGACGGACCTCACTTGCGGAAAATATTCTTCAAGGCGTCGCGGGTCTTCTTGAACGGATCGGTCGCCGTCGAGTCGGCCGGGGTCTTGGGCGAGGCTGCCAGGTTTCGGACCGAATCGGCCGCGAGCGTGGAGTCGAGCGCGCGCACCGAGTCCGGCCGGCGGGCCAGACCCTTGACCAGGTCGCTCACGAGCTTCTCGCCGACCTTCTTCCCGAGCTGCTTCGTCGCGGTCTCCATGAGCTGCTGGGTGTTGATCGTGATCTTCGGCGCGCGATCCAGTCCCGTGATCTTGACCACGACCGGAAGTCTTCCCTCGGAGTCACGCGCGTACTGC
>DASXQO010000221.1:0-11677 GCA_036507115.1 Candidatus Eiseniibacteriota bacterium | reverse complement strand
CCTCGTCTTCCTCGTCGCCCGTTACGTGATGCCCCGGCTGGTGAACGCCGTGATCCGGAGCGGCGTGCGGGAGCTGTACGTCATGATGGCGGTCGCGATCTGTCTCGGCGCCTCGCTCGCGACGAAGACGCTGGGACTCTCCCCCGCGCTCGGCGCCTTCCTCGCCGGGATCCTCGTGAGCGAGTCGGAGTACTCGCACCAGATCGCGGGCGAGATCCTCCCGTTCCGGGATCTCTTCACGAGCCTTTTCTTCGTCTCGATCGGAATGCTCCTCGAGCCCGCCCGCCTCGCGGGACAATGGCTCGAGGTGAGCGCGTGGCTCCTGCTCATCCTCCTCGCCAAATCTCTCGTCGGCGGCCTCGTCGTCTTGGCGCTCGGGTTTCCGAAGCGGATCGCCGCGGTGACCGGCATTTCGCTCGCGCAGGTTGGGGAATTCTCCTTCGTGCTCGCTTCGGTCGGCGGCGCGCATGCCCTCCTGACTCAGGATCAGGAGCAGCACTTCCTCGCGGTGGCCGTTCTCTCGCTCGCGCTCACGCCCTTTCTCGTCCGCCTCGGCGCCTGGGCGGGAAACCTCGGAGCGCTCCGGATGGCGCCCGCGATTGTGGAGGGCGCGGGCGCCGTGAGCCTTGAAGACAGGGCGCCAGCACGGGGCGGGCATGTGATCGTGGTCGGCTACGGGATCAACGGACGGAACCTCGCGCGCGTGCTGCGCGAAACGGGAATCCCCTACGTGATCCTCGAGGTGAACCCGGTTCTGGTCCGCCGAGCGCGGCGGGAGGGACAACCCGCGCGGCTGGGAGACGTCTCCCGGCGGGATGCCCTCGGCGCCTGTGGACTCAAGGAGGCGGCGGTTGTCGTGCTGGCGATCTCGGATCCCTCGGCAACCCGTGTGGCGGTCGCCATGACCCACGAATCAAACCCGCGGGCCCACATCATCGCGCGCACGCGCCTCGTGTCCGAAGTCGCGGAGCTGATGCGGCTCGGAGCCGACGAGGTGATCCCGGAGGAATTCGAGACTTCGATCGCGATCTTCGCCCGGGTGCTTCGGAGATTCCACGTGCCCGGGAACGTGATCCGGCTACAAGAGCGCGCGCTCCGCGAGGAAGGGTACGGATTCCTCCGCGAGGGGGACCAGACCGGAACGCTCGTCGATTCCGTCTCGCGGATGATCGAAGAGACGACGACCGACACGTTCTATCTCGGTCCGAATTCCCCGGCAGTGGGCCGGACCCTGGCTCAGCTCAATCTTCGAAAGAGGACAGGAACGCTCGTGATCGCCGTGGTCCGCGATGGAAAGCACCATCCGAGTCCCGAACCCGAATTCGAGTTCCGCGCGGGGGATATCCTGGTTCTCGTGGGGGATCACGCGGCGCTCGAGGCCGCCTTCGAGGCGCTCACTCCCCCGGAGCCGCGGGCGCGGGAGCACGTGTGACCTGCGCCGGGCTCGGGCTCGGAATCTGCCGGACTCCGGGCTCGGGGCAGCGAGCCTACGGGCTCGGGAGCACGTGCAGCCAGTCTCGTAGAAGAAACTGGACGCGCGCGATGAGGAGCGACACGCGCGCCATCACGGTGTAGCCGAAGCTCGCGCCGAAGGCCACCATGAGGAAGTAGATTCCCACCCTCGCCCCGGCGCCGTGCACGCCCGTGTGCGGCGCGGAGAAGAAGAAGTAGGCGAGGACCGTGAGGAAGCCCACGAGCACCAGCGCCGAGTTGACCGCCGCCCATCCCGCCGGCCAAGGCTTCGCGGCGTCGGCGAGCTGGGCGAAGATCTGCGCCTGCATGTATCCGGGGATGGCGACGCCGGAGTAGATGCCCACGTAGAAGGCGATCGACCAGCGCGCGATCCCGGCTCCCTTGCTCCATGCGCGGGCCAGCATCATGAAGCCGAGCAGCAGGGGAATGAGGACGATTAGATCCCGGCCGCGGGCGAGCGGCGTCCACACGTTCGGCAGGAGCACGTTCTGCCATTGCACCGCGAGCAGGTAACCCGCCGCCGATCCGACGAAGAGATGCTCCGCAAAACGGTAAAAAGGGTTGTCCTTGTAGAGGAACGAGAAAACGCAAAGCGTGAGGAAGGCGGCGACCCAGGTCTCGATCACCGGGTCATGCTCCCTGCGGCGGGCCCGCCGGCGTCTCCCGCGCGCTTGCTGATGAAGAGGGCCGCGTTCCCGACGATCACGAGCATCACGATGATCAAGTGCACCAGGCTCTGCGCGTCCATGCCGCGCCGCGCGTCGCCGAAGTCGTCGATCAGACGTTCGTATTCCGCGGCGCCCTTGAGCCCCCCGATCAGTCCCAGGATCTGTCTCGAGGAGAGATACGGGTAGTAGTCGGTGGCCATGACCGCGGTGCACCCAACGACGAGCGGCGCGTGAAAACGGCCCTGCGCGAACTGGATCCAGTAGTCCGTGCCGGAGGATCCGCTCACATTGATCACCATCGCGGTCTGGCGGTACGAGTTCACGCCGCGCGTCACCGGGATGGAATCCAGAGGGGTTCCGTAGAAATCGACCGGGTACATTCCGCGGAGGTTCTCGCCGATGCCGATCATCACGACCTGGAATCCCGACTTGTAGCCGAGCCACGCGTAGTCGCGGTTCCTCACCGCGCCTTCCGCCTTGGCCGCGGTGGTGAGCGCGCGCTCGCCGAGGCCGGTTCCGGCCGGATAGAGGGTCATAGCGATGACTTGCAGACGCTTCCTGAAACAGTGGCGCAGGATGGCGACCGACATCGGCATCAACTCCGCCATGATGTCGGGCTCGAAATCCATCGAAAGAAGAACCTTCGATCCGGGCGGCAGCGCATCGATCGCGTCGAACGCAGCCTTGACGCGCGGCGTCAACGTGACCGGAAGGTTCAGGGGGAAAAGGAGCGGCAGGACGACTCCGGCCGCGACCAGGAGGAAGATGATTCTCCGGTCGATCGAGAGGAGTTTCCGCACCCAGGCCATCGCTCAGGACCTCCCGAGGTAGCTTCGCTCGATTCCGAGGATGATCTTGAGCGCGATCGAAACCGCGCCCAGGCCCACTCCGAGCGCGATCGCGCGCTTGGCGGCGAGGTTCGGGACATCGAGCAGCCACTCGGTGACGCCGGGCAAGTGAGGCGAGATCAAAGGACCGATCGAGACGCGCCCGACCATCATCACGATCGCGGTGATCAGGAGCAGCGTCGCCTCTACGCTCCGCGCGCGGAAGGCGCGGAAGGCGGCCGAGGCGATGACGAAGGCCAGGAGCGCGAACATCGTCGAGGCGAGCGGGGAGTTCACGTTGTCGTAGATCGTTCCGACCGGCGTGCCTTCGCCGACGCCCTTCCAGACGCCGAGGATGGTGATCGCGAGCAGGGTGGATAGCGTCACGACGCTGTAGCCCCACCCCTCGGCGCGCTTCTTCATCTTTCGAACGTGGCTGTTCCAGAGCGAGATCGAGCCCAGGATGAGGGCGAACGCGTAGACGACGAGCGTCCACTCGAGGAGCTTGGAGTTGACCTCCTGGGCCCTGTAGTGCGGGATGAAGAAGAGCGCGGCGATGGCCGCGCCGGAGAGAAACGTGACGAGGAGCGGACCCCGCCGCATCAGTGCCTTTGCCCCTGGGTCACGCGGCCCTCGCTGGGGCGCGGCCGGCCTTTGTCACGCGATCCTGAGCCACGCCGCGAGGCCGGGGTGGCCCAGTGCGGAGAGTGCCATCGCCGCCACGACCGCGGCGGCCGCGGCCGCCTTCGCCCAGTCCTGCGCGATCACGGTTGCGAGCTGGACCGGCTCCCTGCCCAGATACGCGCTCGCGGCGAAGAGCTCCTCGCCGAGAAGCGTGTAGTCGCACGCGCACACGAAGAAGGGGAGCTGGGTCACCTTGTCGGTGCCGGCGATCTGGATCGCGCCCGTCGTGGCGCCGGTCTCGGCCAGGAGCAGGGATTCCGCATAAAAAGAGCCCATGTAGATGTTCGCCGCGGGCAGCTCCCGGAGCATGAAACCGTTTACGGCGGCGACGTACGCCATCTGCTGCGCGCTGACGTAGTGCACGCAGCCGGGCCGGAAGGCGTCCGGCTTGCCCACATTGGAGTAAGCCTCACGCACTGCCCCGTCGAGAACCGTCATCACGACCGGGTCGTAACAGGGGACGTCGATGTCGCAGCCCATTTCCGCGACGCGATGCGCGAGCCGGTAGAGGATCGTGATCGCGGCGAAGGTGCCAACCTCGCTCATGTCGCTCAGGCCCGGGACGTAGAGTACCGGCCGGCCCATCTCGGTCGCGCGTCCGATCGCCTCGTCCAGCGCCTTCAACCCGGCGATGGGGCGGACGTAGAGCGCTCCCTTGGCCTTCGCGCGGAAGATGTTGACGATCAGGAACGTGGTGAAGAGGAGGATTCCGATGAGGACGTTCAAGCGGGCGGGATCGAACCAACGCGTGTCGAGCGCTTGCGTCACGAAGCCGGACCGTAGCATGGCCCGATGGCAGGGTCAACGAAGCAGGGTCCGCCGGCGGATGGGATCTTGCGTGCGAGACGCACGCCCATGTATCGTCCGCCCGTCTGTCGGGGCTGGCGGACTGCTACCCGCAAGGAGATCGAACCATGCGACGGATCCCCTCGGTCGTGCTGTTTCTCCCTCTGGTGATGACGGTTTCCCTCGTATTGCTCTCGTGCACACGCCAGGCAGACGGTCCCGCGCCGGATAAGCTGCCGCCCGCAACCCCGTAATCGAGCACGCCCGCGCGGGGGCGACCCGCGAGAAGGAAGGAGGCCTTGAATGGCCGACGTGATGGAAGAACGGATCCACTCGATCGAGCGGGGCGCCGGCTTCTCGTTCGTGATCGCAGCGGTCGTCCTGGCGACGACGATGATCTTGCATCCGGTCTTCCCGGATGTGAACCGAACCGGCCTCGTGCTCCAGGCGATCACGAGCGCCCGCGGCGATGCCTGGATGCTGGTCCACGCGATCATGGCGGCCGGATTTGGGATCGCGGCGATCGCGTTCTGCGGGCTCGCGTTTCTCCTCCACATGAAGGGCTCCTCTGGGTCGGCATCGATCGTTTCGACTTGCGCGCTCCTGGGCGGCGGGATCTGGGTCACCTTTCTCTGCGCCGAGCTCTACGCGTATCGCTTCTTCGCGAATCTCTACGGCGTGGATCCCGGCGGCGCCACGATGCTTTTTTCGACGATCTGGTTCTGGAAGATCGGCGCCCTCGTCGCGGGGGCGTTGCTCTTCTTCGGCGCTGTGATTGCCTCCGGCGTCGCCGGGGTGAAGCGTGAGATCTTTCCCCTCTGGCTCGGTTGGGGAGGCGCGCTTTTCGCGCTCGTGGGGGCCCTGGTCTACATCCTGGATTTCTTGAGCTCCACCGCGACCGGCGCGGCGAGCCAGCCCATGCAGTGGCCCGCGATGCGCTACGGCGTCGGCCTTCCGCTCCAGCTCTGGATGCTAGGGTCCGGCGCGATCTTACTGAGGCGGTACTTCACGCGTCCGATGGTGATGCGTGCGGCGCCCGCGAGGCCCGCGCCGGCGGCGAGGAAGCCCGCGGAGCCATCGGCGCTCGCCGCGGTCTCAGGCGGTGCTTCGAGCTCCTCCGGGCCGTGGCAGCCCCCCGCGGCCGATCCTTCCCGGCCGGCGCCGCCGAGGGTTCCGCATCCCGCGTTGGCTCCCGATCCTGAGCCGGCGCCCGGTGGGCCCGCTCCTGCGCAGGGTACCGCGCAAGGTCCGGGGCCACCCAAGCGGCCGCCGCCCCCGCAGATCTTTCCCGGATAGGAGACGCGTCCATAAGGGGCCGGCCAAGCAAGAGGCCCCGAGAGGGAATTCCCCCTCGGGGCCTTGGACAGCCGGGCACTTTTGTAGTATAATTTGTAGTATAATAGGATACGGGTTCGCCGCGCAGGTCCTCTCTTGCCCGGCGTCAAGCCCTCGGCGTTGTGAAGGGGAGGTCGCAGTGCCCGAGGCGTTCCGGATCCTTTTTGTCCATAACGTTCCCGCTGTCCGGGACCTCGCCTCCGAGGCGCTCCAGCGCGAGTTCCCGCAGGCCACCTTCACCGCCGTCGACGGCCCAGATTTGCTCGAGCGGGCTCTCACCTCGAACGGCTACGATGTGACCGTCACCGATTATTCCCTACGCTGGGGAGACGGCCCGGCGGTCTTCCAGACGATCAAATCGCGCTGGCCCGAATGCCCCGTCATCGTTTTCTCCGTGAGCGGCGAGGACGAGGAGATCCTCCGCACGATGGGGGAGGGGGCCGGGCCCGAGAGCGGATGGCCGCAGTTTCTCACGCTTCTCATCGTCGCGGTGCGCGCTGCCTCCGAGAAGGTGGCGCGCGAGCGGGACCGCCGCGCGGCGAACGAGCGGCTTCGGGAATCGGAGGCGCGCTTCCGATCGGTGTTCGAGTCGGCGACCGATGCGATCGTGCTGGCGGATCCGGAGGGTCGGATCATTTCGTGGAATCGTGCCGCGCGGGCTATCTTCGGCTATCTCGAGGACGAGGTCTTGGGGAGGCCCCTGACGATCCTGATGCCCCCTCGCTATCGCGGGCGCCACGAAGCCGGCATGATCCGGGTTCGCGAGGGAGGGGCGAGCCGTGTCGTCGGCCGCACTCTCGAAATGTACGGACTGAGGAAGGACGGCGCTGAGTTTCCGATCGAGCTGGCGATCGGAACCTGGGATACCGAGCGTGGCCACTTCTTCAGCGGCGTGATCCGCGACATCACGCGACGGAAGGAAGACGAAGAGCGGCTCCGCCGCTCGAACGACCAGCTCCGGGAGCTTTCGACCCGCATCGAGGCGGTCCAAGAGGTGGAGCGGACCTCGATCGCGCGCAAGCTTCACGACGAGTTGGGCCAGGCCTTGACCGCCATTCGCCTCGACGTCGCTTGGATCGAAAGGCGCGTTCAGGAGAAGCGACTCGACCGCGAGGCGTGCCTGGCCCGGATCGGCCGCATGGGCGACACCATCGAAACGACGATCGCCGGCATTCGTCGCATCTCGGCCGAGCTTCGGCCGGGAGTGCTGGACGAGTTGGGTCTCACCCCGGCGCTCGATTGGCAGGCGCGCGAATTCACCGACCGGACCGGCATCGCGTGCCGGTTCTGCTCCACGTTGGGCGAGCCGGTCCCCCCTGACGTCGCCACCGCGATGTTCCGAATCGTCCAGGAATGTTTGACCAACGTGGCCCGCCACGCGGGCGCGCGCGGCGTCGAGGTCAAGCTCGCCGGCACCGACGGCGCGTTCGTCCTGGTCGTGAGCGACGACGGCAGGGGCATCGAGGAGACCGAGATCGCGAGCGTGCACTCGCTCGGCATCCTCGGGATGCTGGAGCGCTGCCGCGCGCTTGGAGGAGAGCTGTCGGTGGGGAGGCGGGCCGGGAAGGGAACGGTCGTTACGGTCCGGATTCCCCACGCGAGCGAAATCTCCGGCAAGGCGGCACCCCAGGAGGAGAACCCGGCAGGCGGAGCGCTGCCCCGGGCGGCTGCCACGTGATTCGTGCCCTCATCGCCGACGATCACGCCATCGTGCGGCGCGGCCTCGCCGAGGTCCTGAGCGAGGCGAGAGATATCATCGTCCAAGGGGAAGCGCGGAGCGCCCGCGAGGTCTTGGATAAGGTCCGCGCGGGCAAATGGGACGTTGTCGTGCTCGACGTCAACTTCCCGGATGGAAACGGCCTCGATCTGCTCCGTGAGATGAAGCGCGAGCGTCCGAAGCTTCCCGTTCTCATCCTGACCATCTGCTCCGAGGAACAGTTCGCGGTCCGCGCGCTTCGGTCCGGGGCCTCAGGTTATCTTACCAAGGAGAGCGCGCCGGAGGAGCTGGTGCAAGCGGTGCGCAAGGTCGTGGGTGGAGGGCGTTACGTGAGTCCCGGCGTTGCCGAGCGTCTCGCCCTCATGCTGGGCCCTGACGCCGAGCAACCCCCGCACGACCAGCTCTCAGAACGGGAGTACCAGGTCTTTCGCCTGCTCGCCTCCGGCCGCACGGTCTCGCAGGTCGCTCAGGAAATCAACCTGAGCGTGAAGACGGTCAGCACGTACCGCAGCCGCGTCCTCGAGAAGATGAACCTCCGCACCAACGCCGAGCTGACCGTCTACGCCGTCCGAAATCACCTTGTCGAGTAGCTGAGGCTTCGCCGCCCACCGCCGCCGCGCCCCGCCCCGACCTCCCGGTGGCCCCAGGCATCCGCCCTCTCCCTCGTCCCCGCCCTCGTCCCACACGGCATCGGTGTTCGTCCGACACGCCTGGGGGATGGCCGCCCGACATGAGAATCAGGAGCGCGCCGATAGGCGCCGCCTGGAATTCCGCGTACCATCCCCACCTCGCACTTTCTCGGTCGGGCCGTCTCGTCTTCAACCACCAGGCGCAGGAGGTACCCCCGATGCGAACTTCACGCGTTCTTCCAGCCGTCCTCGCGAACCTCCTGATGCTTCTTTTACCCCTCCAGGCATTGGCAGCAGAGCAGCCAGCGACCCCGCCCAGCGGCACCATCTTTCCAGGCAGCGCCTCGGCCGCGTGGGGAGGCGGTCCGTTCACGGCCTCCACGACCAATCCGATCGCGGCGGACTGCAACAACAGCACGTGCTCTGTCTTCACGCTCACGGTCACAGGGACCAATCCGGTCGCGCACGAGGTTTTCGTCCGGATCGAGTGGCTCTCGCCCACGAACGACCTCGACCTCCACGTGGTGACCGCGGCGGGCGCGCCCGTCCAGTCGTCGGGGTCCGCGGCCACGAACTTCGAGGAGCTGACCTTCGCGGCCGCGCCCGGGGTCTACAAGGTCCAGACTCTAATCTATAGTGCGGTGGCGGAGTCCTACACCGGAGAGGCCGCGGTCTTCAACACGGGCACGGCGCCCGAAACTCCCAACGAGTTCCGCACCGCGAACTACCAGACCTTCGATTTCGAGTTCAAGCCCGACCTGGAGCTCCCGGACCAGCGGAATCGGAGCCCCATCTTCATCGACCAGGACATCGAGCCGGAGATCGAGATCGACCGCTTCGGCACGATCTACATCGGGGCGATCCGAGGCGTTCCGGGGGGCGTGGACTTCTGGCGCTCCGACAACGGCGGGGCTGCGTTCCAGTATCTCGGCCAGCCGGACGGCACCCAGAATCCCTCACCCAACCCGCCCTCACCCGAAGGGGGTGTGGGTGGTGGAGATGTGGACTTGGCGCTCGGCGATCCCTTCTTCGTCGTTCCTCCGAGCCCGGCCGGTCCCGGTATCCAGTCCACCGGACGCGTCTACGTGACCAGCCTCTGGCTCGGCTCCGCAACCCTCGCGGTTTCGGTGGACCGGGGCGAGAACTTCGTCCCGAATCCCTTCACCACCGCGCAACTCGACCGGCAGTGGAACGTGGCGCGCGGGGCGCAGACTCTCTATATGAGCCTCCGAAAGCTCGCCCAGCTCGAGTTCGGGCAGCACGACGTCTTCGTGGCGCAGTCGGACGACGGAGCCGCGTTCACGAAGGGATCCTTCGTGCAGGATCCGCTCGGCGACGGCGTGCCGGACGACTTGGCGGGAAACTGCGTCCTGACCAGCGACGGGGCTCTGCTCGGCTCGTTCGTGAGCCGCGACGGCCGGGACCTCTACGTCTATCGAGCCCCGAAGTTTCCGCAGCCCGGCCCGGCCGATCTCCCCCTAGGCCCGCTCGACTTGCCTGTCTTCATTCCGAACTCGTTTGACGCGGGGCGGATCTTCCACGGAGTCGGAGGGGTCACGACGAACAACGTGTTTCCGATCATGGCTGTGGATGACGCCAACAACCTTTACATCGCCTTCTCCGATCAGAAGAACGTCTATCTAATGAGCTGCCCCGCGGGGGCCAATCCGACCCGGGCCGAGAGCTGGACGAAGCCGCTCCCGCTCAACGCGCCGAATCTGGCGGGCTTCGAGTTCACCCGGACCACCGTGCTCCCCTGGATCCGGGCCGGAGCGCCCGGAAAGGTGGCTGCGATCTGGTACGGAACGGATGCAGTGGGCGTTCCCGACTCCCCGCAGTTCGAGCAGCAGCAGGTGCCGTGGAAGATCATCTACGCCCAGGTGGAGAACGCGCTCGCCGAGCAGCCTGACGTCTTTATCGACGTCGCGAGCACGCAGGGTGGCGGCGTGATTCACAAGGGGCAGATCTGTAACCGTGGCCTGGGGTGTCCGTCCGGGACCCGCGAGCTCGCCGAGTACTCCTCACTCACGATCGACAACGACGGGTTTGCGAACATCGCGTACGCGGGAACCATCATTGGCGGGGTTGACCTGGCCGGCACGGGCGCCATCACGTTCTTCACGAAGTCCATGAAGAAGCCAGTCGATGATGGCGATGGCGAGACGACCGAGCTCGACTGCGACGATCCGGCTTTAACGCGCTTCGGCGGCTGGCACAACGTCGAGGACGGGCGCGCGACGGACGGCCACTACTGCCGCAATGTCGGGGCGAAGAAGGAGAACTCCGGCGCGTACCTCCAGTTCCTCTACAGCGGAACCGAGGTGAGCATGCAGATCGCGCGCGGCCCGCGCGGTGGAAATGCCGAGGTGCTCATTGACGGAGCCTCCCGAGGGAAGGTGGAGTTCTATCGAGCCCCCTCGGACCCGTCCCAACCCGACAACTCCGGAAAGAAGGATCTGACCTTCGGGGAGTTCGCCGCCTTCGAGACATCCCCCGGAGTGCACACCTTCCGGCTCAACGTTCTGAACGACGCGGCGGAGCCCGCCGGGGCGCACCGCGACATGATCTACGTGGACGGTTTCGTGATCGAGGGCGGTGGTGCGCAGGGCGCGGGCAATCCGACCGAGACCGCGAGCATTTCCCAGGGATTCGCTCCTGCGGGGACCCTTGGGACGCCCTCGCTCACCCTCCATACCGTGACCGCGTCAAGCGGGACGAAGCTTCTGACCGGAGTCCTTGAGTCCGAGGACGGGACCAATCTCGATCTTCGCATCCTCGATCCCCAGGGTGCCGTGGTCGCCTCCGCCACGTCCCTTGCACCGACGGAAGGGGCACGATACGCGCCACCGGCCCCCGGGGTGTACTCGGTTGCGGTCGTGAACGCGACGGGTGCCGCAGCTCCGTATCGGGTTCACACCGTCACGACCGAACAAAGATCAGGTAGTCTGGCCGGCTCGATCGCCGGCTCTGGAAATTCGCAAGCAGGACACCACGATACGGCGCGCGAGGGCGAGCCCCTCGGAGCCGAGGCCTCGCTCTCCTTCTTGGTCTCCAAGCCGGGGCGCGTCACAGTACGAGTCTTCGACGTCACGGGCCGGACGGTTCGGACGATCACCCAGGAAGGGCTCGCACCCGGTCGTCACGCCATCCGATGGGATGGGCGGCTGGACGACGGGCGGCGCGTGTCGAGCGGAGTCTACTTCTACAAGGTCATGCAGGGAGACGGAAGGACCTCCGTCCACCGAACGGCGATCCTTCGCTGAGTACCTATTGGCTATGAGAGCTGGCCTGCAGGGGAGCGCGGCGCTTGCCGCGCTCCTCACCCTCCTCGTCTCCCCGCCGACTCGAGGGGCCGTCATCCGCGGGGTCGTCACCGACTCCTCGGGGACGGCGCTGTCCGCCGCGAGCATCTTCGTGGAGGGCCGTCTCGTCCTCGTCTAGGAGGTTCCCCATGAGCGTCCGATTTCGACTTCTCGCGCCTCTTTCCTCGATAGGCCAAGCTCCCGAGCGGCGTCTATCTCTACCGAGTCCAGCACCCGAACGTCTGTCCACCGTTAA
>DASXQO010000220.1:0-4044 GCA_036507115.1 Candidatus Eiseniibacteriota bacterium | reverse complement strand
AAACCGAGATCGACGAGATAGCGCCCGTGCTCGCTCCGGCGCAGGATCGTCTCCGCCGGAGAGCCGTGCGAGGCGTCGAAGTCGCGCGCGAAGGCGGCCGCGTCATTCAGCTCGAGGCCGGGCAGCGTTTCCGTGAGCCTGCGTATCAGCGCCCCCGCGCACGCTGCGTCCTCGAGCGAGAAGCGTCCGTTGCGCCCCGCGCAGACGACCGTGAGGTCCGTAGGCGCCCCGGCGGCTGCGTTCACGACCGCGCCCAGGTTCACGTATCCGAGAAGGAGCTGGTCCCTGCCGCTCAGGGGCCCCGCCATCAGCGGGCTCGCGTTGGTGGAGGCAAAGATCAGGGTGGCGCCGTTCACCTTCTTGCGGGTGTACTCGCGGGGGGAGTTCCCGAGCGCGAAACCGCTCACCTTGCGCCCCTCCCGCTCCCCGCACAGGAGGCTCGTCTTGGGATCGAGCGTCTCGTGGAGCCGGGTCGCTTCCTCCACCGTCTTCACCGGAATGATCTTCACCGCGCCGTTCAGGAGAGCCGTCGCGATGCTCGTGCACGAGCGGAGCACGTCGACCACCACGACCTGCCTCGAGTCGAGCGAGGCGCGTTCCAGCTCGGATGGGATGACGTAGAGATCGACACGTTTCATCGGGACGGCTGCTCCGCCCCCAGCAATTCATCGAGGTATCCGGTGTGGAGGTCGCCTTTCAGGAAGGCCGCGTCTTTCAGTATGCGGAGATGGAGCGGAATCGTCGTATCGATGCCCTCGACCACCGTCTCTTCGAGCGCCCGCCGCATCCGAACGATCGATTCCATGCGGTCCCGCCCCCAGGTGATGACCTTCGCCACCATCGAATCGTAGTGCGCCGGCACCGTGTACCCCGAATAGAGATGGCTGTCCAGACGCACCCCGGGCCCGCCCGGCCCGTGGAAATAGGTCACCTTGCCGGGCGACGGCTGAAAATTATGATCCGGCTTCTCCGCGTTCACGCGGCACTCGAGCGCGTGCCCGCGCAAGCGCACCTCGTCCTGCCGCCACGGCAGAACCTCGCCGGCCGCGACCGCGATCTGCGCCTTGATGAGGTCATACCCCGTCACCTCTTCGGTTACGGGGTGTTCCACCTGGATCCGCGTATTCATCTCCATGAAGTAGAAATTCCCGTCCGGCCCCAGGAGAAATTCGGTCGTTCCGCAGCTCTCATATCCGATCGCCCGGGCCCCGGCCACCGCGGCCGAGCCCATCTTGGTGCGCAGCTCGTCGTCGAGCGCCACGCTCGGGGATTCCTCGACCAGCTTCTGATGCCGGCGCTGGATCGAACACTCGCGCTCCCCCAGATGGAGGAGGTTCCCGTGCCGGTCGCCGATGATCTGGAACTCGATATGGCGCGGATTCTCGACGTACCGCTCGAGGTAGACCGCTCCGCTCCCGAAATTGGCTTCCGCCTCGGCCTGCGCGGTGCGTATTCCGTTCCGGAGCGACGTCTCGTCGTTCGCGATCCGCATTCCCTTGCCGCCACCCCCCGCGGCCGCTTTGATGATCACGGGGTAGCCGAGCTCCTTCGCCACGGCCGCCGCCTCGTCCGGCGATTCGAGCGTGCCCTCGCTTCCCGGCGTCACCGGCACGCCCGCCTGGACCATGGTCTTCCGCGCGACCGCCTTGTCTCCCATGAGCCGGATCATCTCCGAGGTAGGCCCGATGAATCGTATGTGGCACGACTCGCACACCTCCGCGAAGTGCGCGTTCTCCGAGAGGAATCCGTAACCCGGGTGGATCGCGTCGGCGGCCGTGATCTCGGCGGCGCTGATGATCCGAGGAATGTGCAGATAGCTCGCCGCGGAGGGAGGCGGCCCGATGCAGACCGCCTCGTCCGCGAGGCGAACGTGCAGCGAATCCCGGTCGGCCTCGGAGTAGACGGCCACGGTCTCGATTCCGAGCTCCCGTGCCGCGCGGATGATCCGCAACGCGATCTCGCCGCGGTTGGCGATCAGGATCTTCTTGAACATTCCGCTAAACGAGGTTCTCTTTGTGCTCGAACGGCTTCCAGGATTCGTCCGACGTGGCGTGGATGCCCTTCACGCGAAGCTCGAATTCGGTCGGATTGGAGCAGTACCGGAGCGCCGTCTCGAGACTGATCTTTCCCTCCGTGTGGTGCTTCATGATCGCCTGATCGAAGGTCTGCATGCCGTACTGCGAGACGCCTTCCTGGATCGCGCCCTTGATCAACGAGGTCTTCACCGGATCGAGGAGGTACTCGCGGATCGTGGCGGTCACCGTCATGACTTCGGCCGCGGGGATTCGCCCCGTCCGGTCCGAACGGGGCATGAGCCGAAGGGCGATGACCGCCTGAAGCGTCGAGGAGAGCATGTACCGCGTCTCCTCGTGCTGGTGCGGCGGAAAGAACGAGAGAATCCGGTTGATCGTCTGCGCCGCGTCGGTCGTGTGAAGCGTGGTGAGCACGAGGTGCCCGGTGTCCGCGGCCATCAGCGCGGTCTGCATGGTCTCCGCGTCGCGGATTTCGCCGATCAGGATCACATCCGGATCCTGGCGCAGGATGTGCTTCAGACCCTCGGCGAAGGAGGCCGTGTCGAGGCCCACCTCACGCTGCGAGATCGTGCTCTTCTTGTCTCGGTACAGGAATTCGACCGGGTCCTCGATCGTGATGACGTTTCGCGCGATCGTCCGGTTCACGGAATCGATCATCGCCGCGAGCGTCGTGGATTTGCCGCTCCCGACCGTCCCGCACACGAGCACGAGCCCGCGCGGGCGGGTCGCGATCTCCTCGATCGTCTGCGGAAGATTCAGCTCCTCGAAGGACGGAATGGTGGCGGGCACCTGGCGGAACACCATCGCGATCGTCCCGCGCTGCTGGTAGAAATTGCTGCGGAAGCGGGAGAGACCCGTCACGCCGAACGCGAAGTCCACTTCCTTCGTCTCCTCGAACGTCTTCTTCTGTTTCGGCGTCAGGATCTGATCGACGATCGCCTCGAGGTCCGCCTGATTGGGGGCCGGCTCGTCGAGCGTGACGAGGCCTCCGTCCTGGCGCGCCGTGGGCTTCGTGCCCACCTTGACGTGGAGGTCGGAAGCCTTGAGTTCCACCATCGTTTGAAGCACTCGCTTGATGTTCATCCCCACTCCCCTCGGTCGGGCTACGCCGCGGTGTCGGACTCCACCAGAAACAGTGTTTGCCCGTACTCCACGGGCTGGGCATTCTCGACAAGGATCCGGGCGATGCGGCCTTCCACCTCGGATTCGATTTCGTTCATCAACTTCATCGCCTCCACGACGCACACCGTCTGCCCCACCGTGACCGAGCTGTTCTCCTCGACGTAGGGATCGGCGTCCGGGGCGGGCGCCCGATAGAAGGTGCCCACCATCGGCGATTTGATCGGGATCAGATTCTTGGGCGGTTTCGCCTCGACATCCTCGCGTTCCTCCTCGCCGCGCACTTCCGCCGGGCCCACCGCCTGCCTCATCGGCACCGTCCCGTCCAGGCCCGGACGGCGCACGCGCACCGTCGTGAACCAGCGTCGGACTTCGAGCTCGGCCAGCTCCTCCTCGCGCATGATCGCGACCATCTCGCGGATCTTCCGGCGAAGATTCATCGGCCTCTTCCGCGCGTTCCGGAGGGATTGAGGCGCGAGGCGAGCTCGCGGAGCCCAAGCTCGTAACTTCGGGCTCCGAAACCCATGATGACGCCCGACGCCGACGCGCCCGTCAGGCTCACCGAGCGAGCCGTCCCCCGCGCGTAGAGGTTCGTGAGATGCACCTCGACCACCGGGACCGTCATCGCGCGCATCGTATCCGCAAGCGCCACGCTCGTGTGCGTCAGCCCGCCGGGGTTGATGAGACAGCCGTGCGCGGCTTTCGTCGCGACGATCAGGCGGTCGATGAGGGCGCCCTCGTGATTCGTCTGGAAGCATTCCACGCCGAGGCCGAGTTCCTCGCCCAGCTTCTTGAGCCTCCGGTCGATCGACTCGAGGCTCTCCCTTCCGTAGAGGTCGGGCTCGCGCGAGCCGAGAAGATCCATGTTCGGCCCGTGCAGGACCCACACCGT
>DASXQO010000219.1:0-4952 GCA_036507115.1 Candidatus Eiseniibacteriota bacterium | reverse complement strand
GATGCCGACGAGCTCGTGGACCGCGCGCGCGCCTCGCGCAGCATGGTGGGACTCGACCTCGCGAGGGAAGTGACGTGTCCGAAACCCTACCGTGTCGAGGCGAGCGCGGATCCGGCCGTCGATGGGCTTCGGCCCCGCCGGCCGTTCCATGTGGTCGCGTACGATTTCGGGATGAAGCGGAACATTCTCAGAATGCTCTCGGCGGCGGGGTGCGACATCACCGTGGTGCCCGCAACGACCTCCGCCGAGGAGACCTTGGCGCTCGACCCGGACGGCGTCTTCCTCTCGAACGGGCCCGGTGACCCCGAGCCGTGCGGCTACGCGATCGAAGCGACGCGCGAGCTGATTCGCGCCCGGCCCACGTTCGGAATCTGCCTCGGGCACCAGATCATGGGCCTCGCGTGCGGAGGGAAGACCTTCAAGCTCAAGTTCGGGCATCGCGGCGCGAACCACCCGGTCAAGAATCTCGTATCGGGGCAGGTCGCGATCACGTCGCAAAACCACGGCTTCGCGGTCGAGTCTTCGCTTTTCGAGGATCCGCGGTTCGAGCTCACCCATCTAAACCTTAATGACCGCACGGTGGAGGGATTCCGCCACCGCGACCTCCCGGCGCTTTCCGTCCAGTACCATCCGGAAGCGAGCCCCGGGCCGCACGATAGCCACTATCTCTTCAACCAATTCATCAAGCTCATGGCTCGGAGCGAGCCACACCCCGCTCGCCCTTCGGCGCGCCCGGCAGAAGCGCCGGCCGGGACCTAGGCCGTGCCGAAAGATCCCTCGATCCGCTCCGTCCTTGTCATCGGATCGGGGCCGATCGTGATCGGCCAGGCGTGCGAGTTCGACTACTCCGGAACCCAGGCGGTCAAGGTCCTCCGCCGCGAGGGCATCCGCGTTTCCCTCGTGAATTCGAACCCGGCGACGATCATGACCGATCCCGAGTACGCCGACCGCACCTACATCGAGCCGCTCACCCCCGACATCGTGGAGAAGATCCTGATCCGCGAACGCCCCGACGCCGTGCTTCCCACGGTCGGGGGGCAGACCGCCCTTAACCTCGCGGTCGACCTCTCGCGCCGCGGCGTGCTCGACCGCTTGGGCATCCGGCTGATCGGGGCGAGTCGCAAGGCGGTGGAGGTCGGGGAGGACCGGCGGCTCTTCAAGGAAGCCATGAGCCGAATCGGGCTAGACCTTCCACAGAGCGGGTTTGCGAGGAATCTCGAAGAAGCGGTACGGGTGCTCGAGCGGACCGGCCTGCCCGCGGTCATCCGCCCCTCGTTCACCCTGGGCGGGAGCGGCGGAGGGATCGCGTACAACAAAGACGAGTTCGAAGAGATCGTGGCCCGGGGGCTCGACCTCTCGCCGGTGCACGAAATCCTGGTCGAGGAGTCGGTGCTCGGATGGAAGGAGTACGAGCTCGAGGTGATGCGGGATCACGCGGACAACTTCGTCGTGATCTGCTCGATCGAGAACTTCGACCCGATGGGGATCCACACCGGAGACTCCGTGACGGTCGCGCCGGCGCAGACCCTGACCGACCGCGAGTATCAGGCGATGCGGAACGCCGCGCGGCGTGTCATCCGTGAAGTCGGCGTCGAGACCGGCGGTTCGAACATCCAGTTCGCCGTGGATCCCAAGACGGGACGCACGGTCGTGATCGAGATGAACCCGCGCGTTTCGCGCTCTTCGGCCCTCGCCAGCAAGGCGACCGGCTTTCCGATCGCGAAGATCGCGGCGCTTCTCGCGATCGGATACAGCCTCGATGAAATCCAGAACGACATCACCCGCGTCACCCCCGCCTCCTTCGAGCCCGCCATCGACTACGTGGTCGTCAAGATTCCGCGCTGGGCCTTCGAGAAATTCCGTGACGCGAACCCGAATCTGGGCACGCAGATGAAATCCGTGGGCGAGGTCATGGCGATCGGGCGCACGTTCAAGGAGGCGCTGCAGAAGGGGCTCCGCGGTCTCGAGATCGGGGCGAGCGGATTCTCGCGGGGAGACCTCGACGACGCGCGCATCCAGGAGAAGCTCCTGACTCCGGATCCCGACCGGATCTTCTACGTGAAGCGGGCGTTCGATCTGGGCTGGTCGCAGGCCAAGGTCCATCAGATGACCGGCATCGATCCCTGGTTCCTGGATCAGATCCAGCAGATCGTGGACCTGGAACGGACGATCGGACCCGGGATCGACACGGAGACCCTCCGCGAGGCGAAGCGGATGGGGTTCTCCGATTCGCGCATCGGCGCCCTGACCGGGGAAAGCGCCGCGGAGGTTCGCGTCCGGCGCACGGCCGCGGGGATCGTACCGGTCTACAAGCGCGTAGACACGTGTGCCGCGGAGTTCGAGTCGCACACTCCGTATCTCTACTCGACCTACGAGGAAGAATCGGAAGCCGACCCGACGTCCCGGCGTAAGGTGATCCTCCTCGGGAGCGGCCCCAACCGGATCGGTCAGGGCATCGAATTCGACTACTGCTGCTGCCACGGCTCCTTCGCGTTCCAGGAGGAGGGCTACGAGACGATCATGGTCAATTGCAACCCCGAGACCGTCTCGACCGATTACGACACATCCGACCGGCTCTACTTCGAGCCGCTCACGTTCGAGGACGTGATGAACATCGTCGAGCTCGAGCGCCCCGAAGCCGTCGTGATCCAGTTCGGCGGGCAGACGCCGCTCAAGCTTGCGCTGCCGCTCCACCGCGCGGGCGTCCGCATCCTGGGCACGAGCCCCGACGCGATCGACCTGGCCGAGGACCGCCGGCGATTCAGCGCGCTTCTCTCCTCGCTGGGCATTCCCCAGCCGGAGAGCGGCACCGCCACGTCGCTCGAGGAGGCGAAGCGGGTGGCCGCGCGGATCGGCTACCCCGTGCTCGTGCGCCCCTCGTACGTGCTCGGCGGGCGCGCAATGGCGATCGTCTACGACGAGACGCATCTCGAGGGCTACGTCCGCGAGGCCGTGAGCGCCTCGCCGGAACACCCGGTGCTGGTCGACCGGTTCCTCGAGGATGCCTTCGAGGTGGACGTGGACGCGCTGGGGGACGGGGAGCGCGTCGTGATCGGCGGGATCATGCAGCACATCGAAGAGGCGGGAATCCACAGCGGCGATTCCTCCGCGGTGCTCCCGCCCTACCGGATTCCCGAGCCCCACCTGGACACGATCCGCGACATGACACGCCGCCTCGGGCTGGCGCTCGAGGTGCGCGGCCTGATGAACGTCCAGTTCGCGATTGAGAAGGACACGGTCTACGTCCTCGAGGTGAATCCGCGCGCCTCGCGAACGGTCCCCTTCGTGAGCAAGGCGACAGGCGTGCCGCTGGCGAAGGTCGCGGCGAGGATCATGGCGGGCCGCTCGCTCGGGGAGCAGGGGATCGTGGAGGACCTGGGCGTGAGCCGCGTGTTCGTCAAGACGCCGGTCTTTCCGTTCATGAAATTTCCGGGCAGCGACATCCTCCTCGGCCCCGAGATGAAATCCACCGGCGAGGTGATGGGCATTTCGGAGTCCTTCGGGATCGCCTTCGCCAAGGCGCAGGCGGCGGCGGGAAACACGATCCCCACAGAGGGAACGGTCTTCATCAGCGTGAACGATCGCGACAAGAAAGGCGTACTGCCGCATGCGCGAGGGCTCCACGAGACGGGGTTCCAAATCCTCGCCACATGCGGCACGGCCGACTTCTTGAACGCGCACGGAGTGCCCGCCGAGATGGTGTTCAAGGTGAACGAGGGCCGGCCGAACGTCGTGGACCGGATCAAGAGCGGAGGGATGCACCTCATCATCAACACGCCCCTCGGACGCGAGTCGTTCTACGACGACGTCGCGATCCGCACGAACGCGACGCTCCACGGCATCCTCTGCGTCACGACCCTGACCGCCGCCGCGGCGACCGTCCAGGCGATCCGCGCGCTCCGGGAGCACACGGTGACCGTGTGCGCGTTGCAAGAGATCCACGAGGGCGCGAAACCGCCCGAGCCGGCGACGACCGGCGCTAGGTGAACGTCCTCATCGCGGGCGGAACCGGTTTCCTGGGCGCAGCACTCACGCGCCATCTCGCAGGAGGCGGGCACCGGGTCTCGCTCCTGAGCCGCCGGCCCTCGCGGGCGGCGGTCGTGCCCGCGGCGCCTGGCGGCTTGGTACCCCCGACCGGACCGTCGGGCGGCACCGCTGCCTCGTTCCACTGGGACCCCGAGCGCGACGAATTCGACCGCCGCGCCCTCGAAGGAGTCGACGCGGTCGTGAACCTCGCGGGAGAAAATCTCGCGGGCGGAAAATGGACCGAGGAGCGGAAGCGCCGCCTGGTCGAGAGCCGTGCCGGGGCGACGCGATTTCTCGCGCGGCGGATGAGCGAGCGGAAGCCTTCGCCGCGTGTGTTCGTCAGCGCCTCGGCGGTCGGGATCTACGGAAACCGCGGCGAGGAGATCCTCACCGAGGAGAGCGCGCCCGGCTCCGGGTTTCTCGCCGATCTGTGCCGTGCGTGGGAAGAGGCGGCGCTCTCGGCGCGCGATACGGGCGCGCGCGTCGTGATCCTGCGCTTCGGCGTCGTGCTCGGCGCGCACGGGGGCGCGCTCGCGAAGATGCTGCCGATCTTCAAGCTCGGAATCGGAGGGCCGCTCGGGAACGGCAGGCAGTGGATGAGCTGGGTCGCGCTTCCGGACGTTCTCCACGTGGTCGAGCTCGCGCTCACGCGGGAGGATGTGGTGCCTCCGGTCAACGTGGTCGCGCCCACGCCGGTCCGGAACCGGGATTTCACCCGCGCGCTGGGCCGGGTGTTGCGGCGCCCCGCGGTCCTTCCCGCACCCGCCTCGGCGCTCAAACTCCTTTTCGGCGAGATGGCCGACGAGGCGCTCCTGTCGAGCGCCTGCGTCGCGCCGAAGAAACTCACCGCGCTCGGCTACCGGTTCGCCTTCGAGGACCTCGAGCGCGCGCTCCGGAACGCGCTCAGGGCCTGATCCCCATCACCG
>DASXQO010000218.1:0-2372 GCA_036507115.1 Candidatus Eiseniibacteriota bacterium | reverse complement strand
GGCCGCCGCCCGGCAAGCCGCCGAAGCCGCCGGGGCCAGCCTCCAGTCGGCGCGAGCCAAGGCGCGCGAGCTGGTGCTCACCGCCCCGATCCAGGGCGTGGTCCTCGTGAAGAGCGTCGAGCAAGGGGAGGTCGTCGGGCCCGCGATTCCGATCCTCACCCTGGGCGATCCGTCGAAGCTCTGGATGCGTGTCTACATCCCGGCGCCTCAGGTAGTACGGGTCCGCCTCGGAGACCGGGTCGAGGTGCGCGTTCTCGGAGAGCGCCGCGCGTTTTCCGGCCGCGTGGTCGAGATCGCGACACGAGCCGAATTCACGCCGCGCGCGGCGCTCACGGAGGAGGAGCGCGCGAACATCGTGTTCGGGGTCAAGGTGGCCCTCGACCCCCAAGGCGGCATGTTGAAACCCGGGTTACCGGCCGATGCGCGAATCCTCGCCGGGCGCTGAACGGAGCGGCGAGGGCGCCGGCACCGCTCCGGTCGTTGAGGTCCGCGCGATCACGCGCCGGTTCGGCAGGATCACGGCGGTCGAGGACGTCTCCTTCGAAATCCGGCCGGGCGAGATCTTTGGGATCTTGGGCCCGAACGGCTCCGGGAAGACAACGACCATCCGGATTCTCTGCGGCCTCCTCCAACCCACCTCGGGCACCGCGCGCGTGGCGGGGATCGACGTCGTGGAAGACCCGGACGCGGTGAAATCGCGCATCGGGTACATGTCGCAGGCATTCGGGCTCTACCGCGATCTCACGATCCAGGAGAATCTCCGCTTCTACGCGGGGGTCTACGGGCTCGAGCGCGAATGGCGCGAGCGTGTGGCGTGGGGGATCAAGACCATGCACATCACAGGCACGCCCGACCAGCTCGCGGGGACGCTCTCGGGAGGGATCAAGCAGCGGCTCGCGCTTGCCTGCGCCCTGCTCCACCGGCCCCCTGTGGTATTTCTCGATGAGCCCACCGCGGGCGTCGACCCGGCGGCGAGGCGGCTTTTCTGGCGGATCATCCGGGGCCTGGCGGATGAGGGAACGACCATGATCGTCACCACCCATTACATGGACGAGGCGGAGAAATTCGACCGGCTGGCGTTTCTCTCCCGCGGCAAGCTCAAGGCGGTCGGGACTCCGGCGGAAGTCAAATCGAGCTTCGGGGCCGGGCAGAGCCTCGAGGACATCTTCGTGTCGATCCAGGAGCGCGAGGGGACATGACGCGCCACCGCCTGCGCTCGATCATCTGGAAGGAGTTCATCCAGATGCGCCGGGACCGCGCCACGCTCGCGATGATGCTCGGCATCCCGGTCATCCAGCTCCTGGTGTTCGGCTTCGCGATCCGGATGGACGTGCGGCACCTCCCGATGGCGGTCTACGACGAGAGCCGCACGCAAGAGAGCCGGGAGCTGATCCAGAAGCTTCAAGCCACGGACAATTTCGTCGTGGCCCGCCACGTGGCGTCCTACGACCAGGCGATCCGGCTCATCGACCGAGGCACGGTGCGGGCCGCGATCGTGATCCCGGCGGACTACGCGCGCCGCCTGAAGCGCGGGCGGTCCGCTACGGCACAGCTCCTGGTCGACGCTTCCGACCCGAATACCTCCCAGAACGCGATCGCCGCGGCGCAGCTCGTCGGCCAGCGGAAGAACATCGAGCTCCTCTCCTCGCTCGCGCGCATGCCGGTCCGAACCGAGACACCCCCGGTGGACATCCGGGTCCGCCCTCTCTACAACCCCGCGCTCAAGAGCGCGATCTTCATCGTCCCCGGCATCATCGGGCTGATCCTGTCCGTCACGATGCTGATGATCACCTCGATGTCGGTCGTCCGCGAGCGCGAGCAGGGCACGCTGGAGCAGCTCATCGTGACGCCGATCACGCGCGGGGAGATCATGATCGGAAAGATCGCTCCCTACGTACTCGTGGGATATGTGCAGCTCACGGCCGTGCTCACGCTGGGCCACTTCATCTTCCAGATGCCGATCCGGGGCAGCCTTCTCGTGGTCTACGCGGTCACCTTCCTTTTCATCACGGCGAACCTGGGCCTGGGGCTCTTCGTCTCGACGCTCGCCAAGACCCAGACGCAATCAATGCAGGGTTCCTACTTCTTCTTTCTCCCGAACGTGCTTCTTTCGGGATTCATGTTTCCGCGCGAGGGGATGCCCCACGTGGCCCGCGAGATCGGCCTCCTCTTTCCGCTCACGTACTACATCCAGATCCTGCGCGGCGTGGTCCTGAAGGGCGCCGATTTCCTCGACGTTCTGCCGCAGACGCTGATGCTGCTCCTGCTCGCGCTCGTCTTCTTCGGCTTCAGCGTGAAGCGATTCCAGAAGAGGCTGGGGTAGCGGTTCTGATTGCCCCTTTGGTACCATCGCGCGGTGAATCCCGAGACAA
>DASXQO010000217.1:0-9243 GCA_036507115.1 Candidatus Eiseniibacteriota bacterium | reverse complement strand
AACGAATGGATCCAGGACTTCCGCCAGGAATTCGCGGCGGTGTCGCGCTCGTTGGGCTCGGGGGCCTTCGGCGTCGGAGTTTCGGGCTTCTACACGTCCCAGTTCGAGAAGCGCGACGATGTCGGCAATCTCATCGGGCATTTCGGCTTCAACGACTTCGCCGTCACGGGAGCCTACGCCCATCGTTTCCCGCATCAGATGTCGGGGGGTGTGGCGCTGAAGTACATCCGGGAGATGATCGATCAGGAGACCGCGACCGCGATCGCGGTCGATCTGGGCGGCCGGGTCGCGCTCGGGCAAACGGGTCTGACCCTCGGCGCGGCGCTCCAGAATCTGGGGGGAGAGGCGACCTTCATCTCGGAGTCCTTCCCGCTGCCCCGGACGCTCCGGGCGGGGGCGGCCCTCTCTCGCGCGATCCCGAGCCTCACGGGGAAGGGGGCGCTCAGCGCGGAGGTGCGGAAAGCGCGCGGGGATGACTCGAGGGTCCACGTCGGGGGCGAGTTCGAGTACCAGGAAAAGGTCGCCCTTCGCGCGGGCGCCAAATTCGGCTACGACGACGAGAGCTTGAGCTTCGGCCTGGGGCTGATCCGGAGCCGCTTCCATTTCGACTACGCGCTCGTGCCCCTATCCTCGGACCTCGGCACGTCGCATTTCATCTCGCTCACCGCGCGTCTCTAGAACTACCGCCTCGGGCCGTCCCTGAAATCCTCGAGACGGAACACGCCGTCCTCGAGCCGCGCGTAGGTCCTTCGCTCGATCCAATCCCCGAGCACGAGCAGCTCGCCGTCGCTCTCGCGCCGGTGCACCGGCACGTGAAAGTGCGCGAGAACCAGGGCGTCGTAGCCCGCCCGGAACACGGGGCGGGCGACCGTCTCGAACAGCCACCCTTCGCTGCGGCGAGGCCGGGGAGCGTGATGGCGGCTCGTGTGGGAGGTCATCCTCGCGAGCGGAATTCCGATGTCGGGATGGATCCAGCGAAAGAGGCCTCGCGCGAGCCCGTTCCGGAGCACCCCTTTCAGAAATTTGTAGCCGCGGTCCCCGGGACCCATGCCGTCACCGTGGGCCAGGAGGACGCGCCTGCCCTGGACCGAGAGCGGGAGCGGCTCGTCGGTGAATGCGACGTCGAGCTCGCGCCGCAAGTAGTCTCCGATCCAGAAGTCGTGATTCCCGCCGACATATGAGACTGGGAGCCCGGCGCGGCGCAACTCCCCGAGCTTCTGGAGGACGCTAACGTAGTCCTTGGGGACGGTATGGCGGTACTCGAACCAGAAATCGAAGAGGTCCCCGGCCACGTAGAGCGCGGCGCGTTCGGCGAGGACGTTATCGAAAAGCCGTAGAAGGTCGCGCTCGCGGGCCCGACTCGACTCGGGAGTGCCCTGGCCCAGATGGGCGTCCGCGACAAAATAGGCGCATCGGTGCTGGGGCATGGCGCGTCAGTATAAGGGGCGTACTCCCACGGGCAAGCGCGGTTCGGACGAGCCGCTGGCGGGAACCTCGTGCTCCGGAAGGCGGTACTACCAGCTTGACAGAGAGCTTCCTGCCTTCCTACATTGAACACAGGGCAAGACCTTGGAATTTGTGAGCTTATGACGAGCACGGCGAAGTTTTGGGATCGCGTCCAGGACGAGTTCCGCACCGCCTCCGGGAAGGCCCGGAAAGGGGCGGAGCGGGCCGTCCGAACGGGGATTCTGCGCGTGGATCTCGTCTCGCTGCGCCGCGACCGCCAGCGGGCCGAGGCCCATCTCGGCGAGCGCGTGCTGGCCTTGTGGTCCGGTGACAAGCTGGAGAGCCTGGCCGATGACGCCGAAGCGGTGCGGCTCAAGACCGTCGTTCAATCGATCGAAGGATTGATCGCCGCGAAGGAAGAGGAACTGAGGTCGGTTCGATCTCGGGTCCAGGACGCGGCTCAGCCCCTGTAGAACCCGTGTCCCGTTCGGACGCACGTCGAGATGGAGGTAGAAGGAATGGAATCAAAGGAAACAATCCGTGCCGCAAAAGTTCTGATCCTGGCCGGCGGCATTCTGCTGATCGGCATCGTCGTGGGATTCATCCTCGCGGGCAATCTGAGCCTTTCGCCGACGACCCTGGCGAAGGAGGCCCCGACGCCCGCCGTGACGTCGCTCGACAGTCCGTTCACGCAGATCGCCGACAAGGTGCTGCCCGCGGTCGTGACCATCGAGACCAAACGGAGCGTCGACGGGGACGGCTCGCCGCAATTCAACTTCGAAGGTCCGTACGGCGATTTCTTCAAGCGCCTGTTCCCGGATCAGCCCAACCAGCCCAATCAGCCGAACCAGCCGAGGTCGCCGCGCATGCGGGTGCCCAGCAGCGGCTCGGGATTCATCATCGAGCGGGACGGCCGGATCCTGACCAACAACCACGTCATTCGGGAAGCCTCGGACATCACCGTGGTCCTGAGCGACAAACGTAAGTTCAAAGCCAAGGTGGTTGGCACCGATCCCAGCACCGACGTCGCGGTCATCAAGATCGAGGCGAGCAACCTCCCGACCGTGCCGCTCGGAGATTCCGACGATGTTCGCATCGGCGACTGGGCCGTCGCGATCGGAAACGCGCTCGGGGAGCTCTCGGGCACGCTGACGGTCGGCGTGATCAGCGGGAAGGGGCGGTCCAACCTCTCGATCGTGGGAGGCGCTCCCGCCTACCAGGACTTCCTCCAGACCGATGCTTCGATCAATTTCGGCAACAGCGGGGGCCCGCTGCTCAACATCCGCGGCGAGGCGATCGGGATCAACACGGCGATCAACCCCTCGGGCGAGGGAATCGGGTTCGCGATTCCGATCAACATGGCGAAGCACATCTCCGGGCAGCTCATCGCGCACGGCAGAGTGACGCGGGGCTGGCTCGGGATCGCTCCACAAGAATTGACGCCGGAGCTGGCCGACTCGTGGGGTCTCAGGAACGTCTCCGGCGTGCTCGTCGGAAGCGTGAACCCGAGCACTCCCGCGGACAGCGCCGGATTCCGTGTGAAGGATGTGATCACCGAATTCGACGGCCGGAAGGTGTCCGACGTGCAGAATTTCCGCCTCTTGGTGGCGGACACGCCGGTCCACAAGAGAGTCCGGGTGCATGTGCTCCGGGATGGGCAGCCCCGCGACCTCTGGGTGCGGCTCGGCGAGCGGCCCGATGAGAAGACGATCAGCCAGCGGGGCACGCCTCCCACGGAAATCCTGGGATTGTCCGTCGAACCGGTGACGGGCGACTTCGGGAGGGAGAGCGGCATCCGCGACAAGAGCGGCGTCGTCGTGACCGACGTCGGGCAGGGAAGCCCGGCCGATGACGCCGGCGTGCAGCGCGGCGACATCATCAAGGAAGTGAATGACACGAAGATCAAAGACGTTTACGAATACAACGCCGCCATCGACAAGGCGAAGGTGAAGAGCCCGAGAAAGCCCATCGTCTTCCTCGTCAAGCGAGGCGATTCGACTCAGTTCCTGGCTGTGGACCCGGAAGGATGACCGCGGGCGGTTGAAGACGTTTCCCTTCCAGTCGAATAATTCGAGGTCCGGCCTGCGATCCCCCAGACGGGGATTCTGGCCGGGCCTCTCCCATTTGGCGCTCATCTGTGCCGCGCTCCTGGGCGCCACGAACGCTCCGTCGCGCGCACCCGCGAAGACCCCTCCGCGCGCGCCGAAGCCTGGGCCCGAGCTCGTCCGGATCCGGTTCTGGACGGCGCCCGACCACACGAGGCTGGTGTTCGATCTCTCGGGCCCGCCTCCGGCCGAGCCGAGGTTTCGGCATAGCGGGCCGACGACCTATGAAATCTTCGTTCCCAGGGCCGGAAAATCGCTCGCGGTGACCTCGGAATTCGTCGGCGACAGTCTTGTCGCCGACATCTTCCCCGTGGTCTCCGACTCCGGCGTGGTGGTCCGGGTGGGCCTCAAGAAGTCCACCACCCCGCTCGCCTTCGTTCTCGCGGCGGCGGACGGCGTTCCGGACCGGATCGTGGTCGACGTGCCGGCGCCCCCCAACCTTCAAGATAGTCTCAAGCTCGAGCAGCAGGTCAGCGAGATCAAGAAGGCGAAGGGGCTCATCGTCGCGATCGACCCCGGGCACGGAGGGGACGACACGGGCGCTCTGGGCCACCGGAGATTGCCCGAGGCGGACGTCGTCCTCGCGATCGGAAAGAAATTGAGGGCGGAGCTGGAGCAGATTCCCGGCGTGAGCGCCGTCCTCACGCGATCCGGCGACTACTTCATCCCGCTGCGGAAACGGATGGAGATCGCGAGGAGGTTTCAGGCCGACATCATGATCAGCATTCACTGCAACGCGAGCCGGAATCGCGACGCGACCGGAACGGAGGTTTATTTCCTCTCGCTCACGGGCGCCACCGACGAGGCATCGCGGTCGCTGGCGGAGGCGGAAAACGCGGCCGACTTGATCGGCGGCGTTTCCCCCCAGGCGGGCGAGGATCTGCTCGGGATCCTCTTCGACCTGCGGCAGAACGACACGGTACGGCGGAGCAGCGAGCTGGCCGAGAATCTGGTGGATGCCCTTCGTGACGAAGACCGCCTGACCACCCGGGGGGTGAAGCAGGCGGGGTTCGTCGTGCTCAAGGCGCCGGATATTCCCGCGGTTCTGGTCGAGACCGCGTTCATCACGAACCCCCGCGAAGCGGCGATGCTCAAGGATTCGCACTTCCAAAACAAGATGGCAGAGCGGCTTGCGGAAGGGGTCCAGGCTTACATGAAAACCCACGCCCGGAGCGCCTCCAATTGATGGAGACCGAGGCCGGGCCGCGGTGTACACTCAGCAGGCGTGATTCACAAGTCACCCGCATCTCGAGGAGGAGACCCGTCATGAAGCGCAACGCATTGATCCTTACGGCCGTCGTGGCCGCCATGAGTCTCGCGACTTCGGCCTGGGCCGGCGGCAGCATGTGTTCGGGAAAATCAGAGGGCGCGGCGAAGCAGGTATCCGCGGAGAAGGCGGCGGGCTCCCACTGCACCACCGACAAGGCCGGCGCCTCGATGGCATCGGGTAAGCAGTGCAAGATCGACGCCGACAACGCCGTGTTCAGCTACGCGGTCCCCCAAGTGCACTGCGGCGACTGCGTGGACAAGATCGAAGCCGCGGCGATGGCCCAGAAGGGTGTGCTCTGCGCGAAGGTCGACCTGAGCAGCAAGATGGCCTACGTCGCGGGGGAGAAGAAGCTCAACCAGCGCGCGATCGCGAAGGCGATCAAGGATGCCGGCTACTCCGCCACGTTCAAGCAGAAGGGCCCGAAGGCGCGCGCGGAGCTCATGAAGATTATGGCGTCCGAGGACGCGGCGCCCGCCACGGCCAAGAAGGATAAGGTCTGATCCGCGGCTAGCCATACGATCGATATCTCCGGGCGGTGTCCTCAAGGCGCCGCCCGGTTTCTTTTGGCGGGCGCGGGGAGCAACCTCCGGGCGTCGGTCCTCGCCCGCGGGATGAGACCCCGCGGTCTGCGGAGACGCCCTGCGGTTCTCCCCGCGCCCGTTCAAACTCACCACACCACGCCTGCCCCCGGCGGACCAGAGTTTCCGTCGGGATTGTATCTCTACAGAATCAAAACGCTCGACCCCGGCGATCACCAGCAGGGCGAAGACACACGTTTCCCCCGAAGAGGAGCCTCGACTCCATGAAGCTCGTGGTGTTCGATCTCGATGGAACCCTGGCGAGGACGAGCCTCGTCGATGGCGAATGCTACGCCCAGTCAGTCGTGGAAACCCTGATGCTTCAGGACCTCGACACCGACTGGACACGGTACGAACACGTCACGGACGAGGGTATTCTGAGCCAGATCTTCGCAGAGCGCTTCGGACGCCTTCCCACGATTTGGGAGCGCGACAAGATTCTGGATCGCTTCCTCGATTTGTTGAAGCACCGGTGTGCCGTGAACGGTGCGGAGTTTGCCGAGATTCCAGGCGCGGGTGCGCTGATGACGCGACTGCTCGATGGAGCAGAATGGGGAACGGCTCTTGCGACCGGAGGCTGGCGGCGGTCTGCGGAACTCAAAATCCGACGGGCGGAGCTGCCGGCAGGGGATCTCCCGTCGGCCTTCGCGGAGGACGGGCCCTCCCGCGAAGCTATAGTGCAGACTGCGATTGAGCGCGCCTGCCGGCGGTACCGCCAGCCGAGCTTCGAGAGGGTCGTTTCGGTAGGCGATTCTCTCTGGGACGTTCGGACCGCGAGGAATTTGCGTCTACCGTTCCTGGGAATCGCCGAGGGGCCCAACGCTAGCGTGCTGCGCACCAACGGGGCCAGTCACGTTCTCCCGGACTATCTCGACGCGGCGCGGTGTCTCCATTTTCTGGATGAGGCCCGTTCGCCTAGGTGACGCCGAGTAGGAGAAGTGGGGCTTCTTACCGCGCTGGGGCAGGCTGCACGTAGCGTAGTCCGGCGCGAACCGCCGCACCCCTAGGACGTCGCCGGGGCTCCGCGGCGGGGCTTTGGGTCCGTGACCCCGGCGAGGCGCTTGGCGAGCGCCCGGCGGCTCGCCGGCGTGTTGTCGAACGTCGTGACGAGCGTGCGGACCTCTTCCCAGCCCTCCGTGACGTTCGGATTCAGCGAAGCGACCGTCACCGTCTCGGGAAAACGCCGGAGCCATGCGCGCGCGGTCGCTTCGTCCTCCGCGGAGAGGGTGCCGCGGGAGGCGAGCGTGAGGAGCGCCGTTCCCTCGAGCCGCTTGGGCCAGGTCGATGGGTCGGGGCTGACCTCGCGCGCGTTCATGCCGTGGGCCCGGAGAAGATCCATCATGCCGGCGCGCGAGGGGGGCCGGTTCACCTCCAGCACGTCGATGGGATTCCGGAGCGGAATCCCTCCGGCTCCCTGCTTCAGCATGCGGATCGCCCCCTCGGCGATACGATCGAGTTCCTCCGGCGGGATGCTCTGCCGCGCCTCGCGCTCCAGCGCGTCGGACCAGGTATGGGGGCGCGCGGCGCTCGAGGCCCGAAGCGCCCGGATCCGGTCCAGCGAGGCGCCGATCCGCTCCTCGCTCAGCCTCCCTGATCGAAGGGCGTCGCGAAGTACTACGAGCGCCTCTTCCGGTCCGGGGGAGAGCTTCGAATAGAGTAGAAGATCGCAGCCCGCCTCGATCGCCCGGACCGCGATCTCCCCGTGGGAGGCGATCGAGGTCACGCCGGCCATCTCGAGCGCGTCCGTGATGACCACGCCCTGAAAGCGCAGCCTGCCGCGCAGGAGGCCGTTCACCACGAGAGGGGAGATCGTCGCGGGCCGCGCCGGATCCGGCTCGAATGCCGGCACGAGAACGTGGGCCGTCATCACGACGGGCACCCCCAAGTTGATGGCCGCCTCGAAGGGACGGAGCTCGCGAAGGTTCATCCGGGCCTCGTCCGCTCCCACGACCGGCAGCGCGACGTGCGAGTCGAGACTCGTGTCGCCGTGCCCGGGGAAGTGCTTCACCACCGGGATGATCCCCGCCGCCAGCATGCCTTCGATCGCGGCGCGGCCGGAGGCGGTCACCTGCGATGCCGTTGTGCCGAAGCTCCGGATTCCGATGACCGGGTTCTTGGGGTTCGAATCGATGTCCAGCACCGGCGCGAAATTGAGATTGATGCCGAGCGCAAGAAGCCGGCGGGCGGTTCGCTGGGCGAGGTCCTTCACGAGCGGCGGACCTCCCGAGGACGCGACGGCGCGCGCGGAGAGGGGCACCTCCCAGAAACCGGAGATCTGGGAAACCATCCCGCCTTCTTCGTCGGAGCAGATGAGGGCGGGAAGCTCGGGGGTCCCGATCGTCTCCTGGGCCGCCCGAGCGAGACGCGCGGCTTGGTCCGCGTCCGATAGATTCGCCGCGAACAGGATGACTCCCGAAGGGGAGAGGCGCTTGAGCGTAGCCGCGGCCCCGGGGTCGAGGTCCGTCCCGGGCAATCCGACGATGAGGAGCTCGCCGAGCCTGGATTCGAAGCCGGCCGCGCTCACGGCACCTCCGCCTCGAGGAGAAGCTTCCGGTATCGCGCGTAGACGTTCTCGGGGATGGTCCCGGTCCGGACGCCCTCGAGGACCGAGCAGCCCGGCTCCACGATGTGGGTGCAGGTTGTGAACCGGCACCTGCCCGCGTCGCGGATCTCCGGGAAGATCGAGGCGGTCTCGGCGGCGCTCATTTCGCCGAGCGAGACGCTCCGCACCCCCGGTGTGTCGATCACGTGTCCGCCTCCGGGGAGGGGATAGAGTTTCGCGCTCGTCGTCGTGTGCTTTCCCTTGCCCGATTTTACGCTCAGCGCTCCGGTCACAATCGGAGTGTCGGGAAGAAGCCAGCGCAGGATCGTGGACTTGCCGACCCCGGAATGCCCCACGAACACGGAAGTCGTTCCGCGAAGCGAATCGCGCAACTCATCCATCCCCGTTCCGGTTTTCGCGCTTCCCAGCATGTGGGAAAGCGGGATGGCGGCTTCCGCGATCAAACCTTCGGCGAATTCACGGGTCACGAGATCCACCTTGTTCAGGACGAGGAAGGGAGTGAGCCCGCCGCGAAAGGCGAGCAGCGCCCACCGGTCGACGAGGCCCGCGCGAAACGGAGGCTCGTCCGCCGAGGACACGATCACGGCCCGCTCCGCGTTCGCGGCGATCACCTGGGGCGACCGGTTGCCGTCGCTTGCTCGCGCGAGATGGGTCCTGCGCGGCGCGACCGCGACGATCGTGAGCCCCGAGGCGCCCGTGCGCTCGACTTCCACTTCGTCTCCGACCGCGAGCACGCTCGAGCCTCGCCCGGCTTCCTTCTTGAGCTTGGGATCGAGCGCCGCGGGGAGGGTCGCTTCACCGTCCCACACGAGGGCGCTGGTTCCGAACATCTGGGCCAGGATCATCCGATGTATTTAACCGATCGGATGGCAATGGGGCAAGGGGCGATCCCCCGCGCGGGGCAAGGTTGATCCCTTGCTTCCCAAGAGGGTACACTTCGGGCGAGTATGACTCCCGATCGCATCCTCTGCCCCCGCTGCGGCGAATCCCTTCCGCCCGGCTTCGATCGATGTGACGCGTGTGGCGCCGAGCTGAACGCGGCGGCGGCCGACACCGCCGCGGGCGGTCGACACGAAGGCGCGGGCGCGCGACCCAACGCGCCGGCGAACGCGGGCCGCTCGCGCGGACGGTCCGCTCCTGTTTCGAGGCGCGAACCCCAGGGCGTGCCCGGAATCGCCTGGCTGCTCCTCGTCGTGGGCCTCGCGGTCGGCGGCATGGTGGGATTCGCGCTCCATTCCGCGATCGGACCTCGCGGCGAAATGGGGATGCCGATCGGTCCCT
>DASXQO010000216.1:0-3700 GCA_036507115.1 Candidatus Eiseniibacteriota bacterium | reverse complement strand
CCGATCGCCACCACGTCGGCGCGGAGCGCCTCCTCGAGGATTTCGTCGCGGGCGCCCAGGGCGAGGGTCCGTTCCGGAGTCTGGGGAAGCCCCCGTTTCACGACTTCCGCGACGCGCGATTCGAGCGGGTCCACGCAGCTCAGCGGGAGTGCTGCGATCACGTACCCGGCCCCCACGCGGAGCGCCGCTTCGGTCGCCAACGCCAGGGCTCCCATCATCCCCGCGCTTCCACCCACGACAAGGACGCGGCCGACCGAGCCCTTGTGGGCGTCCATCGGCCGCGACGGGAGAAGCGAGCGCGCCCAGTCGGAGTCGGCGATCAACATGCCGGGGATCATCTCGTCGATGATGGATTGCGGAATGCCGATGTCCACGACTTCGACCAGGCCCGCGCTCGAGCGCCCCGGCTCGAGCGCGAGCCCGCGCTTGGGAAGCGCGAGCGTGACCGTGAGGTCCGCCTGGATCGCGGGCTGCTCCTGGTAGCCGGTCGTCGCATCGATACCCGAGGGGATGTCGATCGAGGCGATCGGCCTCTCGCTGTGCTCCGCCATCTCGATCGCGGCTGCCGTGGCACCCCGCGGAGCGCCACGGCTCCCGGTTCCAAGCAGCGCGTCGACGAGGAAAATCGCCTCGTGCGCGGCGAAGGCGGCCTCGCTTCCGGGTCCCCACGCGCGGGGATCGGGGAGGAACGTGACCGGAGTGCGCTCCTTCTCGCAGGCGGTGAGCTTGGCGGCCGCATCCTCCGAGAGCGCACCCTCCTCGGCCGCGACCAGGACCCGCACCGTGAAACCCGCGGCCTTGAGGTGCCGCGCGCAGACGAACCCATCGCCCCCGTTCAACCCTCGGCCCGCCAGCACGATCACGCGCCCGCGGGGCGGCCGCGCCGCGGTGGCCGGACGCCGGCGGGTCTGCCCGGGCTTCGCCGCGGTGACGCCGCGCCACCAGCCGATCATCACGCGCGCGGATTCCCTCCCGGCGCGCTCCATCAGGGTGAGTGAAGAAATCCCTCTGCCCGAGATCGCGGTGTGATCGATCGCGGCCATCTCGCTGGCGGTGACCAGTCGCTGACCGCTGGGGAGTCGCACGTCAGTCCTCGACGAGCACGACCGCGACGGCGTGTGTCGCCGCGTGCGACAGCGAGAGATCGACCCGGCGCGCCCCGACGAGTTTGCTTGCCAAGCCATGGAGGAGGACGCTCGGCCTGGGACCTTCTCCCCGCACGATCTCCACCTCGCGCCAGATCGAGACGCGCCCGACCTTGAGCGCCTTGGCGAACGCCTCCTTGGCAGCGAAACGCACCGCGAAGGACTCGGCCGCGCGCGCCCTCGGGCTGCAGTAGGCGATTTCCGTCGGCGTGAATACCCGGTCCAGGAAGCGCGACCCCCACCGTTCGATCGCGACCGCGATCCTTCCTACCTCCACGATGTCGACGCCCACGGACACCATCTAGGTCCGGCGACGTCCCGCTTCGAGCGGAGCGTTCAGCCGGTCCACGATTTCCACGAGCTCGTACACGTCGTTCAGGTCGTAGTCCGCGCCGGAATGCACGGTGCCGAAGGTATCGCCGTAGCGGGCGAACGCGGTCCGGATCCCCAGCTTCGCGGCCCCCACCACGTCGCGCTCCGGCCAGTCTCCCACCATGATGGCCTCGGCCGGCGTGACCCCGAGGAGCTCGAGAGCGCGCTCGAACGGCTTGGGGCTCGGCTTCTTCTCCCCCGTGTCCTCGAAGGCGACGACCGGATCGAAGAGGTGCTGGAGCTGAAGCTGGGCGAGACGCATCCAGGCTTGGAGCCTCGGCGCGTCCGAAACCACGGCGAGCTTGAGGCCCCGTTTCAAGATCTCCATCAGGGTGAGATTCACGTGCGGATAGAGCACGAGGTAGGAATCGCGGGCGCGGCGGTAGGCCACGATCCCGCTGGTGAGGAACTTGTAGTCGATCCCCCCGAATTCCTCTTTGAGGAAGAGATCGAACACCTGTTGATACTCGATTCCTTCGCGGTCGTACACGCGGTAGATCTTCTCGGAGGTTTCCTCGCGCGTGAGCTTGAGCCCGGCGTCGATCATCCCGTCGACGGCGGCATCGATCGCGGCTCGCTTCATCTTCATGAAATCGGTGAGGGTGTTGTCGAGATCGAAAATGACGGCTCGGATCAAGGGGTTCTCCTCAAACACAAGACGCCGAGAGAGAGCGATACGGCATTGGCTCACCCATCGGCGTCGCGCACCCGATTCGGGCGTTATCCTTCCCACATGAGCGTGGCTATTTCTGCGATTGACCTACGATCTTGCCCAGGCTGATCTCACCATTGTCGATGCGAAGGTTGAACCCGCATGTGGGATTCGTGCAGACCCAGGCTTTGAAGGTGATCGGGGCGCCGTCCCTGCCGTAGTCCGAAAGCGGGATCAGGACTCCGTTATTGCATTTTCGGCAGTCGGGTAGCTTTGCTTCCATGACCCGGCTCTCCTCCCCTCCGCACAAGGCCGCTTCGCACCCGGGAGATACCACGCCCTAGGCGTCCCACGCACCGATAGTCCGGCTCGGCGAAATGGGGTGTCAAGTCAAATTACGATTTATCAATAGGCTGGCTGCGCTATCATGCTTCCTAATCCCACCGGAAGGCCGCCCGTTTCCCATCCGGACCCCCGTTCGAGGCGTGTCGATGACCTCCGAGCCCTCCACCTATCTTCCAAACTTGCAGACGCTTCTCTCACTTCCTCGGGAGACGCTTCCGCAGCTCACGGCCGAGGAAACCCGAAAAACCCTTCTCTGGGCGGCCGGAGCCCTTGGGCTGGAATTCATTGAAATCGAAAGCGTTGCGCCGACGTTTCTTCTCCTGCCCTCCGAAAGCTCGGCGGGCATCGTCTTCTTCGCGACATGGCACGCCGAGGTCTTGCCGGTCCACCCGGCAGCGGTGGAAGGAGCAGAGCGGCTTGCCCTCTCGGCGACCCTGGCGGGCCTGGGACGCGCCATGGGAGGCAAGGCCCCGGCCGCCGTCGTGGTCGCGCCGGGCGCGACGCAAGGCTCGCTCGTGCTCGCAAAAGCCTTGCGGGATCACAGGGAGCGGCTTCGGGCGCCGGTGGCGTTCTGGCCGCGTATCGCTCCGCGCGCGACGCAAAGAAGGCGCATCCATCTCGGGGCGCGCGGACGGGTCGTGCTCGGGGTCTGGGAGGCCGGCGTGAACGCGTACCGGCTCAGGGACCAGATCGTCGCGGAATTGCGCGGCGAGGCCTACGGTCCGAGACCTCTGGATTTCGAGCTCTTGCGAAAACTGGGTGAGAGCCGGGGAGCGCTCGACTTTCTGGAGGAGACGTTCGACGACCCCCAAGCCGTGTCCGGCCAGGGGGAAGACCGCTTGAAGAGCGCGCTTTTCGAACCCCGCGGCCAGGTCCTGGTGCCCCAGGTGCGCCACCCCGATCGTCCATTAGCCTGGCTCATCCTGGATATCACGGAGAACATGGAGCCAACGGAGTTGTTCGAACGGGCCCGGCGGCTGGCAAATGGCGCGAAGATCGAGATGGCGGAGGGCTTTCCCTGGGACCGGATCAGCATCCACCATCCTTCGATCCAGGCACAGATCAAGCTCTCGAAAACGGTTTCCGAGGGACCTGAGATCTGGCCCTCGGCGCCGTGGATGACCCCCAGCGGCATTTTCTCCCGCGCGCTCGGGACCCCGCTCGCGGAATGGGGAATCCCCATCCA
>DASXQO010000215.1:0-14796 GCA_036507115.1 Candidatus Eiseniibacteriota bacterium | reverse complement strand
CCGCTCTTCCGGCGCGTTGTCGATCGACCCGTAATCCCGTACCTGGATCTTCGGATTCTTCTGCGACAACACCATCGTGATCGCAGCCGTCAACGTCGTCTTCCCATGGTCCACGTGGCCGATCGTCCCCACGTTCACATGTGGCTTCGTCCGCTCAAACTTCTGCTTCGCCATTTCGATTCCTCCGTCCGCGGCGCTCGCGCGTGGCGGTGCGGTTCACCCCTTCACCTTCGTGACGATCTGCTCCGCCATGGCCTGCGGCATCTCCTCATAGCGGGAGAACTGCATCGAGTAAACGGCCCGTCCCTGCGTGATGGAGCGGAGCCGCGTGGAATATCCGAACATTTCCGCGAGCGGCACGGAGGCCGCCACGACGCGCGCGTCGGAGCGCTGGAACATGCCGCCGATACGGCCGCGCCGCGAGCTCAGATCGCCGATGACGTCGCCCATGTACTCCTCGGGCACCACCACCTCCACATCCATGATCGGCTCGAGGAGCTTCGGACCCGACTTCGCGGCGGCTTCCTTGAACGCCATCGAGCCCGCGATCTTGAACGCCATCTCCGAGGAATCCACTTCGTGGAACTGTCCGTCGATCAGCTCGACCTTGACGTCCACGACGGGATAGCCGGCCATGATCCCGTTCTCCATCGCCTCGATGATGCCCTTCTCCACCGAGGGGATGTACTCCTTGGGGATCGCGCCGCCCCGGATCTCGTTCTCGAACACGAAGCCTCCGCCCGGCGGAAGCGGCTCCAGCATGATCGTGACGTCGGCGAACTGGCCGCGGCCGCCCGTCTGACGGATGAACCGCGTGCGCTGCTCGGTCTTCCGGGTGACCGTCTCCTTGTAGGCGACCTGGGGCTTGCCGATGTTCGCCTGGACGTTGAACTCGCGGACCATTCGGTCCACGAGGATTTCTAGGTGAAGCTCCCCCATGCCCGAGATCAGGGTCTGGCCCGAGTCTTCGTCGGTCTTGACCTTGAACGTCGGGTCCTCGTCGCTCAGCTTTCCGAGTGCTACCGCCATCTTGTCCTCGTCGGCCTTGGTCTTGGGCTCGATCGCGACCTGGATCACCGGCTCGGGGAAGTGCATCGCCTCGAGCACGATCGGGTGGTCCTTGTCGCACAGCGTGTCGCCCGTGTGGACGTTCTTCAGCCCGACCGCCGCGGCGATCTCGCCGCAGTAGATCTCCTCTCGGTCCTCGCGCTTGTTCGCGTGCATCTCGACGACCCGTCCCAGACGCTCCCCCTTCTCCTTCGTCGAGTTGTACACGTAGGTGCCCGCCTTCAGGGTCCCGGAGTAGACGCGAAAGAACGTCAACTTGCCGACGTACGGGTCGGTCATGATCTTGAACGCGAGCGCCGAGAACGGCTCGTCGTCCGACGGAGTGCGCTGCTCGTGCTCCAGGGTCTTGGGGTTCACCCCCTTGACCGCGGGAACGTCGATCGGCGCGGGGAGGTACGACACCACCGCGTCGAGCAGCTTCTGCACGCCCTTGTTCTTGAACGCCGTTCCGCCGAGAACCGGGACGATCTTGCCGGCCAGCGTCCCCTTGCGGATCGCGCGCTTGATCATCTCGGAAGTCGTCGGCTTCCCGTCGAGGTACGCGTGGAGCAGCTCGTCGTCGTACTCCGCGATGGCCTCGAGCATATGGTGCCGCGCTTCGGCCGCCTTCTTCTCGAGGTCGCGCGGAATTTCCCCTTCGACGTAGTTGGCGCCCATCTCGTCCGACTCGTACGTGACCGCATGCATCTCGATCAGGTCGATCATCCCGGTGAACCAGTCGCCGATGTAGACCGGGATCTGGAGGGGCACCGCCAACGCGCCCAGGCGGTTCTTCATCATGTTCACGACGAAGTTGAAATCCGCGCCCACGCGATCCAGCTTGTTCACGAACGCGATCCGAGGCACGCCGTACTTGTCGGCCTGCCGCCATACGGTCTCGGACTGCGGCTCGACTCCGCCCACGCCGCAGAAGACGGCGATCGCACCGTCGAGAACCCGAAGGGAACGTTCCACTTCGACCGTGAAGTCGACGTGGCCTGGCGTATCGATGATGTTGATCTGGTGGTTGTGCCAGAAACAGGTCGTGGCGGCGGACGTGATCGTGATCCCCCGCTCGCGCTCCTGCTCCATCCAGTCCATGGTGGCCGCGCCGTCATGGACTTCCCCCACCCGATGGACCTTCCCCGTGTACAGGAGGATCCGCTCGGTCAGGGTCGTCTTACCGGCATCGATGTGGGCCATGATGCCGATGTTCCGCATATGAGAAAGATCGTACTGCCTGGGCACTTCGAAACCTTCCCCGACCGCTCTACCAGCGATAGTGAGCGAACGCCTTGTTGGCCTCCGCCATCTTGTGTGTGTCCTCTCGTTTCTTTACCGCTCCGCCTTCGTTCTTCGATGCCGCGATCAGCTCCGCCGCGATCCGCTCCGCCATGGAGTGGTCCGGACGCGCCCGCGAGTACTGGATGATCCAACGGAGCGCGAGCGCGGTGCGCCGGTCCTGGCGCACTTCCACCGGGACCTGGTACGTCGCGCCGCCCACGCGCCGGGATTTCACTTCCAGCACGGGTTTGACGTTCGCGAGGGCCGATTTCACGACCGAGAGTCCGTCCGATCCGACCTTCTTCTCGATGATGTCGACCGCTCCGTAGAAAATCCGCTCCGCGACGCTCTTCTTGCCCTGGATCATGAGTGCGTTGATGAAGCGGGTGACCAGGACGTTGTTGAAGCGGGCGTCCGGCTGAACTTCGAACTTGTGGATCTTGCTGGCGCGTCGCATGCGTTCCTACGGTCCCTTCTTCCGCTTCGTGCCGTACTTGGAGCGGCTCGCGGAGCGCCCTTCGACCCCCGATGCGTCGAGCGTCCCCCGGACGACGTGATACCGCACGCCCGGCAGGTCCTTCACCCGGCCGCCGCGGATCAGCACGATCGAGTGCTCCTGCAAGTTGTGCCCCTCGCCCGGGATGTAGCAGGTGACCTCCATCCCGTTCGTGAGCCTCACGCGGGCGACCTTTCGAAGCGCCGAATTGGGCTTCTTGGGGGTCGAGGTATAGACACGCGTGCACACTCCGCGTTTCTGCGGCGCGCCCTTCAAAGCCGGCGAAGCGGTCTTGCTGAGCTGCCGCTTCCGGCCGAGCCGCACGAGTTGATTCAGAGTCGGCACCTAAGTTTCCTCATTTCAATCGGTTTGGGCGCAAAGAACGAGCAGTGTACTCACGCTCGGGAAACCGGGTCAAGCACTTTTTATCTCTTCCTCCACCCCGGCCACCCTCTCGGTCTCATCTTCCTCTTCGGCAATGACTTCGATGCCGCGGTAACGCGACATTCCGGTGCCGGCCGGGATCAAGTGACCGATGATGACGTTCTCCTTCAAACCGCGGAGATGGTCGGTCATCCCGAGCACGGAAGCCTCTGTGAGAACACGCGTTGTCTCCTGGAACGAAGCCGAGGAGATGAAGCTCTGCGTGGAGAGCGAAGCCTTCGTAATCCCAAGCAACAGCGGCTGATAGGTGGCCGGCTGCCCACCTTCTGCCTCGACGCGGCGCTGCTCGATCCGGAGCAAGGCCTTGTCGACCTGCTCCCCTTCGAGGAAGTTGGTGTCGCCCGGGTCCTCGATCCTGACTTTCTGGAGCATCTGCCGGACGATGACCTCGATGTGCTTGTCGTCGATCCGCACACCCTGGAGCCGGTAGACCTCCTGGATTTCGTTCACGAGGTATTCCTGCACCGCCTGGATCCCCTTGATCTTCAAGGTATCGTGCGGATTCACAGGTCCTTCCGTGAGCCGGTCGCCCGCCTTGACGTAATCCCCCTCCTGGACGTGCATGTGCTTGCCCTGGGGAATCAGGTACTCGCGCGTGTCTCCTGAGTCGCCGACCACGAGAAGCTTCTTCATGCCTCGGCTGACCCCGCCGAACTCGACGCGCCCGTCGATTTCCGAGACGGTCGCGGCGTCCTTCGGCTTCCGGGCCTCGAAGAGCTCGCTCACGCGGGGCAGACCGCCCGTGATGTCGCGGGTCTTCGAGATTTCGCGGCGGATCTTGACCAGCGGCTCGCCGGCCGTGACTTCCTGGCCGTCGCGTACGAGGAGCCGCGCGCCGGTCGGAAGCGGATAGGTCGCCACCCGCCGGGAGCCTGATCCCACGATGTCGATGTGCGGCTGGAGCACCTTCTCCCGGTCGTCGACGATGACCATGAGGCGCAGCCCCGTGTTCTCGTCGACCTCGTCGCGGACGGTGACCTTTTCCTTGATGTCCACGAAGCGGACCGTGCCCGGCTTCTCGGTAAGGATCGGCGTGTTGTAGGTATCCCACTCGAAGAGATCGTCCCCCGTGTTGACCGGGCTCAGGTCCTTCACGTCCACGGTCGCGCCATAGGGAGGCGAGTAGCGGTGGCGCACCTTGCCGTCCTGGTCCAGGACCTCGATCTGACCCTTGTGCCCGACGACGACCAGCGATCCGTTCTGCCGCTCGACCACTTCGAGCTCGCGGAAGCGGACCGATCCGGTGATCTTCGATTTGATCCGGGACTGCTCGACGATGCGGCCCGCGACCCCTCCGATGTGGAAGGTTCGGAGCGTGAGCTGCGTCCCGGGCTCGCCGATCGACTGCGCGGCGATGACGCCGGTGGCCTCGCCCAGCTCGACCATGCGTCCGGTCGCGAGGTTTCGGCCGTAGCACTTCCCGCAGATCCCGCGCGTGGCCTCGCACTTCAAGACCGACCGGATCGCGACCTTCTCGATCCGCCCGCTCTCCTCGATCGCCGCCGCGGCTTCCTCGGTGATCTCCTCTCCCGAGCGGACGACCACGTCGCCCGTGTTCGGGTCGATGACGTCTTCGGTGGCGACGCGGCCGAGCACCCGGTCCCCGAGCGGCTCGATCACCTCTTCGCCTTCCTTCAGCGCTCCGACCTCGAGCCCGCTCACCGTGCCGCAGTCCTCGATGTTCACGATGACGTCCTGCGCCACGTCCACGAGCCGCCGCGTGAGATAGCCCGCGTCGGCCGTCTTGAGCGCCGTATCCGCGAGGCCCTTGCGCGCGCCGTGGGTCGAGACGAAGTACTCGAGCACCGTGAGCCCTTCCTTGAAGTTGTGGATCACGGGGGTCTCGATGATCTCGCCGAGTCCTCCGGTGATTTTCTTCTGCGGCTTCGCCATGAGCCCGCGCATCCCGGCGAGCTGGCGGATCTGCTCCTTCGTCCCGCGGGAGCCCGAGTACGCCATCATGTAGATCGGGTTGAATCCGTCCCGGTCCGCGGCGAGCCCCTGGAACGTCGCCTCTTCCACCTCGGTCGTGACGTGCGTCCAGGTGTCGATCACCTTGTTGTAGCGCTCACCGTCGGTGATCACCTTCTGCTGGTACTGCTGGTTGATGTGCGCGACGGCTTTCTGCGCCCGCTTGATGATCTCGGCCTTGGCTCCGGGGATCAGGATGTCGTCGATCCCCACGGTGATGCCGGCCTGCGTCGCATAGGTGAATCCCAGGTTCTTGAGCGAGTCGAGGATGAGCGCGGTGGTCTTGTTCCCCAGATTCCTGTGGCAGTCCCCCACCAGCTCCTCGAGCGCCTTCTTGTCCATCTCGGTGTTCTTGAACGGAATGCCCAGCGGCACGAGGATCTCGTTGAAGAGGACGCGGCCGACGGAGGTGTCGATCCGCTGCCCGTCGAGATGGAGCACGATCGGATCTTGCAATCCGGTTTGCTTGTGGTCGTATGCCGCCCGCACTTCCGTCATGCTGGGGTAGTGCTTCGGACGTTTCCCCGGGGCGAGCGGCCGCTTCCGCGTCATGTAGTTGCATCCGAGCACGATGTCCTGGCTCGGCGCCGCGACGGGACGGCCGTTCGAGGGAAGCAGGATGTTGTTCGTCGAGAGCATGAGCTGCCGCGTCTCGATCTGCGCCTCGAAGGAGAGCGGCACGTGGACCGCCATCTGGTCGCCGTCGAAGTCCGCATTGAAGGCTCCGCACACCATCGGGTGAATGCGGATCGCTTTTCCTTCCACGAGCACCGGCTCGAACGCCTGGATGCCGAGCCGGTGGAGCGTCGGCGCGCGGTTCAGGAGCACCGGGTGCCCCTTGATGATGTCGCCCAGGATGTCCCATACCTCGGGACGCTCGCGCTCAACGAGCCTCTTCGCGCTCTTGACCGTCTGGACGAAGCCCTTGTCCTCGAGCTTCCGGATGATGAACGGCTTGAAGAGCTCCAGAGCCATGTTTTTCGGGATTCCGCACTGGTGAAGCTTCAGCTCCGGACCGACCACGATGACCGACCGGCCCGAGTAGTCGACCCGCTTGCCGAGGAGATTCTGGCGGAAGCGGCCCTGCTTTCCCTTGAGCATGTCGGAAAGCGACTTCAGGGGCCGGTTCCCCTGTCCGCGCACCGCGCGGCTGCGCCGCCCGTTGTCGAAGAGCGCGTCCACCGCCTCCTGGAGCATCCGCTTCTCGTTGCGGAGAATTACCTCGGGCGCGCGGATGTCGATCAGCTTCTTGAGACGGTTGTTCCGGTTGATCACGCGGCGGTAGAGATCGTTCAGGTCCGAGGTCGCGAACCGCCCGCCCTCGAGCGGCACGAGCGGACGGAGGTCGGGCGGCAGCACCGGAATCACGGACAGGATCATCCACTCCGGCCGGTTACCGCTCTGTCGGAACGCCTCCACGATCCGGAGGCGCTTCAGCGTCTCCTTCTTCCGCTGGACGGAGTTCTCGATCTTGGCGATCGCGCGCAGCTCGGCCGAGAGCTCATCCAGATCGATCTCGGTCAGGAGATCGCGGATCGCCTCCGCTCCCATCTTCGCGTTCAGCGTGATCGTCTCGTCCTGCGTGAGCTCGTAGTACTCGTCCTCAGAGACGAGCTGCTTCTTCTTGAGTCCGCTCGTCCCGGGATCGATGACGACGTAGGATTCGTAATAGAGGACCCGCTCCAGATCGCGGATCGACATGTCGAGCAGGTGCCCGATGCGGCTGGGCACCGCCTTGAAGTACCAGATGTGCGAGACCGGGACCGCGAGGTTGATGTGCCCCAGCCGCTCGCGGCGCACCTTGGCCTGGGTGACCTCCACGCCGCAGCGGTCGCAGATCACCCCGCGGTAGCGGATGCGCTTGTACTTGCCGCAATTGCACTCCCAGTCCTTGACCGGTCCGAAGATCTTCTCGCAGAAAAGACCATCCCGTTCGGGCTTGAACGAACGGTAGTTGATCGTCTCGGGCTTCGTGACTTCGCCGTGCGACCAGCCCCGGATCGTCTCGGGTGAGGCGAGCATGATCCGTATGGAATTGAACGCGAGCCGCCGCCGCATGTTGTCGCGGTCGTCGACCCGGGCCAGACTGAATCGCTGACGTTCCGTTGCGAGAGGCGACTTGATTCCGAACAGTTCCTGCATCGTGCCGTGCCTCCTCGTCTACGCTTCGTCCCGAAGCTGAACGTCCATGCACAGACTCTGAAGTTCCTTGACCAACACGTTGAACGACTCGGGCGTGCTCGGGGCCGGGGGATTCTCCCCCTTGACGATCGCCTCGTAGATGCGCGACCGGCCCACGACGTCGTCCGATTTGACGGTCAGTAGCTCTTGCAGCGTGAAGGCCGCCCCGTACGCCTCGAGGGCCCACACTTCCATCTCTCCGAAACGCTGCCCGCCGAACTGGGCCTTGCCGCCCAGCGGCTGCTGCGTGACCAGCGAATACGGGCCGATCGAGCGCGCGTGGATCTTGTCGTCCACCAGATGCGAGAGCTTCATCATGTAGATGTAGCCCACCGTCACGCGCTGATCGAACGCCTCGCCGTTCCGCCCGTCGAAGAGAACGCTCTTGCCGTCCTCGGGCAGACGCGAGTCCTTGAGGCAGGCCTTGATCTCGTCCACGGTCGCGCCCGCGAACACGGGGGTCGCGACGGTCGCGCCGAGTTCCTGCGCCGCCCAGCCGAGGTGCGTTTCGAGCACCTGGCCGATGTTCATACGCGACGGCACGCCGAGCGGGTTCAGCACCATGTCCACGGGCGTTCCGTCGGGCAGGTACGGCATGTCTTCCTCGGGCATGATCTTCGCGACCACGCCCTTGTTGCCGTGCCGTCCCGCCATCTTGTCACCGACCGAGAGCTTGCGCTTCTTGGCGACGTAGACCTTCACGAGCTTGACGACGCCGGGGGGAAGCTCGTCCCCGCGGGTCACCTTCTCGATCTCCTTCTCGAGATTCTTCTCCACGCGGTCGAGCGCGCGCGCGGCGCCCTCCAGAACACCCCAGAAGCGTTCGTTCGCCTGGTCGCTCCGCGTGACCTGCGTCTTGTAGGGGATCTGGTCGAGATCGGCCTTCTCGAGGAACTCCTCGTCGATCTTCTTCCCGGCGCGGGCAACGGGCCGCTCCTCGTCCCCCTCCACCCACTTGTTCACGTACTCGCCGAGGAGCACCTTCCCCACTTCGGAGGCGCGCGTCTCGTGGATGCGATCCTTCTCCTTCTTCGCCTGGCGGCGGAGCCGGTCGATCTTCCGCTTCTCCTGCTTCTTGGTCGACTCGTCCTTTTCCCGCCGGCTGAACACCTTCGTGTCGATGACGACGCCTTCCATGCCCGGGGGCGCCTTGAGGGAGGCGTCCCGCACGTCGCCGGCCTTCTCGCCGAAAATCGCGCGGAGCAGCCGTTCCTCGGGCGTCAGGTCGGTCTCGCCCTTGGGTGTGACCTTCCCGACCAGGATGTCGCCCGCCTTCACGCGAGCACCGATCCGAATGATCCCTTCCTCGTCCAGGTTCTTGACCGCTTCCTCGCTCACGTTCGGGATTTCGCGGGTGATCTCCTCCGCCCCGCGCTTCGTGTCCCTGACTTGCAGCTCGAATTCCTCGATGTGGATCGAGGTGAAGCGGTCTTCCTTGATGAGGCGCTCGGAAACCAGGATGGCGTCCTCGAAGTTGTAGCCGCCCCACGGCATGAACGCGACGAGCACGTTCGCCCCGAGCGCGAGCTCGCCGTGTCTCGTGGCGGCGCCGTCGGCGAGGAGCTGGCCCTTGCGGACCCGGTCCCCCTCGGAGACGAGCGGACGTTGGTTGATGCACGTGTCCTGATTGCTGCGCTTGAACTTGGTCAGCTTGTAGTAATCGACCCCCGCCATCTCGGAGTAGTCGATCGTCCGCGGCTTGCCTTCCGGTTGGTCGTACCGGACGAAGATCTGATCGCCCGAGACCGACTCCACGGCCCCCGCCCGTCTCGCGAGAATGAGCGCTCCCGAATCCTCGGCCACCTTGCCTTCGAGCCCGGTGCCGACCAGGGGCGCCTCGGTGAAGAGGAGCGGCACGGCCTGACGCTGCATGTTGGAGCCCATCAACGCGCGGTTCGCGTCGTCGTGCTCGAGGAACGGGATGAGCGCGGCCGCGGGGCTCACGAGCTGGATGGGCGAAATGTCCATGTAGTCGACGTCTTTGGGTTCGACCATCGGGAACTCGCCCTTCTCGCGGACGTTCTGCTCGCCCACGAGATGCCCCTGCGGGTCGACCACCGCGTTCGCCTGCGCGATCTTGAACCGGTCCTCCACGTCCGCGGAGAGGAACTGGACCTGCTTCTTGTCCACGATCCCGCCCGTCACGCGGCGGTACGGAGTCTCGAGGAACCCGAGCTCGTTCACGCGCGCGTACGTCGCGAGCGAGGAGATGAGTCCGATGTTCGGACCTTCCGGCGTCTCGATCGGGCACATGCGGCCGTAGTGCGTGTAGTGCACGTCACGCACCTCGAATCCGGCGCGGTCCCTCGTCAGTCCGCCCGGGCCGAGCGCGGAGAGCCTCCGCTTGTGCGTCAGCTCGGCGAGCGGATTGGTCTGGTCCATGAACTGCGAGAGCTGGCTCGAGCCGAAGAAGCTCTGGATCACGGCCGAGATCGTGCGTGCGTTGATGAGATCGTAGGGCGTCACCTGCTCCGCGTCCTGGAGCGTCATCCGCTCCCGGATGATGCGTGCCATGCGGGCGAGGCCGACGTTGAACTGATTCGACAGAAGCTCTCCCACCGCGCGCACCCGGCGATTCCCGAGATGATCGATGTCGTCCGTCGTGATCGGGAGCCCGGGCACCTCGGCACCGAGCCTCAGGTGGATCAGATACGCGATGATGACGACGAAGTCTTCCGGGCAGAGCGTCGTCTGCTCGTCATCCGGCACCGAGAGCGTGAGCCGCTTCCGCTTGTCCTTCGAACCGAGGAGGATTTCGTGCGGGAGCTTGCGGTTCAGTTTGTACCGGCCGACCTTGGCCAGGTCGTAGCGCTTCGGATTGAAAAAGAGCTTCTTCAAGATGTCCCGGGCGGTGTCCGCGCGCGGCGGCTCGCCGGGACGCAAGAGGTTGTAGATGCGCGTGAGCGCCTCGTCCTCGGTCTTGGTGGAATCCTTCTTCAGCGTGTTGCGGATGATGTCCGCTTCGTCCCGGTGCGCGATGACGAAGGTCTTCACGGTCGCGAACCCGGCCTTCCGAAGGCCTTCGATCCGCTCCATCGTGATGATTTCGTTCGCCTCGAGCAGCACCTCCCCGGTCCGCTCGTCGACGACGTCCTCCGCGGCGATCTTGCCCACCGCGTCCGGCTCGCGCTTGGACCTGGTACCCCCGATCTCCTCCTCCTCGGTGTCGTAGAAGAGCTCGAGGATTTCACGATCCGTGACGTAGCCGAGCGCCTTGAGCAGCACCGTCACCGGGAGCTTCCGCTTGCGGTCGATGTGCACGTACATGATGTCGTTCACGTCGAGACTGAACTCGACCCAGGATCCACGGTAGGGAATGATCCGCGCGGTGAAGAGCTTCTTCCCGTTCGGGTGGATCAGGTCGTCGAAGAACACGCCCGGCGAGCGGTGGAGCTGGCTCACGATCACCCGCTCGGCCCCGTTGATGATGAAGGTGCCCTTGTCGGTGATGATCGGGAGCTCGCCGAGATAGACTTCCTGCTCGATGATGCTCTTGTCCTTGCGCCCCTCTTCCGTGTCCTCGCGGACGCGCAGGCGCAAGGTGGCCTTGAGCGGCACCGAGTAGGTCAGGTCCCGCTCCTGGCACTCGTCCACGGAGTATTTCGGCTCCCCGAGGTCGAACCGCACGAACTCCAGGGAGAAGTACTCGCGCGGATCGCTGATCGGGAAGACGCTGTTGAAGACCTCCTGAAGCCCTTCGCTCTTACGCTTCAGAGGTTCGACATCGGCTTGGATGAAATTGCGAAACGACTCCAGCTGGACGTCGAGCAGGTTCGGGATCTGGATGTCCCACTCCCGCTCGATCTTGCTGAAGCTCCGTCGCTCTTTGCCCCGAATCGCTTTTATCACGTCGTTTTCACCCTTTCGAGGGAGGCCACTGGAACCACGACCGGCGGCGAATTATCGGATCTCGACCTTGGCGCCGTTCTCTTCCAGTTTCTGCTTGATCGACTGAGCCTCTTCCTTCGAGACCTTCTCCTTCACGGGCTTGGGCGCGCCGTCCACCAGGTCCTTCGCTTCCTTGAGTCCCAGACCGGTGACTTCGCGAACCACCTTGATGACCTGGATCTTCTTGTCCCCCGCGCCCATGAGCACGACGTCGAATTCGGTCTTCTCCTCGACCACCGCGGCGGCGCCGCCCGCAGCGCCGGGCATGGCCGCCATCATCGGCATGGCCGCCGTGACGCCGAAGTGCTCTTCCATCTTCTTCACGAGGCCGGAGACCTCGAGCATCGTCATGGTCTCCAACATCGTGATGATCTGCTGTTCCTTCGTCGCTGCTTCCACCTTGGTTTCCTCCTCCGGAATCGCGGGCTTGACCTCGCGCTTTGCGCCGTTCCTAGCCCTGTTTCTTCGTGCCGACCGCGTCGATCGTCCCCAGGAATTTCCGGATTGAGCCCGAGAGCACGCCGGCGAATCCCTGGAGGGGCGAACGAAGCGCTCCGATGAACTGGCCGAGCAGCACCTCGCGCGGAGGCAGTTGGGCCAGGAGCTTGATGCCGTCGGCGGTATAGACCTGGCCGCCGACATACGCCGCCTTGAGGGCGGGTTTTTCGAATTCCTTGGAGAACTCGGCGAGGATCTTGGCTCCCGCGATCTCGTCTTTCCCCAGCGCCATTCCCGTGGGGCCCTCGAGATAGGGATCCAGATCCTTGACGCCGCTCTCCTTGAGCGCCAGCTTCGCGAGCGTGTTCTTCTCCACGATGAACTCCACGTGGGCGTCGCGCAGCCGCCGCCGCATCTTCGTGACCAGATCCACGTTCATTCCCGTGAAATTGGTCAGCACGATCGATTTCGACCGGGCGATCGCCTCGGTCAGTTCCCGTACCCGCTGTTCTTTCTCAGACGTCGGCATGGACGCGAGATCTCCGTTCCGTGACTTGGTTCCCGGGACTTCCTAGGCCTTGAAGGATGCCTGGACGGTCGCCGGGTCGAGACGCACCGGCGGGCCCATCGTCGAGCTCAGCGTGACGCTACGGATGTACTGCCCCTTCGCGGCCGGCGGCTTGGTGCGTACCACCTCGCGCAAGAAGGTCTCCACGTTCGCCAAAAGCTGCTCTTTGCCGAACGAGGCCTTGCCGACCGGCGCGTGCAGGTTCCCCGCCTTGTCGACCCGGTACTCGATCTTCCCGCCCTTCACGTCGCGGACCGCCTTCGCGACATCGAAGGTGACCGTGCCGCTGCGCGGATTGGGCATGAGCCCGCGAGGGCCCAGGAGGCGGCCGAGCTTGCCGACTTCGCCCATCATGTCGGGCGTGGCGATGATGCTGTCCACGTCGAGCCAGCCCTCGGTCAGCTTCTTGATCCACTCGTCGGAGCCGACGAAGTCGGCGCCCGCCTCGCGCGCCTCCTTCTCCCCCTTCGTGAGCACGAGCACGCGCACCTTCTTGCCGGTGCCGTGGGGCAGCACGACCGAGCCGCGCACCAGCTGCTCCGCGTGGCGCGGATCGACCCCGAGGCGCATCGCGACTTCGATCGTCTCGTCGAACTTGGCGGTAGCCGTGGACTTCAACCGCTCGATCGCGTCGGGCAGGCTCGAGATCTTCCCCGCCTCGACTCCCGCGGCCGAGGCCGCGCTCCGGTAACGTTTTCCCGTCTTCATCGGCCGCCCCTAACCCGAAATCTCGATGCCCATGCTGCGCGCGGTGCCTTCGACCATCTTCACGGCCCCGTCGACGTCATTGGCGTTCAGGTCGGGCTTCTTGAGCTCGGCGATCTCGCGAACCTGGGCCGGGGTCACCTTGGCGACCTTGTTCCGGTTCGGCTCGCCGGACCCCTTCGCGATGCCGGCGGCGCGCTTCAAGAGCACCGCGGCGGGAGGGGTCTTGGTGATGAAGGTGAACGAGCGGTCGCTGTAGACCGTGATCACCACGGGAATGATGAGGCCCGGCTGCCCCTGGGTCCGCGCGTTGAACGCCTTACAGAACTCCATGATGTTCACGCCGTGCTGGCCCAACGCGGGGCCGATGGGCGGCGCGGGAGTCGCGTTCCCGGCGGGCACCTGGAGCTTCACCAGAGCCTGAACGGGTTTCCCTTTAGCCATTGGATGTCCTTTCTTGTCGCGGGATTCCGCACCCCGCTCCCACGTCGCGTGGTCACGCGCGGCGGGTCAACCGCCCGCCGCGGCCGGCTCTCAGACCGGCTGTACCTGCAAAAAGTCGAGCTCGACGGGAGTCGCCCGCCCGAAGATCGACACCATCACCTTCACCTTCTGCCGTTCCGGGTTCACCTCGTCCACGACGCCGGTGAAATCGGTGAACGGTCCGTCCACCACCTTGACGTGCTCGCCCGACTTGAAGGGCACCTCGGCCGACCCCTTCGCGCGGCCTCCGGCCTCGAGCTGCCCCAGCACCCGCTTCACCTCGGTCTCACGGAGCGGGATCGGGTCCTGCCCCGAGCCGACGAAGCGTGTGACTCCGGGCACGTTCTGGACGAGCGTGCGCGTCTCCTGGTTCAGGTCCATCTCGACCAGCACGTAGCTCGGAAACGTCTTCCGCTTCGACGTGATGCGCTTGCCGTCCTTCATCTCGGCGAATTCCTCGGTTGCGACGAGGATTTGGCCGAAATAGGGCTCCAGTCCCGTGGCGTGGATGGCCCGCTCGAGATTGGTCTTCACCTTGTTCTCGTGTCCCGAGTAGGTATGAATCACGTACCACTGCTTTTCGGTTTTTTCGGTTCCTTCCATGGCTACCCCAGCACCTTGAGCAGGGACTCGAACGCGAACGACAGCGCGCGATCCACGATGCCGATGAAGATCGAGACGATGACCACCATCACGATCACGACCAGCGTCGAATCGCGCAGTTCCCTGCGCGACGGCCAGCTGACCTTGTTCATTTCCACCCGGACGTCGCGGACGTAGTCGGTGATCCCGCGGATCACGCTCGGCCGTTCGCCGGTCTTTTCGGTTGTCAATTCTGCGCGCACGAAATGGGCCCTTTCAGACACCTTCGAAACGGTGGCAGGCCAGGAGGGATTTGAACCCCCGACACCCGGTTTTGGAGACCGGTGCTCTAGCCGGGCTGAGCTACTGGCCTACCCAGGTCTCGGCCCCGGACTACCGGGTTTCCTTGTGAACCGTGTGTTTCCGGCAACGGGGGCAGAACTTCTTCCACTCCACGCGGTCGGGGTGTTTGCGTTTGTTCTTCGTGTTCGTGTAGTTCCGCTCCTTGCATTCGCTGCAAGCGAGCGTGATCAGATCGCGCATGGCTCTCCGCCCTTACTCCAAGATTTCCGTGACGACGCCGGCACCGACGGTGCGGCCGCCCTCGCGGATCGCGAACCGAAGCTCCTTCTCCATCGCGATCGGCGTGATCAGCTCCACCGTCACATCCACGTTGTCCCCGGGCATCACCATCTCCCGACCCTCCGGC
>DASXQO010000214.1:0-5598 GCA_036507115.1 Candidatus Eiseniibacteriota bacterium | reverse complement strand
GGCGCGACCCAGGTGGAATCGCCGAACCGCGGTTCGGAACCGGCGCGGCCGGGGAAGACGACCGTCGCGGACGCGCAGATCAAGAGCGCGAAAAGAGATACGCTGACCGCGCGGAGCACTCCATGGGGCATGGTTGCACCTCCGTGATTCGCAGGAATTCCGCATCCTTTATCAACCGGCGTGCCTGCCGACGCCCCGCTGGCCGGCAAGGAGTTACGCCAGCTGCGCAGAATGCACATCTTGTCAGTTTTGCCCTTTGCGTGGCGGGTGTCGAGCGCCTTTTACAAACAAGGGTCCGAGTGGTCCGGCGGACGGGGGCCTTGTAGGTGCCCGAAACTTGCATGTAGCCTGCACCAAGACAAGACCGCGAACACCGCGCACGTCCACGAGGTGGAACCCTGAACGCCCGCCCGCTCGAAAACATCACACGCCGGCTCGGACTCGAGCCCCACGAACGGCGGCTCCTCGCGTTGATGGGGGGCCTGGTCGGTATCCTGTTCTGCGCGTACACCGTTGCGAAGGTGCAGCGGGACGCGATCTTTCTCGCCGAATTCGGCGCGCTCGCGCTGCCTTACGCCTACGTCGGAGTCGCGATCGCATCGGTGGTCTATGTGTGGTTCGAAGGGCGCGTCGTTCGACGGTTCACGCGCATCGGCGCGACCCGGTTCAACCAGTACGTCGCGATCGCCTTCAGCCTCTTCGCCGCGGCCGTCTTCCCGATCTCACGCCACTGGACGGCCGCCGGGTTCTACCTCTGGACCGGTAGTCAGGCGATGATCCTCCTCCCTCATTTCTGGGTACTCGCTCTCGACGTCTGGGATTCGCGCCGCGCGCGGCGGCTGTTCCCGCTCTTCAGCGCATGCGGTCTGGCGGGCGGGCTCCTGGGCGGCGCCATCGCGGGATGGCTCACGCCGGTCGTGCAGCGTGTCGGGCTGATGTGGATCCTTTCGGGTCTCCTCATCGTGGCGCACCTCATGACGCGCTCGGTCGATACGCATCGCCGCCACCGCCCCAGTCCCGCGGACACCACCGCCGCCGCCACGCGGTGGCAAATCGTCAAGAGGTCGGCCTACATCCAGTTCCTCGCGATCGCCCTCGCGCTTTCGGTGGTCGTCGCGACGCTCGTCGACTTCCAGTTCAAGTATTTCGCCCAGCACGCCTTTCCCGATCCGCACGAGCTGACGCAGTTCCTGGGCAAGTTCCACGCGGCGATCAACGGAATCGCGCTCGTCTTCCAATTGGGCGTGGCGGGCTGGTTGCTGCGGCGGCTCGACCTCGCGGTCTCCACCGGACTTCAGCCGGTCACGGTCATGGCGTTCGGGTCCTGGGCCGCCCTGTCGCACTATTGGCGGCCCGTCGTGCTGATGCGGGGAGTGCAGGGCGTGCTGTCCCAGGTGTTCGGGAAATCCACGGCGGAGATCTACTACATGGCGGTTCGCCCGCCCGAGCGGCGCCGGATCAAGCCCGCCATCGACACACTCGTTGAGCGCTGGTCGGATGCGGTCGTAGGCGTGCTCCTGATCGTCGCGTTCCGGTTCATGGGAGTGGACATTCCGGTGCTCGCGACGGCCACGGTCGTGATCGCGGCCCTGTGGATGGTCGTGCTGCTGGGCCTGCACCGGCGGTATCGCGGTGCGATCCAGAAGGCTCTGAGCAGCCGCTGGATGGAGCCTGAAGCCGTCGCGGACTCGATCCGCATGCCCGCCGCGCGAATGGCGCTCGTCCAGGCGCTCCAGGCCGACGACGAGCGGCGGATCGTGCTCGCGCTCGGGCTTGCCGAGCACACGGACCATCCCGAAATCGTCCGGGCGATCCGCGATTGCCTGGGGCACCCGTCCCCGGCGGTCCGCGCCGCCGCCCTGCAGACCATGGAAGCGAAGCGACTTCGCGGAGATCAGGACCTGATCGAGGGATTCTTCAAGGACCCGAACGAGAACGTGCGACGCGCCGCGGTCGGCTACCTGCTTGCCATGAGCCGAGAGCCGACCACGTTCGTTCGGCGTCTGCTCGAAGGGGATGACCCCGAGCTACGCCAGATCGTGCTGGACGCGCTGTTCGACCGGCCGCACGAGGCCCCGGCCGCGATCCCGCCCCAGTGGACCGACGCCCGGATCCAGTCGGGCACGAAGGAGGATCTCCTGCTCGCCGCCCGCGCGCTCGGCACGCTGCCGGGAGCCGCTCCCACGGCGCCCCTGCGCGCTCTGTTGTCGAATCCCGACCCCGACGTGCGCCGCGCGGCGCTCCTGTCGGCCGCACGGCGGCCGAGCCGCCCGCTCCTGGACGTCATCCTGCCGCTCTTGCTGGTGCCCGACCTGAGTTACGAGGCGCGCCAGGCGCTGGCCGCGCTCGGGGACGCGGCGGTGCCCGCCCTCACGCATCTCCTGAGCGGCGAGAGCGGCGCGCGCGCGCAGACGCTGGCGGCTCGCACCTTGGCTCAGATCGCGAGCCCTCAGGCCGTCGACACGCTCTTGGTCCTGGTACGGAGCAGCGACCGGGGGCTGCGGCACCTGGGGCTTCGAAACTTGAGCCGTGTGCGGGTGCAGACGGGCGAGCCGGTGCTCCCGCGCATCATGGCTCACCGGCTCTTTCTGCGCGAGCTGCGCGAGTATCGCGCCTGGCTTACACCGGCGGCTCGTCTGGAGACGGACGCCCTTCCGGAGCTTCGCCTCCTCGCGGAGAGCTACCGGGAATTCGCGGAGATGGCTCTCGAGCGGGCGATGCGCGCGCTGGCCTGCTGGTACGAGCCTCGGGCGCTCTTTGGCTCGTTCGAGCGCCTGAAATTACGCCAGCTCGGGGCCGCTGCGCCTGCCCTGGAATATCTGAGCCACGTGCTCCCGCGTTCGGTATTCCGGCCCCTGAGCAAGATTTTCGAGGAGGAGCGGCCCGATGCCGGCGCGCCCGCGGCGACGGATCCGGGCGAGCTGGCCAAGTGGATCCGGGCGGCGTGGCAGTCGGGAGACGCGTGGCTCAAGGCCTGCGCTGTCCGCGCCTCGTGGTACGTGCCGGAGCTCACCGCGGACACGTTCGCGCTCGAAAGCGACGAGAGCGCGGTGGTCCGCGCGGAAGTCGAAGCGCGGTTCCAGGGTAAGGAACAGACGCAACTTCCCGCTCTCGCGGCCCGGACCGCGGCCTGCTGAGCCCGCGCATGCTCACCCCCGTCGAACGCGTGCTCGTGCTGAAGGGAGCGGATCTTCTAAGAGACGTCGGGCCGCGCCATCTGCTCGCGCTCGCGAACGTCGCGCGCGAGATCTCGATCTTCGAGGGAGAAATGATCTATGGAGAGGACGACCCGGCCGACGCCCTCTACATCGTCGTGGAGGGCCGCGTGGTCCTCCTCACGGGGGACCGCAAGATGTCGGAAGTGGGGCCCGGCGAGGCGTTCGGGACGTGGTCCTTGGTAGACGATTCGGCTCGCGGGCACCGCGCGGAGTGCGTCCAGGACGGGCTGGCGCTCGCGCTGCAACGCGACGAGTTCTACGACATCGCGGCAGGAGACCTGGCCCTGCTGCAAGAGCTGGTGCGCGTTCTCGCGAAGCGTCTTCGCGCACTGGTGGTCGACAAGCCGGAGGAAGCACGTGTAGAAGGGGAGGGGGTCGAAAGGCCCGAGGCGGTCACGGAGGCGGAAGCCACGCCGCCGGGCACGGCCGCGGCACCCGCTTCGACGGCGGGCGAGGCTCTGCAGGCGGCCGCTCTCGGAAAGCCGGCGCCGGAAGCCGAATCTCCGGAACCCCTTCCCGAGCCCGTGGCGCCCCCCGACGAGGCAGTGACGTCGGGAGAGGTTGAGCCCCCCGGTCCGCTCGGCGGGTCGTCAGACGCGCCTCCCGCGACGAATGTTACGTGTCCCTCGAAAACCGGCCGTCGGGATTCCTAGACGGGCTGCGTGCTTCGCTCGCCGGGAATATCTTTTAGCGCGAGGACTCCGACAACCTTCTTGCTGCGGCTGAGCACGGGCAGGAGCGGGACCCGGTTTTCCTTCATGAGGCTTGCCGCTTCGGTCACTTCGGTGCTCTCGAAACAGAACAGGATGTCGGGTGCGATCACATCTGCGACGCGGGTCGGCTCCGCCCGGTGCTTCGAGGGAGCCGCGTGCAACGCGAGATCTCCGTGCCTCACCATGCCCACGAGGAGGCCGTCCTTGCACACGGGAAGCACACCGGTGCCGCACGATTCCAGCTTGCGCGCGACCTCCTCGATGTTCGCGTCCGCGTGCACGGTCTCGAATTTCCGCGTCATGAGTTCTCCAGCAGTCATCGGAATGATCCTCTCTGGACAGTGGGGCATCGTCGGACGGCGGCTCGATCCAGCCCTGTCCCCGTGTCCTACGCAGAGGGATAACAAGTCCCATGCCACGGAATTACCAATTTGCGGCCCGCGTTCGAATCCCCCTAGGGCGCCGGGGATTGCGGGGGAGCCCGGAGGCCGTGGACCCGTGGCGCGCGCGGGTGCTCGCCTGCCGAGGCCTCTCGACCGGCCCGGCGGTGAAGAAAAGGGAGTTTCTTCTTGTAAGATGTTCTCGATCTGGCCGATAGCGGACTTTCCTACAATGTTCCCTCCCTCGGGCTGCGCTCAACTTGCAGGAGCCCCGAATCTGGCTCGCCCTCTGCTTGGCATTTCGCCGGGGGCCCACGGCCGAGCCCTTACATCGAAGGGAGTCCAGAATCCATGGCACGCGCTTTTTGGAAGGGGAGCATCAGCTTCGGTCTGGTGGAAATTCCGGTGAGCCTGCAGCCGGCGACCAAGACGCACGAGCTCAGTTTTTCCCTGCTCGACCGAAAGGATTTCTCGCCGGTCGGCAACAAGCGGTACAACAAGAACACCGGCCGGGACGTTCCCTGGGATGAGGTCGTGCGCGGGTACGAATACGAGCCCGACGAGTACGTCGTCCTCACCGACGAAGAGCTGCGCCGGGCGAATGTCGACGCGAGCGAGACGATCGAGATCGTCCAGTTCGTGGAGAAGGGGGAGATCGACCCCGTGTTCTACGAGACCCCCTACTACGTCGAGCCGCTCAAGAAAGCGAGCAAGAGCTACGCGCTGCTGCGTGCCGCGCTGGAGCGGAGCGGCAAGGTAGGGATCGCCCGCGTCGTGCTTCGCACGCGCCAGCGTCTCGCCGCCCTCCTCGTACGGGAGCAGGTTCTGGTCCTGGACCTGCTGCGCTATGCGCACGAGCTCAGGAGCGCGAGGGAGATCGAAGCGCCGCCCGTGTCCGCCAAGGGCGCCGGCGTTTCCGAGCGGGAGCTCAAGATGGCCGAGCAGCTCATCGCGGGCATGACGGGGAAGTGGGATCCCGCCACGTACAAGGACGAATACCGCGACGACGTTCTGGCGCTGGTCCGTCACAAGGTACGCGCGGGCCAGACCCACACGGTCCTCGAGCCCGAGGAGCCGGAGGAACGGAGGCCCGCGCGTTCCGAGGTCGTGGATCTGATGCCGCTCCTCAAGCGGAGCCTCGCCGAGCGCGGCGAAGGGGGCCGCAGCGGTTCCAAGGCGAAGCGCGCCGGAACGGGCCCGCGCCGGAACCGGCGGAGCGCCTGAGCGATGACGCTCGCCGACTACCGGCGGAAACGCGATTTCGGCAAGACTCCCGAGCCGCGCGGG
>DASXQO010000213.1:0-5929 GCA_036507115.1 Candidatus Eiseniibacteriota bacterium | reverse complement strand
CGCGCTCCCAGCCGCGGGCCTGGCATCCGCCGATTCCGACTCGAACCACGTCGAGGTGACGTTCACGCGAGCGCTTCTGGTCGTGCGCGACGTCCGCTTCGCGGGCGGAGGAGGGGAGAACGGGGCCGAAGAGGACACTCTCGGCGAAGTCGATGACGATTCCCTCGACGAGGGGGGTGGGGTCGTATTTCGCGGACCCTTCGTCATCGATCTCCTGTCCCATCAGGCGGACAGCCTCGACACGGAACTCGTGCCTCCCGGCGTATACAACCACGTGCAGGGGCACCTCCAGGCGCTCCACGCGGGAGACGCGGTCGCGATTCCAGACCTGAGCTTCCTCATCGGGAGCACGGTGTACTTCGAGGGGACGATTTCCGGCGAGGGCGGCGGCCCGTTCACGTACCAGGCGCGCATCGACAACGAATTCATCATCCATGGGGTGCCCACGGTCGTGACGGATACACCCGCCACGGCGTTTCTCGTGTTCAACCTCGATGAGATGCTGGTGGACCGGGAGGGTCGATTCCTCGATCCTCGCGATCCGGCAAACGACTCCGCGGTCCGCAGCGCGATACGCCACGCGATCAAGATCGGCGCGCCATGATGGTGAAGTGGATCAGGACGTAGAACACGAAAGCGGGAACGCTCCCCCTCTCGCCCGCTTCTAAGCTGTCTCGTCAAAGGCCGGTTGTGAAACCAGGGGGTTGACGGTGAAAAGGCCTTCGCGGAATTCCTCAGACGGCCGCAGCGCGCCGCTCAGTCGGCGGGCGATGGCCGGCACGTGTTTTCTCTTCCTCTTTGTCCTCGCGTCGCCCGCGCTGGCGGCATTGAAGGGAATCTCCATCGCGCCGCCGGAGCCGACGACGTGCGACCCCGTGTCGATCACGGTGGCCGGCGAGCTCCCGGACGACTGCTACGAGATCGTGGGTGCCGTGATCCGTGGCCCTGAAGAGATTCCGTGCATGCGCCCCGGGCCGTGCCCCTTCCGATACTGGGTGGAGATCACCGTCCGCGAGCCCGATCCGGCCAGGACGTGCCCGGCCGTCATCAGCCCCTACACGCGTTCCTTCGACGTGGGAAGGCTTCGGTTCGGCGAATACGGAGTGGTCGCCCGCGAACGCGTCATTCCGTTCGCGGCCGACTCGACCGACTCCACCGTCAGCGAGACCTTCGCCAACGCGACCTTCACCGTGCGCCCGGACTCGGTCTGCACGCCCGGCCCGGGATGCTACATCCTGGGTTTCGGGCCGGACCGGATCCGCGATCCGCTTCCAGGGACGTTCTGCACGGCGGTGGCGCCTCCGGGCGGAACCGCATGCCTCGCGCTCACGCTGATGAACACGCATGCGGTGGGCGGCCTCCAGACCACGCTCGCGGTCTATGATCCCGATGGAGGCGAGCCGGCGGACGGAGCATTGATCCATGCGGTCTCGGTCGAACCGGTCGGGCGCGCCGCGGGATTCCAGGTGGGCTGGACCGCGGAGGGTGCGCAGACCAGGATCATTCTCTATTCGACGACGCCCGGGGCTTCGATCCCGCCGGGAGACGGACCGGTAGTCCGCATCTGCTACTCGATCGCGCCTGAAACCCCTCCACAAACCTTCCGGGTCCTCGATCTCGCGACGATCGTCGCCGATCCGGCCGGAGAGGCGATCCCTGCCTGCCCGACGCTGCAGCCGGTCGCCGACGGCTTCATCTGCGTAACCTCTTCTTCGGGCTGCGACGTGAACGGAGACGGCGTGTCCGACGTGCTCGACGTGATCCGGCTGGTCCGATGCGCCCTGGCGACATCGAGCGACTCGGGTGCCGTCTGCCCTGATTCCGTGGCGGCGCGCGCCGACTGCAACGGCGACGGCTCGATCGACATCCGCGACGTCATCTGCTGCGTGCGAAAGATCGTCGGGATCCAGGGCGGCGCGCCGGGTTTGACGCTTCCTCCTGCGATCGGCGCCGTCCCCGCGGGTGAAAATTCGATCGGGTTCGAGGGAGCCCCGCGCTGGACCAGCGCGGTCGAAGGGGTCGCCACCGTACGGGTCGACGCCGCCGAGAACTGGGGCGGCACCCAATTCGTGCTCAATCCTCAAGGCGCACCGGCCCGGATCCGCGGCCTGAGCCTCGAAGCCGCGAACGCGCGAGAAGGGACCCAGCTCGAGTGGGCGATCGACGAATTGGGCATCGCGCGTGTCATGCTCTACGAGGTGGGGTCCGGCGCCCGCTCCGCCCATTCGTACAGGATTCTGGTTCTGCTCGAGCGCGTGCCGTCGGGCGCGTCGGGGACGGTCCGGATCCAGAGCTTGCGGGCCGGGACCTCGGAGGGCGCCGCGGCAGGCATCTCCTCGTTCAATCCGAGCGTGCAGGTAGACGCGGCGACGGTTGCCGCGCCGGCGCTCCTGGGCGCGCGACCGAATCCGTCGGCGGGCCAGACCGAGATCGGTTTCGTGCTGCCGGCCGATGCGCGGGTGACCCTCCGTGTCTACGACGTGGCGGGGCGGCTCGTGCGCACGCTGATCGACGGACCGATGCCGGCGGGGGTGCACCGCGCCCGCTGGGACGGAACCGATGACCGCGGCCGCGCCGCGAGATCGGGCATCTACTTCACGACGACCAAGGTCGGGGCGAAGATCCTGTCGGAGCGGATCATGCTGTTGCGCTAGAGTGGGAGCATGGATCCGGCTGATCCCGTCGCCCAGTATGTGACGTACATCCTCTTGATGCTGGCGCCGCTCTGGATGCTTGGCTGCTGAGCGGCGCCGGCCTCAGGGCGCGATCGACTCCCAGCCGCCCGACTGGTCGCTCAGCCGGGCGGCATCCAGCACTTTCTGAATCTCCACCCCGTCGTCGAAATCGGGGCTCGCGGGCTTCCCCTCCTGGATCGCGGCGCGGATCATCTCCACCTTGAAGGAGAAGGGCGCGAGCAGCGGGACCTCCGGAGTCGGGTCGATAGCCAGGTCCTCCGGAATCGGAACCGCCTCGAAGGAGCCGTCTTCCTTGGGACGCCCAAGGCGATATCCATCGAGCACGGTCAGCGAATCGGCGGAGCCCCACGCTTCCATGCTTTGACCCCGGACGTGCGCTCCCCCGAAGAGATCCACGACCCCTCTCGCGTCGTTCTCGAATTTTGCGATCAGCGTGAAGCTGTCGTCCGCGGTGATCTCGCGCAACGGGGACGCCGCGTCCGCGGACTCGGCGGCGACCGTGCGCAGGGCGCAGAAGACGCGCCGGATCGGACCTCCCCAGAGCAGTAGCTGATCGACGTGGTGGGAACCGAGGGCTCCGAGGTAACCGCCTCCCCGCTTCTTGTCCACGAGCCAGGTAAGACGGCGCTTGGGGTTTCGCGCCCACCCGGGAATCCGGTCGCGGATCATGACGTGCTCGACGCGGCCGAGACCGCCCTCGCGGATTTTCCGGGTCAGCGCCTCCCGCGCGGGATAGTGGCGGAATTCGTGATTCACGACGGCCACCACACCCCGGGCGTCGGCGATCGAGGCCAGCTCGCGCGCCTCGGCCGCGTTCAACGCGAACGGTTTCTCGCACAGGACGTGGCGGCTCCGTTCGAGCGACGCGCGGGCCATGGGGTAATGCTGATCGACCGGCGTCGCGATCGAGACGAGGTCGCATTCGACTTCCTCCAGCATCCGCTTCCAATCGTCGCTCGCGTAGGGGATCGCGAATTCCGCCGCGACCCGCCGCGCGTTCTCGAGATTCCCGCTCGCGACTCCGGCGAAAGTGAAGGCGGGATTCCGCGCAAAGCCCGGAGCATGGACCTGCGCCCCGAATCCTGTTCCGATGAGAAGGACGCGAATAAGGGGGCGGGGAGACATGGAGCCTATCCTAGCAGGCGGGTCGGTCCCGCCCGGAGCGCGTTTCCCGCTGGTCCGGCGCGCTCGGTACGACGATAATGGCGCCGGCCCGAAAGACCCGACGTTCCAGAGGAGAGACCGCAAGCCGACCGCATGGGATCAACCGAAACGCCTCGAGTCGCCATCGTCGGCGGCGGGTTCGCGGGCTCGCTGACGGCCGCCCATCTCCTGCGCAACGCGACCAAACCGATCGACATCTGCCTGATCGAACGCCGCCCTCCGTTCGGCGCCGGCAAGGCGTTTCAGACCTCGCTCCCCTGTCACCTTCTCAACGTCCCCGCCATTCGGATGAGCGCCTACCCCGACGACCCGGAACATCTGGTGCGATGGCTTGCCGGGCGGTTTCAGGGACCGGAGGCCGGCCTGGCGTCCGCGGCGGCCTTCCTGCCGCGCCATGTCTACGGCGAGTACGTGGAGCGAACCCTCCTCGCCGCCATGGAAGGGTCGACCGCGCGCCTCACGAGGATCGTGGGAGAAGCGGTCGCAATCGAGCCGGACGCCAAGGGGGCGAATCCGCGACTCCGCATGCGCGACGGCTCCGTGCTTCAGAGCCGCGTCGCCGTCCTCGCGATCGGAAATCCGGCCCCTTCCGATCCCCTCGGGAACGGAGGCCTTCGCTCGTCCCCCCGCTACGCGGCCGATCCCTGGGACCCGGGCGCGCTCGATCCGCTGGCCGCGGGCGATCCGGTGGTGACCATCGGCTCCAACTTGACCATGGTCGATGTCGCCCTGGCGCTCGACCATCGGAACCACCGCGGCCCGATCGTCGCCGTCTCGACACACGGGCTACTTCCGCTCCCGCATCGAACCGAGCTCCTCCCGGCCTGGTCTTCGCGGATCGAGGGAAACACGGCGGGGCCGCGGGAGGTGCTTCGGGCGATGCGGCAGGACGTCCGGGCCGCGTCCGCGGAGGGAGTCGAGTGGCGGCCTGTCGTGGACTCGATCCGGAAGCGGACCGTTTCGATCTGGACGTCCTGGCCGGAAGGCGCGCGCCGGCGCTTCCTGAGACACGCGCGCCCCTACTGGGAAATCCACCGGCACCGCATGGCCCCCGACAACGCGAAGACGATCGCCTCGCTTCTCGACACGGGGCGCCTTCGCGTCGTGGCGGGGCGGATCGCCGGCGTGAGTGAGAAAGAGGACGCGATCGAGCTCGTGGTCCGACGCCGAGGGACGGCACGCTCGGAAACCCTCCGCGCGGCCCGTATCGTGAATTGCACGGGACCCGGGATGGACTTTCGATCCTCGCCCGACGCCTTGGTCCGCGACCTTCTCGCGCGCGGGCTCGCGCGGCCGGGACCGCTCGGGCTCGGGTTCGACGCGGACGGGGATCAGGCGCTCATCGGCTCGGACGGACGCCCCTCGCCGGCGCTCTTCACGCTGGGCCCGCCGCTCAAAGGATGCTACTGGGAGACGACCGCCGTTCCGGAGATCCGCGAACAGGCCAAGGCGCTCGCGCGAAAGCTCTCGGATTCATGAGCCGCTTCCTCTGGGGAGCCGGCACCTCCGCCCATCAGGTCGAAGGCGGGAACGACCGCAACGACTGGTGGGATTGGGAACAGACGTCCGGCAGGATCCAGAACGGAGACCGGTCCGGCGCGGCGTGCCTCCACTGGGAGCGCTACGAAGAGGACCTGGATCTCCTGCGATCGCTGGGCCTCGATGCGTACCGGCTCTCGATCGAGTGGAGCCGCATCGAGCCGGACCCGGGGCGCTACGACGAGGCGGCGATCGATCACTACCGCCGCGTTCTCCTCGCCTGCCGCGCGCGCGGCATCACGCCCATGGTCACGCTCCACCACTTCACGAATCCGCGCTGGTTCGCGGCGCTCGGCGGCTGGGAGGTGGAAAAGAATCTCCCTCATTTCACGCGTTTCGCGCGCCTGGCCGGCGAGCGCTACGGGGACCTCGTGGATCTCTGGATCACGATCAACGAGCCGGAGGTGCTGGGATTCCACGGGTACGACGAGGGGACCTGGCCTCCGGGGGTCAAGGATCGCTCGCGGGCGCTTCACGTCATCGCGAATCTCCTCGAGGCGCACGGACTCGCCTCCGCCGCGCTGCGCGAA
>DASXQO010000212.1:0-5028 GCA_036507115.1 Candidatus Eiseniibacteriota bacterium | reverse complement strand
CCGCGCTCTCCGAGGCGATGGGTGCCCCCATCGAGGTCGTGTGGGTTCGCGAGTCGGCAACAGGGGTCCTTCTCGCGGCGCTACGGACGAACGAGGAGCGCTACCTGGCGCGCTTAGCAAGGCACCACCAGGCGGACACGCGCGTGCGCCGGAACGCCGAGTGCCTGAAAATGTTGGCTGCCGATGGGCGCCTGAATCGGAACGACCGGGCTTTGATTCCAACCTTGATCCGGTCCGGGGTCCACGCGGGTCGTGTGTATTCCGTCGAATCGTTCCTTCCGGGCGCATCGTTGACACGCGGCGCGAGCACGAGGGAACGGTCGCGTTCGAGGGATACCGCGGCGTCCTATCTTCAGGAGTTTCATATGCGGACCGCCGTCCCCGAGGCGATCACGCCCGAAACGTGGCTCGCGGACGTCGCGCCCAGGCTGGCCGCGGTTGGGCAACTGGCGGCGGAGCATGGGATCGGTCGGTTCGCTCGTTTTGGAGCTTCTCTCAAGAGCTCGCTCGTAGGCCAGACGGTCCCGGTCGTATTCGCGCACGGCAACTACTGGCTCGGGAACATCCTGTTCGATTTGAATGGCGCCATCGCCGGAGTCGTCGACTGGGACATGGGAACCGCTCGAGGGATCGCGCTCGCGGATCTCTACCACCTCCACCTGCGTGATGCGTCCTTTCGAAAGCGGGGCGGCCTTGGTGCTGCCATTGCGGAAGCGGACCGCGCCCTCGCGGGCGGCAGGCGTCCTCCGCTTCCTCTCGAGCAGTACGCTGCCTGCCTAAACATTCCGGAAGCTCTTTGGCGGCCCCTGCTTCAACTCTATTGGGTCGAACACATCGCTCAGCACGCGCAGCTCCGAACAGCCGCGAGCCGGGACCGGAGATGGATCCAGTCCAACCTCCGCTCGGCACTCGAATCCTTCGTGGACCGACGGCCCAGCCCGGCAGGCCCTCGTCGAACCGCAGGAGCCTCGGAGGAAGACGAGCTTCGAACCATGGAACGCCAGAACCTACGGGCGTACACGATCGAGGCTCCCGTATATGACGAGCGCCGATTCGCCGGTTTGCCGCAGCAGATCAAAGTCCAGCTGCTGCGCGAGATACTGGTCGAGGCTGTTGACGCGGCGCCTGGCGCACGTGTGCTCGACGTCGCGACCGGCACGGGAGTCGGGGCGCTTGCTCTGGCGCCCGGTCCGATTCAGATGCACGCCGTGGACCTCACGACAGCCATGCTCGCGAACCTCAAGGCCACTTGCACCGAGCATCGCTATGAGAACGTGCATCTGGGACGCGCAAACGCCCGCATGCTGCCGTTTCGAGACGGGACGTTCGACCGGGTCGTCTCGCTTCGACTTCTCCATCTCTTCCCCCCGGCCTACCAGCGGCATTTCATCGATGAGATGCTCCGGGTGCTGCGTCCGGGAGGGAAGTTGGTGATTTCGCTGAAGAACCCGTGGCACAAGGGAGGCAGAGGATTTCGCAAACTCCTCGCGGCCCGGCTCCGTGGCTCGCGGACCCAGGGTGGATATCTCTGGCCCGCTCAGATGCGGGCTGTCTTCCAGGACGTCCGCATCCGACACAACTATGGGTGGGGTGTTCCCATGCTCGGCATGATCGTGCGGATGCGTGGCGCCTGGGCGGTTCGCGTCGGCCACGCCGTGCGCAGGGGACCGCTCCGCTGGCTGTGCCGCACGATCATTTACGTGTGCGAGAAGGACTCAGACCCGGGAACGAATCCCACGCCGTGAGCATTCCCCAGACGTCCGCGGCCGTTTCCGCCAGGAGCGCTTGGCCGCTCTATCGGACGGTTCTCAAGCACGTCGAGGCACACGGGATCCGTTACGCCGTTCTGCGGGATCGGCCTAGCGCCAATCCCGAGCTCAAGGACCTGGATCTTCTGGTTGATCCTGCTCAGCGTAAGCCCTGCGAGGGCTCGCTCGAGGAGGCGGGTTATCTGGAAATCCGAGGGGACACCGCTCCACTCAAGAGTGTATGGATCCGATACGAATCCGCGTATCTCCTAACGCTGGATCTACACTGGGCCTTCGTCCAGGACGGCTTGCGCTACGCGTGCGCCTCACACGCGCTCGATCGGCGCCGTGTGGAGGAGGGCATGTTCAGATTAGCCCCCGAGGACGAACTCGCGCACCTCGTGATTCACACGGCTCTCTCCAGGAGGCCGCCCCCGCAGGAGCGGGTGGCGCGAATTCGAGAGCTCCGGGCCGCGCCCATGGATCGCGCAGCGTTGGAGCGAATCGCGGCCGACGCGTGCGGCATCGGCCTCTTCGGCGAAGCCCTCTCGTGGCTCGGTACGCCCGCATTGAGCACGAGGCACCACGCGCGAATCCGAAGGTCCTTTCGCCGTTACCTGGTCACCGCGGAGCCCGGTAACGCCGGCCGGTTTCTTGCAGCGTGGCTCGGGCGTCGCCTGCGGCGACGCAGGCGCGGCGGCTTGGTCGCGCTCGTCGGGCCCGACGGCGTCGGGAAAAGCACGCTGATTGCCGCAATCGAGAACCGGGGGATCGCCCTCGGGGGGCTGCGCCTCGCGAAGGTGTATCTCGGCCCGTGGGGCTGTTTGGAAACTCCGTGGCTCCCCTGGTTGCGCCGGATCGGCGTGACGCCGGTGCTCGAACCGTGGGGCAAGCGTTTGCGGGCTCGGCTTCAGGGTATGCGCGCGGTGAAGACACAGAGCCCGGAGCCCTCCTTGTTCCACCTCCTCGGGAAGTGGTCACGCGCCGAATTCAAGGGAATTGTTTTCTACGCGGCCGTCTGGCTGGAGCTTTGGTGGCGCTACGCCGCCCACGTCGTGCCGCTCGTCCGAAGGGGCACTTGGGTTCTCGGGGATCGGTACATCACGGATCTGCGCTTCCTTTACAAAGGCAATCGAATGACGAACTACGCATGGCTGCGGCGCGCGGCCACGACGCTGTATCCGCGTCCCCGACTTTTCGTGCTCCTGGATCAGCGCGCGGAGGTGATCCAAGCGCGGAAGGGGGGTCTCAGCTTGGAGCAGATCGACGGCTTCCGGGCGGCCTACCGGAAGGCGTTGGAGGGGATGCCCCACGTGCTGCTCCCGACCGATCTTCCGCCTGAAATCCTCGCGGACCGGGTGCTTAGCATGGTGATCCGGTTGTGGGCGGGGCATGCGGCTCCAACCGCACATCGTCCCAATGGGCGGGAGCCCGCCCCGGAGATCTCCTCATGATCTTTCTCCTCCTCGCAGCGCTCTCGGCTTTCGTGGGAATCTACGTCTATGTGGGCTATCCGCTCCTTCTTCTCCTCGTGGGTTCGATCCGCCGCTCCCGACCGCTCCCGCAGCCGGGGGGATCCCCACGCGTGACACTCCTGGTCTCGGCCTTCAACGAGGCGCAGGTCATGCGCGAGAAGATCGAGAACAGCCTCGCTCTCGATTATCCGGCGCACCTGGAGATTGTGGTCGTTTCGGATTGCTCGACCGACGAAACCGACGCCATCGTACTCTCGTTCGCGGACCGCGGGATACGGCTCGTGCGGTTATCGGAGCGAAGAGGAAAGTCGGCGGGCCTGAACGAGGCGGTCGCGACCGCCAGCGGCGAGCTGCTCGTCTTCTCGGATGCAAATGCCTTCTATCGGCCCGATGCCATCCGGCGGCTCGTGAAGCCCTTTGCCGATCCCGAGATCGGGTGCGTCACCGGCGAGTTATGCTACATCGGAATCGGGGAGTGCAATGTCGGCATCCAGGAAGATCTGTACTGGAAATATGAGCGGGTATTAAAAAGCTGGGAATCACGGTGCGGGTCGATGGTTGGATCGAACGGCGCCATCTTTGCGCTGCGTCGCGATCTCTTCGAGCCGCTCCAGGCCGCGGACGTGAATGATTTCGTGATTCCGCTTCGCGTCGTGGAGCGCGGTTTTCGGTGCGTGTACGCACCCGAGGCCGTGTGCGAGGAGCATGGAACCCGGGAGTACGCAGAGGAGTTCCGTCGAAAGGTCCGCATCGTCAACCGAAGCGCCTATGCGATCCGGAGCCGACTCGCACTTCTGAATCCGCTCCGGAGAGGTTTCTTCGCCATCCAGCTTCTCTCGCACAAGGTTCTCCGGTGGAGCATCGGGCTTTGGATTGCGGTCTTCTTCGTCGCGACCCTCGCCCTGGCGTCGGAAGACCCGCGATGGCACCTGCTGGTCTGGGCCCAGGTTGCTTTTTACACGCTCGCTCTCGCGGGGCATCTCGCACCCGGCCTGCGTCGGCGAGGCGGCCGCATCTTCAGCCTTCCGTACTACTTCTGCATGGTCAACGTCGCCGCCGTCCGCGGTGGCGTCAGCGGGCTATTGGGCCGGGTACAGATAACGTGGAAGCCGGAGCGAGGGGAGCACCGGCTTCCATCCCAGATGCCCCCTCCGGGACGGGACGCGGACGCCGCCGTAGGTGCGCCGAGCGACGCGACGCGGGAAGGCTGACGTGTCCGTCGCCGCCGCGGCGTGGGTAACCGCGTTCGGACTGGGTTTACTGGCCTCATTCCGCGAACCCTACTACGCTCTCCTTGCCTATCTTCTCGATTATTATCAGCATCCGCCTCTCCGTTGGTGGGGTGTTGACCTGCCGGCGCTTAGCTGGACCCAGATTGCGGCGGGTGCTCTCCTCCTCGCATTCCTGGTGCGGCGTCGCAATCTTTTTGGACGCGAAATCCTGGGACATCCGCAGACCCGCTGGCTTCTCGCCTTCCTCGCGGTCGCTGCTCTGGTCACCCCCTTCGCCGTGTCCCTCGATCGGAGCGTCCACTATTTGGGCGACCTCGCGAAGCTCACGCTTCTCTACGGATTGATCATCGGCACCGTGCGCACACGCCGGCAGTTCCAGGGATTCTTGATGGTCATGATCCTGGGCGCCGCCGTCTGGGGTATCGCCTCCTATTTCGATCCCATCCGGCAGGACGGGAGACTCATCCGCGTCGGCGGTCCCGATTCCTTCAACGACAACAGTGCGGCCGCGCACCTGCTTCCCACGCTCCCGCTCCTGGCGCTCGGCGTCTGGTCGGGAGGATGGTGGCGACG
>DASXQO010000211.1:0-4323 GCA_036507115.1 Candidatus Eiseniibacteriota bacterium | reverse complement strand
TTCCCGACCGCCGTCAAGAGATGCGCTTCGGGATCGGATTTGACGAAGCGAGCCAGATTGACCGCCGCGAAGAGCAGATCCCCGATTTCCTCGGCCACGCGATCGTCGCGTCCGGATCGGATCGCGGCCTCGGCTTCCGAGAGCTCCTCGCGCACCTTCGTGATCACGCCCTCGACGTTCTCCCAATCGAATCCCACGGAGGCCGCCTTTTCCTGGACCCGATAGGCTTGCAGGAGGGCCGGGAGGCGCTCGGGGCTCCTCCCGAGGAGCGAGTCGTGACCCGTTTCGCGCCGCTTTCCCTCTTCCCACTGTCTGAGGACCCCCTGGGCGTCCAGATCGCGCCGCTCGCCGAAGACGTGCGGGTGCCGCGCGATCATCTTGCCGATGATTCTCCCGATCACCTCCGCCGGCTTCGTGCCGTCCTCCCGCTCGAAGGTGACGGCGAGGAAGACGACGAGGAAAAAGAGATCACCCAGCTCCTCCCGCGCCGCGGCTTCGTCGCCGCGCGCGATCGCTTCTCCGATCTCGTGCGCCTCTTCCACGAGATAGGGGCTCAAGCTCTTCGAGGTCTGTTCCCGATCCCAGGGGCATCCCTCCGGTCCCGAGAGGTGCCGCACCAGATCCAGAAGTGCCGCGGCCGCCCGGGCGAATTCCTCTCGGTCGGGAGCGGGCGGGGGATTAGAGTTAATGGAGGTCACGCGCGAAAGTGTAGTGGCATGAAACGACAGTGTCCAACTGCTTGCGCCGCCACACGCCCTGTGGTACTCGTGACGTGCCGGACTTCCGGCAACATGCGATGGAATTTCCCACCTGGGCCGAAGTAGATCTGGATCGATTCGGCCGGAACATCGCGGCCATCCAAGCCGCGGTCGGACCCGGCTGCGCGATTCTGCTCGTCGTAAAGGCCGATGCCTACGGGCACGGCTCCATCGAGATCTCCCGCGCCGCGATGGAAGCGGGCGTGTCCATGCTCGGCGTCGCCACGCTGCACGAGGGGATCGAGCTTCGCGCCGCCGGGCTGACCGCGCCGATCGTGATCCTCAGCCCCTCGCTTCGCTCCGAAGTCGACGAGATCATCGAGCACCGCCTCACCGCCTGCGTCTCGAGCCTGGAGTTCGCCGAGCTTCTATCGCGGAGGTGCGTGGCCCACGAGGTCCTTTCCCGGGTTCACGTCGAAGTCGACACCGGCATGGGTCGCACGGGAGTGTCCGACGGCGATGCGCTCGAATTCTCGGAGCGCGTCGGCGCGATGCCGAATTTGAAGCTCGAGGGTGTATTCACGCACTTTCCGGACGCGGACTCGGGAAACACCTTCTTCGCCGAAGAGCAGCTACGCCGCTTCCACGAAATCCTGGACGTCCTCGCGCGCAGGAAGATCGAGGTTCCGATCCGGCACGCGGCGAACAGCGCGGGGATCCTGAGCCTCGCACAATCGAGGCTCGATATGGTGCGCCCCGGGATCCTCGCCTACGGCTTCTACCCGAGCAATCGCGTGCCGCGGGCCATCCCGGTCGAGGGCGTGATGTCCTTCAAGTCACGCGTGGTCCAGCTTCGCTCCGTGCCCGCGGGGCGCTTCATCAGCTACGGCCGCACGTATCAGACGAAGCGCACGACGCGCGTGGGCGTCCTCCCGGTCGGGTACGGCCACGGCCTGCCCTGGCTCCTCTCGAACCGCGGCGAGGTTCTGATCCGGGGCCGTAGGGCTCCGATCATCGGGCGCGTGACCATGGATCTCACGATGGTGGACGCGACCGAGATTCCCGACGTCGGGCTCGGAGACGAGGCGGTCCTGTTCGGGGAGCAGGGGGGTGCTGCGATCACGCTTGAGGAGGTCGCCGAGCGCGCGGACACGCTCCCATATGAAGTTCTCTGCAGCATGGGAAAGCGCGTGGTGCGGGTTTTCCTGAGCGATGGGAAGCCCGCGAAGATCCTCACCCTGGTCGGCGAACGGCACGAGTCGGATACGGCTGGGTCCGCGGGGGTGAGGCGCGCGCGCAAAGTCCAGTACAAGAGCACCCGGATTCCATCGTCCGGTTAGGCGGAGACCAAGAGGGACCATGACGGATCAGCGAGATTTTCAAGTCGGGGACCGCGTCCAACACCCGGAGTTCGGGGACGGGCTCGTGCTGGAAACCAAAGGCAGCGGCGACCAAGCGTCGCTCCTCGTCTCCTTCGATGACAAGGTGAAGCGGAAGCTCGCGGTCCGCTTCGCCAGGCTCACCCTCTTGGCGCCGGCGCAGACGCGGGAGCCGCCGCGTGCCTAGCGCAGCCTCGGCGCGTGAGCTTCTCCGTGCCTAGTGCGGTGCCGACACCTGCTTCGCTCCTCGAATCCGCGCGGGCGCTTCTGAACCGGAGCGTCGCACCCTATTCCCGTTTCCGCGTCGCCGCCCTCCTCGAGGACGGAGACAGCGCCATCCACCCCGGGGTCAACGTGGAGAGCGCGAGCTACGGGCTTTCGATCTGCGCCGAGCGGAACGCGCTCTTCGGCGCGCTGGCGCGCGGAGCTTCGCGTTTCCGGAGGCTCGCGCTCGTCTCGGAAACCATGCGCCCCGTCCTTCCTTGCGGCGCGTGCCGTCAGGTGCTCCTCGAGCACGCGCCGGATCTCAGGCTCGTGCTGGAGCGGGCCGACGGATCCCCCGAAGAGCTCCGCCTGGCGGAGCTTCTGCCGCGGCCCTTCACGGAGTTCAGGGCCCAACCCTGAACGGGACCGCACGCCTTTGAGAGACCTCATCCGCGTCAAGAGGGACGGCGGTGCGATCTCCCGGGACGGGATCGGTCGGTGGATCCGCGGGGTCATCACCGGAGAGATCCCCGACTACGAATCCGCCGCGCTCCTCATGGCGATTACCTTGCGCGGCATGGATCGGGAGGAGACCGTCGCGCTGACCGACGCGATGCTTCATTCCGGTCGCGTGCTGGAATGGAACGGAATCGGCCGGCCCACCGTGGACAAGCATTCGACGGGAGGTGTCGGCGACAAGATCTCGATCGCGCTCGCGCCGTGGGTGGCCGCCTGCGGCGCCGCGGTCCCCATGATCGTCGGTCGGGGGCTCGGGCACACCGGCGGCACGCGGGATAAGCTCGAGGCGATTCCGGGATTTCGGACCGCCTTGAGCGCCGAGGAATTCTCCGCGCAGACGCGCCGGATCGGGGTCGTGATCGCGGGTCAAAGCGAGGATCTGGCCCCGGCGGACGGGAAGCTCTACGCCCTGCGCGACGTGACCGAGACGGTGGAGAGCCGGCCGCTCATCGTCGCGAGCATCCTGAGCAAGAAGCTCGCGGCGGGCGCCTCGGGGATCCTCTTCGACGTGAAGTGCGGCCGGGGCGCCATCATGGAGACCCGGGAAGGGGCGAAGGAACTGGGCCGGGAGCTCATGGACGTCGCCCGCGAGCTGGGACGGAAGGCGCGTGTGGTCATCACCGCGATGGATCAGCCGCTCGGACTCACGATCGGGAACGCGAACGAGACCGCCGAAGCGCTCGCGATTCTGCGCGGCGAGGGTCCGGCGGACGTGACCGAGCTGACGCTGCTTCTGGGCTCGGCCATGCTCGTGCTGTGCGGCGTGGCGCGCGAGCGGCACGAAGGGGACGCCCGCATGGAGATGGCGCTCGGCACCGGGGCGGCAATCCAGCGCGCCGAAGCCATGATCCAGGCACAGGGTGGGGATCCGCGGGTCACCGTGGATGCTACGATCCTGCCCAAGGCTTCCTACGAGACGCAGGTGCGCGCGGACCGGAAAGGATTCGTCGTCGGGATCGACTCGCGGACGCTTGGATTGCTTCTCGTCGCGATGGGTGGGGGGCGCGACGTGAAGGAAAATCAGATCGACCACGGAGTCGGGATCCGGCTTCTGCGCAAGGTGGGAGACCCGGTTGCCGCGGACGAGGTACTCGCGATCCTCGAGGCGCGTCGCGACGCTCCCGAATGGGCGGAGACGGTGAAGCGCTCGTACCGGATCGCCGATGAGCCGCCGGCGCCTCAGCCGCTCGTGATCGAGGACCTGGGGCGGTAGGGAAGGCGCGGTCGCGCCGACCCCCCGGCGCGCCTAGGGCCGCAGCAGCGCCAACTTCGGCGCCCCCTAGAGCCTCAGCAGCGCCCGCTTCGGCGCCCCCTAGAGCCTCAGCCGCTCGTCGGGCGGAGCCTCGGTATCCGTCTCGTGGAAGTCCAGCGTCTCGGTCGGAGGTTTCTCCGTTCCGGTGTGCACGTTGCAGTAGCCGGTCGGATCGCTCCCCTCGCGGAACAGCTCGATCTCGGTGCTGGGACATGCCGGATTCGCGAGGAGACCGGTTTCGGTGCAGATGAGCCGGCTCACGACGCCGCTC
>DASXQO010000210.1:0-3690 GCA_036507115.1 Candidatus Eiseniibacteriota bacterium | reverse complement strand
TCGGACCAGCCGTCGAAGCGCGCGCCCATGCGCCATGCTGCCTCGAGCGCGTCCGCCGTGCGGACATCGCCGCGCGAGAACACGCCTTCGAGAAACGCCGTGTCGGGATCCCGCCACTTGAGACGCACGTTGCCCATACCGCGGAAGCCCTTGCGGAGCCGCTCGACTTTCTTGTTCAGCGTCTCCATGGAGTCCTGGAGCTCCCACTGGAACGGCGTGTGCGGCTTCGGCACGTGGGGAGAGATACCCACGTTGAACCCCATCCGCTTGTTCCCGCCCTTCGCCCACTGCTGGCACTTGCCGATGATCTCGGCGATGCCGTCCACGTCCGCCTCGGTTTCGGTCGGCAGCCCGATCATGAAGTAGAACTTGATTCCGCCCCATCCCTGGTCGCGCGCCAGCTTGACCGAGTATTCGAGCTCGGCTTCGTCGATCCCCTTGTTGATCACGTCGCGCATCCGCTGCGTCCCGGCCTCGGGCGCGAAGGTGATGCTGCCGCGGCGGCCCTGCTGGATCTTGTCGGCGACCGAAGGGGCGAGCGTGCCCACGCGGGTGGAGGGCAGCGACACGTTCACGCCCAGCTCGTTCGTGAACCGGTCGAGCTCGTGGAGCACGACGGGGAGCTGCTTGTAGTCCGTGGTCGAGAGCGAGAGCAAGGAGACCTCGTCCCAGCCGGCGTGCACGATGCCGCACTGGACTTCCTTCACGACCTGGTCCGCGCGCTTCTCCCGGAGTGGGCGGTTCATGTAGCCCGCGAGGCAGAAGCGACAGCCGCGCGTGCACCCGCGCATGACTTCCACGCCGAGCCGGTCGTGCACGATCTCAGTCGGGGAGATGAGCGGCTTCTCCGGGTAGTACTCCGGATCGAGCGACGGCACGTAGCGATAGCGGGGCTTCTGGGTCGGCGAGTCCGGCTTGGGCTCGCGCGCGATGAAACCGAAAGGATTCAGGACCTCGTCGAAGTGCGCGGGCACGTAGACGCCCTCGAGCGCGCCCAGGCGGCGGAGCACCTCCGCGCGCTTGAGTCCCTGCTCCCTCCGCTCCAGCATGAGGTCGCACATCTCCTGGATCACTTCCTCGCCGTCCCCGATCACGAATGCGTCGATGAAGGGCGCGAGCGGCTCGGGGTTCACGGTGCAGAGCCCGCCCGCCACGATGATCGGGTGGTGATCGCGGCGGTCCGCCGAACGGAGCGGGATCTGCGCGAGATCGATCATCGTGAGCACGTTCGTGTAGGAAAGCTCGTATTGAAGCGAGAAGCCGATGAGATCGAACTCGCCCGCCGGCGTGCGCGACTCGAGGGAGTAGAGAGGAATCCCTTCGGCGCGCATGAGCTGCTCCATGTCTCCCCACGGCGTGAAGCAAAGCTCCGCCATCGTGTCCTGGCGCTTGTTCAAGATGTGGTAGAGGATCTTGATCCCCAGATACGACATCCCGATCTCGTAGAGATCCGGGAAGCAGAGGAGCGCCTTCACCTTCACTGCCTCCGGATTCTTGCGGGCAGCATGGAGGAAGCTACCTGTGTACCGGCTCGGCTTGGTCACGATCGGCAGATAGGCCTCGTCCAAAATACGCAACTTGTTCATTCCGCCCTCCCGAGCGAACATTCTGCGTAATTCGCTGCGCGTCAAAGAATTATCGAAGGACCGTGAAACTTGGACCCTGTCCTTACCAAGTTTGAAAATCTATCATAAAGATTAGCGCTTCGGCAACGCCGCTGTCGCGTCCCGGTCTGCACCCGCTTGCGCTCCCCCGTGGGAAGCGGCGAGCGACAGAACCCACGCAGCGCCAACCAGATCCAGCGCCTCGGCCGCCGCGAGCAGCGTGCTCCCGGTCGTGGCCACGTCGTCGAGGAGAAGGATGGGCCTTCCTGTGATCAGGGCCCCGCTCGTGACGCGGAACGCTCCGGTCACGTTGGTCCGGCGCCGGTCGGGGTCGAGCCGGGCCTGGGGTTCGTGGTCGCGCACGCGGACGAGCGCATCCACGACGGGAACGCCCCAGCGCTCCGATGCGTGGCTCGCGAGGAGTGCTACCTGGTCGTAGCCTCGGCGGGCGCGGCGCGCGGGATGGAGCGGGATCGGGACGAGGACGTATTCCCTGCCGATGCCCTCGTCGAGTCCCGGGGGCGCGGGCAGGAGCGATGCCACCCACTGGGCGAGCGCCTTCGCTCCTTCGTACTTGAACGCGTGGACGAGGCGGTCCAGGGGAGGCTCGAACGAAGGACCCGCGAGAAGCAGACGGGCCGATCCATGGGCGGGACAGCCGCGCTCGACGCGAGCGGTAGCGGCGTCGCCATGCAGGCACCGAAGGCAGAGCGCGACCCCGGTCCTGTCGACGAGCCCGTCGCAGCTCGGGCAAACGCCGCGGTCGCGCGGCGGAGAGCCGCCGCACCCGGGGCAACGGTGGTCCAGCAGCATATCCAGGAAATCCGTCAACCCAGCCTGAACCGTCCTGCGTATCGGACCCATCCTCCCCATCCTCCGCACTCGCGCCGACGGCGCGCTCATCCCGCCGCGCGCAGCGCCTCCCGCATCGCGTCGCGGTCAGCCTTCCTCCCCGTCCAGAACTCGAACGAGGCCGCCCCCTGGTGAATCAGGAGCGCGCCCCCATCCTCGTAGCGAAGCCCATGCGCGCGGGCATGGGCGCGCGCATCGGTCGCGCGGGAGCCGTAGTTCAGGTCGAAGACGAGGGCGCCCTTCTCGTGCCCGCGCCACCATCGCTCCTCCTCGTCGGATACCGCCTCGACCGAGAGCGCTCGGATGATCACGTGCCATCCTTTTCCTTCAACGTTTGAACCTCCGCCTCCCGTATCGACGAGCGCGGCCGAGGTGACGGGAATCTGATACTCCTCGGTGCCTCGCGCTAGGGACCCCGCGGTACCTCGCGCTAGGGACCCCGCGCGGTCGGCCCTCCGGCTGACGACATGGATCGACTCGGGCCTGAGCGTGATGAGCGGCGTGATGATCGACCGCACGGCACCGCCGGCGCCGAGGAGCAGGATTCGCTTGCCGCTCAGGTCGTCTCCCACTTCCGAGACCCATGCGAGAAACCCGACGCCGTCGGTCGCGTGTCCGCGCCAGCCGCCGGGCTCCCAGCGGAGCGTATTGACCGCCCGGGCATCGTTCCCCTCCGGCGTGCACTCGCGCGCCAGCGCGAACGCCGACTCCTTGTGCGGCGCTGTCAGGTTGAGCCCCAGCACCCGGGCCGCGTGAAGGCCGTCCAGCGCCTGCTTCAAGCGCGGTGCGGGAACCTCGAGCGCCACGTACACGGCGTTCATACCCGCGGCGCGAAACGCCGCGTTCTGGATTTCGGGGGACCGGCTGTGATGCACCGGCTGGCCAAGCACCGCGTAGACCTGGGTCGTGCCATCCACGCGGATCAAGGCGGGATCGGTCAGGCGGTTGGGTCCCGCCGCGCCGGGGAGGGCTCCGCGTTTCCCAAGCCCTGGGCCGCACTTTCGTCCGGGCGCGATTCGGGCACCGGGGGGACGGCTGCCGCTTGCGCGCGGGCGTGTCTCAGCCTGCGGATCATGAACACCGCGACGAGCATGAGCACGACGCTGAAGACCTGGTTCACGTTGAACGGGAAGGGCCCGATCTTCCCGAGGTAGCTCGTCGCGTCGTAGTAGCGGGTGAAATCGATCACGAAACGCAGGGCCGCATCGAGCGCGATGTACGTCCAGAACAGCCA
>DASXQO010000209.1:0-5539 GCA_036507115.1 Candidatus Eiseniibacteriota bacterium | reverse complement strand
GCGAGGGAATCGTCCGGCGCATCCTCCCCGGAGACCGCGATCACGAACGCGACGAGGTCGTCGATCTGGCGCGCGCTGAGCCGCTTTCCGTACGCCGGCATCCGAAGCGCGGCCGCATCCCGATTCGCGCGCCATGTTTCGCTCTTCGCCCGCGCGGCGGTCACCCCGTCGCGGATCCATTCGCGCACTTCCTGCTCGCTCTTTGCGTACATCATGAGCGCCTTGTAAGAGGGAACCGTCTTGGCGGCCGTTCCCGGGTTGGAGGTGCCTTGCATTCCCTCCGGGCCATGGCAGCCGAAGCAGCCGTTCTTTTCCGCGAGCCTGCGCCCGCGCTCCACGGCCGTGAGTTTCGGGCGGAACGTGGTGGTCCACAGCGCGAGCCCCGCCATCGCGAACAGCAGGAGGAGCTGGACGAATCTCTTCACAAACAGAATGGCGCGTGGGACACCGGGAAGCACCCCACGCGCCGATTCGGGTTCATTCCGTGCGGATTCGCTACATCGCCACGACGCCGTTGACTTCGAGAGCCCGGGTCGCGTTCTTCGTCGTCACTGGGCCGGTGACCTTCACTTGATCGCCGGCGAATTTCTTCGCCTGGTTGAACGCATCGGCGTTCTCGTGGTTCATCGTGAGCACGTAGAGCAAGCCCTTGCTCGTCAGGAGTCCCATCGGGCCTCCGTTGGCGATGCAGGTCGCGGCGCACTCCTTGTGCTCCGGGCCCTTCCCCCCGCGCCCCAGATAGCAGCTCAGATCCACAATTTCGCCGCTAATGGTCTTGGCGGCGGCCTTTTGCGCCGCGGGAGTCGCGGCAATTGCCAGAGCCCCGAATAGAAAGAGCGCCATCGCCAGAACCAGACACGCTCCAATGAGTTTCTTCATCTAACTACTCCTTCCTTGAAGGGTTTACTGCTTGAAGCCCCTGACCTGCTCCATAACTATACACATTCCGGCGGTCCGTGGGTTCCACCCGAAGGGCGCGCGTCCGTTTATGTCGGAGGTCCCGCTACATGACGTACGTCCGGCACGTCGGCGCGTGACGCCGGCTCCGCGCCCAGCGAAAGATTCAATTCCTCGTCCGAGAGGATTTGCCTTCGGTTCAGGATCTGCGAGGAATCGTGTTCGAACACCAAATGCGTGAGATGGTCGATGCCGACCTCGAGCTGCTTCCGGATCCCGACCATCTTGATCAGATAGGCGGCGGCCCACAGGAGCCACGCGAGTTTTCCGGAAAGCGGAACGCCGAAGAGCTCCAGTACCGAGCTGTGCTTTCCGAGTGAAATGATGTAGCCCGCCGATTCGAACCGAAAGGGCTTCATGGGACGCCCTTTCGCGCGGTTGACCAGCGACTCCCCGATATAGGTGCCCATGGCGACGCCGGTTTGCGAGAGCGCCGGCTGATAGGTGCCATCGGGCCGGAGCGAAGCCGCGCAGTCGCCCGCCACGTAGATGTCCTCGATCGGCGTCCCTCGCGGGTCGAGCGCACGGAGATAGTCGTCCACGCGGACGCGGCCGTCCTTGATGTGGAACACGGGAAGCTGGGCAACGAGATCCGGCGGACGCACGCCGGCCGTCCAGATGATCGTGAAGGCATCGATCGCGCTTCCGTCGATGAGATGGATTCGTTTCGGCTCGACACGCGTGGCGGCGCGGCCGATCAAGAGCCTCACGCCGCGGCGGGCGAGGAATCGGTGGACGTACGCTGAGTGCTCGGGACGCGCGGCCGGAATGATCCGGTCGCCCCCCTCGATGACCGTGACCGAGAGGTCCGAGAGATGCACGTTGGGGTACTTGGGCAGAAGGGTGTCGCGCGCCATGTCCATCAGCTCGGCCGCGATCTCGACTCCGGTGACGCCACCTCCCACGATCACGAACGAGAGAAGCTTCCGCCTCTGCTCGGCCGTCTCCGCCTGCTCGGCCATCTCGAAAAGCTCGACGACGCGCGCACGGACGTACATCGCGTCCACGATCGTCTTGAACGGGCGCGCGTGCTCCTGAGCGCCGGGGACCTTGTAGTAGTTGGTGACGCTTCCCACCGCGATCACGAGGGTGTCGTACGGAACGATCAAGTCGTTGTGGAGCAGGACTTCTCGGCGGTCGAGATCGATGCGGGTCGCCTTGTTCTTGAAGAACCGGATCTGGCGATGGCGCGCCATCTCGCGGAGCGGGTAGACGATGTGCCGCGTCTCGACGGCGCCCACCGCGACCGCGGGGAGGAGGGGATTGAACTGGAAGAAATTCTCCTTGTCGATGAGGAGCGTGTCCCAGTATTCGCGGGCCGCCTTCGATTTTCCGATCGATCGGGCGACATCGAGCCCGGCGAATCCTCCGCCCAGGATCAGGAGCCGCTTTTTCTGCATCGGTCAAGAGTACCATGCCGCCTTGCCGCCGAGCCGGCGCGCCTTGCCGCCGAGCGGGCGCGCCCGAGAGCCCGCCTTGCCGCCGACCCGGCTCGGGCTTATCTTCTTGCGCCATGGTGGAACCGCAGCGGGAAATCCCACGCTCGATGATTCCCTGGCTGGGCTGGGGAGTCGCGGCATTCTTCATCGGCGCGACCTTCGTCCTTCTCACGACGACGAATCGCGCGCGGAACGAGCTGCGGCGCGCCGAGGACCGGGTCGCGACTCTCATGCGTGGCCTCGATGCCGAGCGGCGCTGGGCGGTGGCGCTGGCTGCCCCGGGAGTCCGCACCGCTTCCTTCACGCTGACGCCGTCGGGCGATGCCGGCCTTCGCGCGAGGGCGACCGTGGATCCGGAAACTCGCCGCGCGCTCCTGGTCTTCCAGAACTTCAAGGCCCCGGGTGGGCGCGACTACCAGTTGTGGGCGCTCCGCGGCAATACGCCGGTCGCGCTCGGACTCATCCGGGCCGACTCGAGCGGACGCGCCGTGCTTCGCGTCCAAGACATCGGCGATCCCGCGACCTTGAGCGCGTTCGCTATCTCGCTCGAGCCCGAGGGTGGGGCGCCGCCGGCCCGTGCGCCTTCCGAGGACGCGAGCACGCCGGCGCCGGAAATGCCGGCAACGAGGGAACCGACCGGACCGATCGTGATGATCGGGTCCTTGGGGGGCTAGCGCACCACGTCCGCGCCGACGTTCGAAAAGCCCGCATCGCCCACGGCGCCGCTCCACGCCTGGGTGCGCGCCGTGCCCGATTTTCCAAGGCGCGGCGTACTCTTCCGCGACCTCACCCCGCTCTGGGCCGACGGCGCGGCGTGGACTCGCGCGCTCCAGGCGCTCGCGCGGCCTTTCGACCCGGCACCCCCGGAGGTCGTGCTCGGAATCGAGGCGCGGGGATTTCTGGTCGCGGCGGGACTGGCGGCGCGCTGGAAGTCGGGACTCATGCTGGCGCGAAAACCGGGAAAGCTTCCTGGATCCGCCGCGCGCGAGGAGTTCACGCTCGAATACGGGACCGCGTCGATCGAAACGCACCGGGGGCTGTTCAAGCCCGGGATGCGCGTTCTGATCGCGGACGATGTGATCGCGACCGGAGGCACCGCGCTCGCCGCGCTCGCGCTCGTCGAGGCGCTCGAAATGAAGCCGGTCGGATTCGCGTTCGTCGTGGAGATCGCGTTCCTGGGAGGGAGAGCCAAGCTGGGCTCGGCTCTCCCCATTCATGCGGTGCTGAGCTACGACGCGGCCGGAGAAGCGATCATCCGCGAGTAGTGGGCGGCGCCGCCCGAGCGCCCGCATCTCTGCCAACGGCTACAGCGCCCGCACCGCAGCCTACGGCTTCACCGCCCGCACCTGGACCGACGTGACCGGCTCGGATCCATAGCGGCCCTCGCGCACGATCTCGACTCCCTGGAATCCCGCCTCGCGGATGAGCCGCAGATAATCCTCCTTGAGTGAAGCCCCGGCGATGCATCCCACGTAGGCCTCGATCGACTCGCGGGTCTCCTTGGGGAGCGGTTGCTCGAGCACGAGATCGCTCACCAGCATGCGGCCGCCCGGCTTCAACACGCGAAACGCTTCCCGGAACACCCGGTCTTTCTCGGGCGAAAGGTTCACGACGCAATTCGACACGATGACATCGACCGATGCGTCGGGGAGAGGAAGGTGCTCGATCTCGCCGAGGCGGAATTCGACGTTCGTGTAGCCCCCTTTGGCCGCGTTCGCGCGGGCGCGGTCGATCATCGCCGGCGTCATGTCCACGCCGATGACCCGCCCCTCAGGTCCCACCTCGCGCGCCGCCAGGAAGGCATCGACCCCCGCGCCCGATCCCAGATCGAGCACGGTATCGCCGCGCTTCGGCTCCGCCAGCGAGATCGGGTTCCCGCATCCCAGGCCGAGGTTCGCGCCCTCGGGGATCGCGGCCGCTTCCTCGGCGCTGTAGCCCAGCTCGGCGAGCCCGCTCGTCACCGTTCCGCCGCGACTCCCGGAGCTTTCGCCCGCGGCCGAGCCGGCCGTGCCGCAACATTCCGAGCCGCTGGAGCCTGAACCACAGCAGCTTCCCTTTCCCTCCGCGATCGCGCCGTAGCGCTCGCGAACCGCCGTCCGGATATCCACACGCTCTTCCATTGCCTCATCTCCTTTCGCCTGATTCCAGGCCTTGCAGTAATTGCTTGAACCGCGTCATCGCTCCCGCCGTGGGGCAGTAGCAGACCCGCGGTCCGTCGATCTCTCCTTCGATCCAGCCGGACTCCTTGAGCACCTTGAGGTGCTGGGAGACGGTTGCCTGCGCGAGCGGCATCGAATCGACGATGGCGCCGCAGATGCACTCGCCGCGTTCACCGAGAAGGCGCAGGATCGCGACCCGCGCGGGATGCGCGAGCCCCCACGCCAGGGCGGCGAGCGCCTCCTCCCCCTTTCCGGCGGCGCGACGGGCCTTCCCCGGAGCGGGGCGCTTCATGAGACGGATGCGATCGACCATGGAACCTCCTGCACGGGACTCCGTGCGTCAAATCGTATATCGTCAATGTACGATAAAAGCTTTAGCGCGTCAAGAGGATTTTCGGGTGCTACCCCGGCCGCCCCTGCGGTGCTATCGTTCGGGCATGACGCGTCCGACCACATCGTCGGTCGAGCGGCTCGCCGAAGAGTATCGGGCGCTCCGGGACGCGGCCGCCGTGGTCGATCTCGATCGCTGGACGGTGCTGAGGGTTACCGGCTCCGAGGCGCGTGAATTCCTCCAGGGCACCGCCACGCAGGATTTCGAGACCTCTCCCCAACCCGGAACGGCGCCGAGAACCCTTTTCCTCACGGAGAAGGGCCGCCCGGTCGCGCATGCCTGGGTGGCGTTCGCGCAGGATTCGAACGCGGCGACGATCCTCACGGACGAAGCGTCGCGCGCCGCGCTCAGGCCGCACCTCGAACGTTTCCGCATCATGGAGGACGTCGAGTTCCACGGGCCCGACGGGATGCCCCGGCTCTTCGGAGTGGTGGGGCCCGAGCGGGATCCCTTGGCGCAGGCGATCGCCTCGAAGACCGAAGGCGCGGTCGCGATCCGATCGGAGCCGCTTTCCTTCGTGCTGATCCCGCCCGAATCGCAGCCGTCCACGCTCCCGCCCACCGTCGATCCGCTGGCGTTCGAAGCCTGGAGGA
>DASXQO010000208.1:0-15451 GCA_036507115.1 Candidatus Eiseniibacteriota bacterium | reverse complement strand
GACATGGACGGGTCATGTGGAACCGGGGCGCTCCACCAGGATCTCCGTACCGAATCGGGGATCCTGTACAACCTGCACTTCGCGCTCGCGGGCAATCCCAACGGCACTCCGACGATCAAGGCGCTGGAAGTGAGCTGGGGGGACACCGTCCTCGACACGGTTCGGTTCGATACCACGGGCGGCACGAAGGGCGACCCGGGGTGGATTCCCTATGACTACGCCGTGACTGCCCCCGCGGCGACGACCCGACTCACGTTCCGGAGCCTGAGCGCGGGATGCTACGGCGCTCTCCTCGATGCCGTCAGCGTGCGGAAGATCCCGGCGATCTGATGAACGCGACGCGCAAGAACGTCGCCCCTCACCCTCTCACATCAAACCAGGGGTTCGCCATGCACAGCCACGCTTCGCTCCGCTCAGCGCCCCTCGCGCTTCTCGCCCTGATCTTCCTTCCCCAGCCCGCGTCTGCGGCGCCGCAAGGGGTCGATACCACGGTGACTGTCTCATCCCAGCCGCTGACGCGTGCGGCCGCTGTGAGCGACCCCATTCCGGGACCGGCCGATCTGGGCCAGGGCCGCGTCCTGATCGCGCCCGTTGGGGAAGGCCCCGGGGAACAGTTCGGGAACGCGGTCGCCAGCGCCGGGGACGTGAACGACGATGGGTATCCCGACGTGATCGTAGGCGCCTGGACCAGCGATGCGGTTTCGGGTGATGCGGGGAGCGCCTACGTCTACTTCGGGGGACCAGCAGCCGACGGCGTACCAGACTGGATCCTTCGTGGCCAAGCCCTTGTCGACCAGTTCGGCACCTCGGTCGCCTCCGCGGGCGACATGAACGGTGACGGGTTGGGGGATGTGATCGTGGGGGCGTGGAAGGGCGGCCCCTCACATACGGGTCGCGCATATGTGTTCTTCGGTGGGCCGTCACCCGACGCGGTTCCCGACGTCGTGTTGACCGGGCAGGCATTCGATGACCACTTCGGGGTCACCGTCTCGTCCGCCGGGGATCTGAATGGCGACGGGTTCTCGGATGTGATCGTGGGAGCATCGGAAAACGATGCCGGCGGCGTCGACGCGGGCCGCGCGTACATCTACTTCGGAGGAGCCGCGCCGAACGCGATCGTGGACCTCACGTTGACCGGCGCAGCCCCCGGCGATCGCTTCGGATACGCGGTCTCGTCGGCGGGAGATTTCAACGCCGACGGATTTGCCGACGTGGCGGTAGGCGCCTACCAGAGCGGTGGGACCGGTCGCGCGTCCGTGTTTTTTGGAGGCCCTGGGCTCGACGCGCTTTCCGATATCACCCTCACGGGGGAGGCAGCCGGCGATCGTTTCGGGGTCGATGTCAATTCCGCGGGAGACGTGAATGGTGACAGTTACGGGGATCTGATCGTCTCCTCGTACCTGAATGATGTAGGGGGGACCAATGCGGGCCGCGTCTACGTTTATCACGGAGGGCCCGGGGCCGACGCGACCCCCGATCTGGTCTTCACGGGCGCCACGCCCGGTGAGGACTTCGGGGCAATCGCCGGTTCGGCAGGTGACATGAATGGCGACGGCTTCGATGATGTGATCGTGGGCGCGTGGCTGAACGACGCGCGTGGAACCGACGCCGGCCGCGCCTATGTCTACTTCGGTGGACCTGCCGCCGATGGAATCGCCGACCTGACCCTCACCGGAGAAGCAGCCGGCGATCGGCTTGGGGTATCGGTCGCCGGCGCGGGGGACTTCGACCACGACGGCAGCGGAGACGTGATCGTGGGCGCCTACTTCAACGACGCCGGCGCCGATGACGCGGGGCGCGCCTACGTCGTCACAATCGGCGGCGGGCGCCCGCCCGTCGTGACAGCCCCGGCGGTCATCACCGGGACCGTGGGGGTGCCGATATCGTTCTCGGTGACGGCGTCGGACCCCGACGGCGACGCCATCGCTTCGCTGACAGCGGCGCCGCTCCCGGCCGGCGCCACGTTCACGCCGAATGCTGGCAACACATCGGGCGCATTCGAATGGACGCCCGGCGTCTCGCAGGTGGGCGATCACATCGTTACCTTCACCGCGGCCAACGATCGGAGCGGCAACGCGACCACCCGAATCGAAGTGGCGGACACGTCGAATCGGCCGCCCGTTTTGACTGTGCCGGCCAGCATCTTTGGAGCGGAAGGTGTTTCCATGTCAGTCGCGATCGCTGCAACCGATCCGGATGGAGACCACGTCACGCTCGGTGCCCTCAACCGGCCGATCGGATCGCTCTTTGTCGACTTCGGGAACAACTCAGGCAGCTTCAGCTGGACGCCTGGATTCGGGCAATCGGGAACGTACACGGTCACCTTCACGGGACGCGACGATCTCGGTGCAGACGCAACCTCACGAATTCTGTCTATCACCGTGGACAACGTCAACCGCGGTCCGATCGCCAGTCCCGGCGGACCGTACCCCGGTGTGGTTCAAGTGCCGATCACATTCAATGGGACGGGATCGTCGGATCCAGACGGCTCTCCCCTGAGCTACTTCTGGGACTTCGGTGATCTCTCTACGGCCACGGGCGCCACGCCCTTCCATTCATATGCTACCGGGGGCACCTTCACGGTCACCCTCACGGTGGACGATGGCGCGCTCACGGACCATGCCTCGACGATCGCGACAATCCAGGACGTCTTTCCGGCGCGCGCGTACACGTTGCCATCGAATCAGACCATCAGGCTCGGCTCGGGAAAGGCAATTTGGTGCGCGGAGATCGAGCCGGTGGGCAGCGGTTTTTTCATTACCGACGTCATTTTGTCCACGGTCACGATGAAGTACGGCGCTGGTCAGATCTTCGCTCAGACAGGGAAGGCGAGCCTTGGGGCAGATAAGGACGCAAACGGGATTCAGGAGTTGACGACCTGTTTCTCGAAGACGGATCTCCGAACGCTCTTCGCGGACCTTCCGAAGGGGACGAACACCGTGACGGTAACGCTCGAGGGTGACCTCAGCACGGGTGGAAAGTTCCGGACGGCCCTGACGATCGATGTCGTGAATACAGGCGGTGGCTTGGCTGCGTCCCTGTCACCCAACCCGCTCAATCCCCAGGCGACGCTGACGGTGGTGACATCGCGGCCCGGCCGTGTCCGCGTCACGGTCTTCGATCCACAGGGACGTTTGGTGCGAACGCTGGAGCCGGGCGCGTACCTAGGGGCCGGATACCACGATTTCCAGGTGGATGGTCGAGGCGAGCGAGGCGAGCGGCTTCCGTCTGGAGCCTACCTCTATCGGATCGAGGCAGCGGAAGGGGTGGAGACGGAGCGATTCTTGATCGTCCGGTGAGTGCAGCGGTGTTTCGGGATCACGCCTATTCGCGTAGGGCCTTCTCGAATTCCTCGGTCAAGATCGGCACGATCTGGTAGAGGTCGCCTACGATGCCGTAGCTCGCGATCTTGAAGATCGGAGCGTCCTTGTCCTTGTTGATCGCGATGATCGTCCGGGAAGAGGACATCCCAGCCAGATGCTGGATCGCGCCCGAGATTCCGATCGCGAAATAGACGGTCGGGTTGACGACCTTGCCGGTCTGGCCGACTTGATGGCTGTGATCGATCCAACCTGCGTCGACCGCGGCGCGCGAGGCGCCCAGGGTCGCGCCGAGGACTTTGCAGAGCTTGCGCAAGAGCTCGAAGTTGTCCGGACCTTGCATCGCGCGACCCCCGCTCACGATGATGTTAGCCTCCGTGAGGTCGAGCATCTCGCCCTCCGATTTTTCGAACCCGACCACACGGGCGCGAACCTTGACCGGAGCGAGCGCGATCTTCTCGACCTTGGCCTTGCGGGCGGAATCCGGTGCCAACGGCATGAAGGTATTCGGACGCACCGTGGCGATCCGAGGGCGCGTCTTGCTCCAGGCGACCCGACCGAACGCCTTTCCCGCGAAGATCGGCCGCTTGGCGGTGAGCTCCCCATCTTGAAGATCGAAGCCGGTGCAATCCGATGCGAGCCCGACGCGAAGGCGTCCGGCCACGCGCGGCGCCAGATCCTTTCCCTGCGACGACGCACCGATGAATAACGAGTCCGGTTTCGCACGTTCGACGGCGATCTTGACACCCTCAGCGTAAGCTTCTGTTGCGTATCCCGCGAGCGACTCACCTTCCACATGGTAGATCGCGTCGGCGCCGTGGCTCGCAAGCCGCTCGAGTTCCGCCGGCGCGAGCGACCCGAGCGCTAGGAGCGCGACGGTGCCGTTCCCTGAGGCGTCCGCGAGCCTCCGGGCCTCCGCGAGCATCTCGAGAGTGATCTTCCGCGCGACGCCGTCCTTCAATTCCGCAAGCACCGCGAACGTCGCCATCAGATGACCTTCGCTTCCTCGCGGAGGATCCGGACGAGCTCGCGGGCCGTGTCCTTCGGCTCGCCTTCGAGGATCCTGCCCGCCTGACGAGGGGGAGGGAGCGAGAACTCGACGAATCGAACCGAGGCGGCGCTCTCGCCGACGGCCGCGGGATCGACCCCCAGGTCGGAAAGGGTCCACTCGGGTATGACCTTCTTCTTCACCGCCATGATTCCCTTGAGCGACGCATACCTCGGCTCGTTCAACCCCTTCTGCGCCGTGATCACGGCCGGCAGTTCGAAGTCCACGACCTCGGCGCCCCCCTCGACCTCACGCTTCGCCTTCCCTCGTTGCGCTGCGGGGTCGATTTCCAGATTCACGACCACCGAGACGTGAGGCAGATCCAGGAGCTCGGCCAGGATGATCCCCGCCTGCGACCAGTCGTAGTCGACGCCCTGTTTTCCCGTGAGAATCAGGTCGAATCCAAGCTTCCGGGCCGCTGCCGCGAGCACAGTCGCCACCGAGAGGGGGTCCCAGAGCGCCAGGCCGTCTCCCTTGAGGTGAACGCCCTCATCCGCACCGAGCGAGAGGGCGTACTTGATGGCCTCCTTCACGCGGTCCGGCCCGAGGCTCGCGACGGTGACCTTGCCCTGGCCGAGGCGCTCCCTGATGCGGAGCGCCTCTTCGATCGCGAACTCGTCGTAGGGGTTCGCGACCCATTTCACGCTGCTCGTGTCCACGATCCCGTCACGTAAAAGGATCCGGGTCTCGGTATCGGGGACCTGCTTGACGAATACCAGAATGTTCATCGGGAGATGAGCTCCTTCATTTGGTCAGCGGCAAGCCGCGCAGTATAGTACGATGTCCAGAGCGATGGAAGAACCCGTTCCCACACGGAGCAATCCCATTTGAGCCACCCCTTCCTCAAACGCATCGAGCAGGGCGTCGTCCTCGCCGACGGCGCGATGGGCACGCTGCTCTACGAGCGCGGCATCACCTTCGACCGCTCTTTCGATCTCCTCAACATTCAGGAACCGGCGCTCGTCCAATCCATCCACCGCGACTACATCCGGGCAGGAGCCGAGCTGATCGAGACGAACACGTTCGGCGCGAGCCGGATTCGACTCGCGACGCACGGGGCGGGCGACGAGGCGCGGCGCGTGAACCGCGCCGGCGGACAGCTCGCGCGAAACGCACGCGAGGAGGTGGGGGAAGCGGTCTTCGTCGCGGGGGCGATCGGCCCGCTCGGAAAACCGGTCGCGCCGCTGGGCACGATCACCCGGGAGGAGGCGCTCGAGGCCTACGTCGAGCAGGTCGAGGGCCTCGTGGAGGGCGGGGTCGATCTCCTCATCATCGAGACCCAGACCGATCTCGAGGAGATGAAGCTCGCGATCCAGGCGGTGCGGCGCGTGACCGATCTTCCGCTCGTCGCCGAGATGACCTTCACCGAGGACGGGCGCACGCTCTACGGCGCCTACCCCGAGGACGTGGCGCGCGCCACGCAGAGCCTCGGGGTGAACGTGCTCGGCGCCAATTGCAGCGTGGGACCGCAGAAGCTCCTCGAGATCGTGCAGCGGCTGAGGCGCCGCACCCAGCTTCCGCTCTCCGTCATGCCCAACGCCGGCCTTCCGCGCTACGAGAGTGGCCGTTTCATTTACCTTGCCTCGCCCGATTACTTCGCGGACTACGCCGTCCGTTTCAAGGCGGCCGGCGCGAATTTGATCGGTGGCTGCTGCGGCACGACGCCGGCGCATATCCGCCGCATGCGCGAGGCGCTCGCGCGCCCGGGCGCCGGAACGGCGGCGGAGGTCGCCCAGGACCGCGCGACGGCCACGCCGCCGCCGCCGACCCCGAAGATCGCGGCCGAGGAACCCGCGACGGGAGATCCCGCCTCGCGTTCGCTCCTCGCGCGGAAGCTCGCGAATCACGAGTTCGTCGTCAGCGTGGAGGTCGACCCTCCGCGCGGCGCGCGCCCCAAGAAGATGATCGAGGGGGCGCAGTTCCTGAAAGCCTCCGGGGTCGACGTGATCAACGTGGCAGACAGCCCGATGGCGCGGGTGCGGATGTCCTCGCTCGCACTCGCGTCGATGATCACGCAACAGGTGGGGGTGGAGACGATCCTCCATTTCACCTGCCGCGACAGGAATCTCATGGGCATCCAGTCGGATCTCATGGGCGCGCACGCTCTCGGCCTCCGGAACATCCTCGCGCTGACGGGGGACCCTCCGCGCGCGGGGGATTACCCGAACACCACCGCCGTGTTCGACGTGGACTCGGTCGGCCTGATCCGGGTCTTGAAACAGCTCAACGCCGGGACCGATCTCGCGGGGAACTCGATCGGGGAGCCGACCCGGTTTCTGATCGGCTGCGCGGTGAACCCGGCGTCGGAGGACCTCCCGGCCGAGCTGGAGCGCTTCCAGAGGAAGATCGAGGCGGGTGCCGAGTTCACGATGACCCAGCCGCTCTACGAGCTCCAGCCCTTGACCCGCTTCCTCGAGGCGGTCGGAAAGCGCCGCGTCCCGATCCTCCTGGGCCTGCTTCCGCTCCAGAGCCACCGCCACGCCGAGTTCCTCCACAACGAGGTCCCGGGCATCAACATTCCGGACCACGCGCGCGAGGCGATGAAGAACGCCGGGGATAAGGGGATCGAGGTGGGGATCGAGATGTGCCGCGCCCTCCTCATCAAGGCGAAGGATCTGGTCGAAGGGGCTTATCTCATGCCCTCCTTCGGCCGCTACGAGGTCGTCGCCAGGGTCGCCGAGGTGGTCCGGACTCCTCCCAAAAGCGCCCCCAGGGCGACGTCCCCTGCCTGACCGGGGCAATGTTCTTGAACCACAACCACTTCGCTGTTAGACTTGGGGTGCCTTCGCGAGAGTTTCGCGAGAGTGGCGGAATTGGCAGACGCGCGGGACTTAGGATCCCGTGAGGCAACTCGTGGGGGTTCAACTCCCCCCTCTCGCACCAGATTGACCGGGAGCCAGTACTTGAAAGTAGACATTCGGGACCACGGATCTCCTTGGCGGAAGCTCCTCGTGATCGAGGTGCCTCCGGATGAGCTCGAGCGTGCCTTCCAGGACGTCGTCGAGGAGTTCCGCAGTCGCGTCCAGCTACCCGGTTTCCGAAAGGGGCACGCGCCCAGGAACGTGATCGAGTTGCAGTTCGGCCACTCCATGGAGCACGAGGTCTTGGAGCGCGTGGTGAAGCGCTCCTACGAGTCGGTGGTCCGGGACCAGAAGCTCGAGCCGATCTCGTACCCGACCATCGAAAAGATCGAATTCGCCCGCGGCAAACCCTTGACCTATGAGGCGCAAGTCGATATCAAACCGAGCGTTGACCCCAAGGATTATCTCGGGCTGGACGTGGACGCCAAGGAGACCCAGGTCACGGACGAGGAGGTCGACAAGACGCTCGACGAGCTTCGCCAGCGGACCGCCGAGTGGACTCCGGTGGATCGCGAGGCCGGGGACACGGACGCCGTCCTCGTCGACTACGTCAGGCTGAACGCGAAGGGAAAGCCAATTAGGAAAACGGAGCAGAAGGACGCGCTCGTCGAGCTCTCGGCCTCGGGGCTCTTGCCCGAGTTCAGGACGCACCTCCTCGGGACCAAGGCCGGCGAACACCGGAGCTTCCAGGTGAGCTACCCGCCCGAATTCGGGAACGAGGAGCTCAGGGGGCGCTCCGCGACCTTCTCGGTGGTCGTCCAGGGGGTCCGCGAGCGGCGGATCCGCCCGCTCGACGACGAATTCGCGCGCGAAATCGCCGGCATGCGGGACTTGGCCGAGCTTCGCGCGAGAGTCCGGCTTAACATGGAAGGGGAGGCGCGGGTCAAGGCGCAGCGGGAGCAGGAGGAGGCGCTCATCGACCAGGTGATCGCCCGAAACCCGATGGAACTGCCCGAATCGATGGTCCGTGAGTATCTGGAAGAGCTTCTCCAGCGTCTAAAGGGGGAAGGCCGGGAGTGGACCCCCGAGGAGGAGGACCGCTTCCGTAGGGAATACCGCCCCCTGGCGGAACGGCGCATCAAGCGGGATCTGCTCTTGGACTCCATCGCCCGCGCCGAGTCGGTAACGGTTACGGACGAAGACATCGATCAAGCGCTCCGCGGGGCCGCCGAGGGGGAGGATGCCCCTCCGGAGACCGAGCGGGTGCTCCGAAGCGCCGAGCATCGCGACCGGGCGCGCGCGCATCTTACGGAGCGGAAAGTGTTCGCGCTGCTCCGCGAGAAGGCCCGGCTTAAGATGGCTGTGGCGTAACCCGATATAGAATCCAGGAGGAAACGAGCTCATGTCGCTGGTACCGATGGTGGTCGAGCAGAGCGGGCGCGGGGAACGAGCCTACGACATCTATTCCCGCCTGCTAAAAGATAGAATCGTCTTCATCGGCCAACCGATCGACGACATCGTGGCGAACCTCGTCATCGCCCAACTCCTCTTCCTCGAGGCGGAGGATCCCGACCGGGACATCAATCTCTACATCAATTCCCCGGGCGGCATCGTTTCGGCGGGGCTCGCGATCTACGACACCATGCAGTTCATCCGGCCCGACGTCGCGACCATCTGCATGGGCCAGGCGGCGAGCATGGCCGCGCTGCTCCTCGCCGCGGGCGGGAACGGGAAGCGGTCCGCGCTGCCTCATTCCCGGATCATGATCCACCAGCCTCTCGGCGGGAGCCAGGGGCAGGCGACCGACATCGAGATCTACACGAAGGAGATTCTGGCCCTGCGCTCGGCCTTGAACGACATCCTCGTCAAGCACACGGGCCAACCGCTCGCCAAGATCGAGAAGGACACCGACCGGAACTTCTTCATGTCCTCCGAGGAAGCGAAGGCCTATCACATCGTGGACAAAGTCATCGCCAAACTCGAACCCAGCAAGGAGAGACGGCCCGAGCCGGCTCCGGTCGGCTAAAGGCGCGCGCCACATGAAGAAACGGGTCAACTCGCCTCACCCCATCCGGTGCAGCTTCTGCGGCCGCGGCCAGGACGAGGTCTCGCGTCTGGTGTCCGGACCCTCCGTCTACATCTGCAGCGAGTGCGTCAAGCTCTGCAACGACATCCTCGAGGGGGAGACCGATCGCGGCGCGGGGGCGCCCAAGGGCGCGCTTCCGAAGCCGGCGGAAATCAAGAAGGTCCTCGACGACTACGTCATCGGGCAGGAACGCGCCAAGAAGACGCTGAGCGTCGCGGTCTACAACCACTACAAGCGGATCTATTCCGGCGGCGCGGTCGAGGACGTCGAGCTCGAGAAGTCGAACATCCTCCTGATCGGCCCGACCGGGACCGGCAAGACGCTGCTCGCGCGCACGCTCGCGCGGACCCTCAAGGTCCCGTTCGCGATCGTGGACGCGACCTGCCTCACGGAGGCGGGGTACGTTGGCGAGGACGTCGAGAACATCCTCGTCCGCCTGCTCCAGGCGACCGACTTCAACGTGGTGAACGCGGAGCACGGCATCGTCTACGTGGACGAGCTGGACAAGATTTCGCGCAAGTCGGAAAACCCCTCGATCACGCGCGACGTTTCGGGCGAAGGCGTGCAGCAGGCCCTCCTCAAGATCCTGGAAGGCACGATCGCCAACGTGCCGCCGCAGGGCGGTCGGAAGCATCCGCAGCAGAAATACATCGAGGTGAACACGAAGGACATCCTCTTCATCTGCGGCGGAGCGTTCGAGGGCCTGGAGAAGGTCGTGGAGCGCCGCGTGAGCCAGAAGTCGATGGGATTCGGCGCCGACATCCGCAGCCGGAAGGATCGGAATATCGGGGAGCTTCTCGCCCTCGTGGAGCCCGAAGATCTGCTCCGCTACGGACTGATCCCGGAGCTGGTCGGGCGGCTCCCGGTCATCGGAGCGCTCGATTCCCTGAACAAGCAGTCGCTGATCGAGATTCTGACCAAGCCCAAGAACGCGATCACCAAGCAGTACCAGAAATTCTTCGAGATGGAGGGCGTCAAGCTGGAGTTCACCGAAGATGGTCTCGAAGCCGTCGCCGACCTCGCGCTGAAGCGGGGCACCGGCGCGCGGGGGCTCCGGGCCGTCCTCGAGGAAGCGATGATGGACCTCATGTATGAAATTCCGTCCCGGCTGGAAGTCGTCGGCTGCACCATTACCCGCGATGTGATCAACCGCAAATCGGAACCCATTTTGACCTTCCGCGGCGATCGCCGCCGCAAAGAGGCATAACCGAAACGAGGCAGAAGAGAATGATTCGACTCGAGCGCGATGGGGAGGTCTTCGAAATCCGGGACCGCATCCCGCTTCTCCCGCTTCGCGATGTCGTGATATTCCCGTACATGACCATCCCGCTCCTCGTGGGGCGCATTCCGTCCGTGAACGCGATCGAGGCGGCGGTGCAGCGTGACCGCGTACTCTTCGTGCTCGCGCAGCGCCGTCCCGACGTTCCCGACCCGGCCTCGAAGGACCTCTACCGGGTGGGGACCGTGGTCCGCGTGCTCCAGCTCTTCCGCCTGCCGGACGGCACGATGCGCGTGCTGGTCGAGGGAATCTGCCGCGCCCGCGCCAAGAAGTTCTTCCGCGGCTCGGATTACATGTCCACCTCGGTCTCGATCATCGACGACAAGGTGCGCCAGGACGCGCAGCTCGAGGCGCTCACGCGGAACGTGCTCGCCTCGTTCAACGATTACGTGCACCTGAACCGCCGCGTCCCGGACGAGGTGCTCTCGACGGCGAACAACATCGGAAACCCGGTCCTCCTCTCCTACACGGTGGGCTCGCACCTGATCTTGAAAGTCTCGGTGAAGCAGGCCGTCCTGGAAGAGGACGATCTCACCGAGCGGTTCCGGCAACTGAGCAAGACCCTCGCGAACGAGCTCGAGATCTTGAAATTGGAGCGGAAGATCGAAGGGCAGGTCCGGAGCCAGGTCCACAAGAACCAGAAGGAGTTCTATCTCAACGAGCAGCTCAAGGCGATCCGGAAGGAGCTCGGCTATCAGAACGAGTTCAGCAACGAGATCGACGAGCTGGTTCAGGCCGTGAAGAAGGCCAAGATGCCTCCCGACGTCCACGACAAGGCCGTGAAGGAGATCGACAAGCTCGGCAAGATGTCCTTCATGTCCCCGGAAGCGACCGTCGTGCGGAATTACGTCGACTGGCTGGTCTCGCTCCCCTGGGGAGTCAAGACCGACGACAACCCGGACATCCAGAGCGTCGAGAAGATCCTCGACGAGGACCATTACGGGCTCAAGAAGGTCAAGGAGCGGATCATCGAGTACCTTGCGGTGCTCAAGCTCTCCGGCAGCCTCAAGGGGCCGATCCTCTGCTTCGTGGGGCCTCCCGGCGTGGGCAAGACCTCGCTCGGGAAGTCCATCGCCCGCGCGCTCGGGCGGAAGTTCGTGCGCATGTCGCTCGGCGGGGTGCGCGACGAGGCGGAGATCCGTGGGCACCGGCGCACCTACATCGGATCGATGCCCGGGCGGATCATCCAGGCCATGAAGCGGGCCGGATCGATGAATCCGGTGCTCCTGCTCGACGAGATCGACAAGCTCGGCACGGATTTCCGGGGCGATCCCGCTTCGGCCCTGCTCGAGGTCCTGGACCCCGAGCAGAATCACACCTTCAACGACCACTACCTGGAAGTGGATTTCGACCTCTCCCAGGTGATGTTCCTGACCACGAGCAACACGCTCTACTCGATTCCGCCGGCGCTCCTCGACCGCATGGAGATCATCCGCCTGCCGGGCTACCTCGAATTCGAGAAGGTCGAGATCGCGAAGAACTTCCTGATCCCGAAGGAGCTCAAGGCCAACGGACTTCAGCCCAAGGATCTCCAGATGACGGACGGCGCCCTGAAGGCGGTCATCAGCGCCTATACGCGGGAAGCGGGTGTCCGGGCCCTCGAGCGCGAGATCGCGGCGATCTGCCGCAAGGTCGCCCGGAAGAAGGCGACGCTCAAGAAGGCGCGCGTGTTCCGCATCGTGGAGAAGCAGCTCCAGAAATTCCTCGGGGTGCCCAAGTACCTGGACAGCCAGATCGAGCGCCGTTCGCGCATCGGTGTGGCGACCGGGCTCGCGTGGACCGAAGCGGGGGGCGACCTGTTGAACATCGAAGTGAGCATCCTCGCCGGGACCGGCGTCCTCATGCTCACCGGAAAGCTCGGCGAGACAATGCGCGAATCGGGGCAGGCCGCGCTTTCGTACGCGCGATCCCGGGCGACCTCGCTCGGGCTAGACAAGAACTTCTACAAGGGGATCGACGTCCACGTGCACCTTCCGGAGGGGGCGATCCCCAAGGATGGTCCCTCGGCGGGCATCTCGATCGCGACGGCGCTGGTCTCGGCCCTCACGAGCGTTCCGACGCGCGAGGACGTGGCCATGACGGGCGAGATCACGCTCCTCGGCAACGTGCTTCCGATCGGCGGGCTGAACGAGAAGGTCGTGGCCGCGAAGCGCGCGGGGGTCAAGACCGTGATCATCCCCAAGCTGAATGAGAAGGACCTCCAAGAGCTGCCGGAGCACGTCCGGGAGGACCTCCAATTCAAGCTCGTCGAGACCATGGACGAGGTCCTGGAAGTGGCCTTGAAACCGGGCGAGTCCTCCACGTATCTTCGCCGCAACCAAGAAGAGCAGCCGCAGCCCTACACGCACTGACCCGCCTCGCCCGCCGAAGGCCGAGAGGACTACGATGAAGCGCGTGCTGTTTACCCCCGGACCCACCGAAGTCCCGTCCGAGGTGCTGGAGGCGATGTCGAAGCCGCTCATCCACCACCGGACCGACGAATACCGGCAATACTTCCTCGAGACCACGCGTTTGATGCAGGAGCATCTCGGCACGGCGGAGCCGGCGCTCACGCTCGCCTGTTCCGGCTCGGGCGCGATGGAAGCGGCCGCCGTGAATCTGATGTCCGCCGGCGAGGAGGCGATCGTCGTCGAGGGAGGGAAATTCGGCGACCGGTGGCGGGCGATCTGTGAGGCTTACGGCGTCACGGTGCACACGGTGAGCGTGGAGTGGGGCCGGGTCGCGACGGTCGAGGAAGTGGAATCCGCCCTCGCGGCGCACCCCAAAGCGAAGGTGATGTTCCTCACGCACAGCGAGACCTCGACGGGGGCGCTCTTCCCGGTGCACGATATGGCGCGCGCGGCGAAGAAGCGTGGCGTCGCGACCGTGATCGACGCGGTCACGAGCTACGGCGTCTACGACCTCCACTTCGACCGCTCGGATCTGGACGGCGTCGTCTGGGGATCCCAGAAGGGAATGATGATTCCACCGGGGCTCGGTTTCGTTTGTCTGAGCCCGCGGGCCTGGGACCTCGTGAAGGCATCGAAGCTCCCGAAGTACTACTGGAACCTCGCCAAGGCGAAGAGCGCGCTCGAGGCGGGGGATACGCCCTTTACCCCGGCGATCAGCCTGGTGCTCGCCGCCCGCGCGGCGATGCTCCTGCTCGCGAAGGAGGGGAAGGACCGCGTGTTCGCGCGGCACCAGCGGAACGCCGACGCCACGCGGCAGGCGGTCCGCTCCCTCGGGCTCTCGCTCTTCGCGGAGGTTCCCTCGAACACGCTCACCGCGGTCAAGGTGCCGCAGGGCGTGGACTCGGGCGCCGTCTTGAAGACGATGGAGCAGCGCTACGGGGTCAAGATCGCGGGCGGACAGGACCGGCTGAAGGGGAAGATCTTCCGCCTGGGTCACATCGGCTACTACGACGAGGGGGACATCCTCCGCCTCGTCGGCGCGTTCGAGTCCGCGCTCATCGACCACGGCGCCTCGGTCAGCGCGGGCGCGGGTGTGCGGGCCGCGCAGGAATCCTTCCGCAAGCCCCAGGCCGCCACCGCCGCGCGTGTCGGTTAAGGTTCTCGTCAGCGATCCGCTTTCCCAGCGCGCCGTCTCCATCCTCCGCGAGACGCCCGGGCTCACCGTCGAAGAGCAGTACGGGCTCTCCGAGGCGGAGCTTCTGCCGCTCGTGAGCGATATCGACGCCTGGGTGGTGCGCGGCGCCACGAAAGTGACGCGGCGCCTGATCGAAGCGGCCCCGAAGCTCCGGTGGGTGGGGCGGGCCGGTGCGGGCATCGACAACATCGACGCGGTCGCCGCGCGCGAGCGCGGGATCGGCGTGCTCAACGTCCCCGGGGCGAACGCAATCGCGGTCGCCGAGCTGGTCTTCGGACTATTGCTTAGCCTCTTCCGCCAGATTCCCGCCGCGGACAGCTCGCTCAAACGCGGGGAATGGTACAAATCGCGTTTCAAGGGGCGGGAGCTCCGAGGGAAGACGATCGGGATCCTGGGCCTTGGCATGATCGGCCGCGCGGTGGCCCAGCGGGCGCTCGCTTTCGAGATGAAGTGCGCCGGCCACGATCCCCTCCTGTCCGACGGCACGATGCGCGACTTCCAAGTCGAGCCGCTTCCGCTGGCTGATCTCCTCCCGCGCTCCGATATCCTGACCCTCCACGTTCCGTTTTCGGAGAAGACCCAGGGCATGATCGGCGCGCGCGAGATCGCGCGGCTTCCGCGCGGCGCCGTCCTCGTCAACGCCGCGCGCGGCGGGATCGTCGACGAGGCCGCGGTCCTCGCGGCGCTGGAGGAGGGGCACCTCGGCGGCGCCGTCTTCGACGTCTTCGCCCAGGAGCCCCCCGGGGCCTCGGCACTCCTCAAGCGGGGGGACGTGGTCGCGACACCCCACATCGGGGCGGCGACGGTAGAGGCTCAGGAGGCGGTCGGGGAGGAGATCGTGAAGCTCTTGCTGGGGAAACTCAGGGGGGGCGGTACGATCGCCTAGGGCGCCCCGATGGGGCAGAATATTTATTGACAGAGCAGCCGAATCGGCGTGAGCATTCCGGAATCGCGGAAAGGAGGTGGTCCAGTGCACAAATGTGGCTTATCGGTTGTACTGAACTGCGGAGGTGGCTGTAGCTAGCGGCACCTAGAGCGCCCTAGCCTGGTGCCTGCTGGCGAATCCCAACAGTCCACCGGAGGCTTCGAGGGGAAGCGGCAACGCTTCCCCTCACTCTTTTGATATCATGCATCCCCTATGATCGCCGCGATCGACCTCGAGGGCGTGCTCGCGCCGGAAATATGGCCCCACCTCGGAGACCACTTCGGGGTCGAGGAGCTTCACCTCACGACGCGCGACGTCGGCGATTTCGAGGAGCTGATGCGGCGGCGCGTGGAGGCCCTGAACCGCGCCGGGCTCACCCTCTCCCGGCTGCAAGAGGTGGCGCACGA
>DASXQO010000207.1:0-15631 GCA_036507115.1 Candidatus Eiseniibacteriota bacterium | reverse complement strand
AGCGCGCCCGCCCCTTCCTTGCGCAGGAACGAATCGGGGTCCTCGCCGCTTGGAAGCAACAGCACCCGCACGCTCACCCCCGCCTCGAGGAGCGGGTCGAGCCCGCGGTCCGCCGCCCTCACGCCGGCGTCGTCCCCGTCGTAGAGGAGCAGCACATTTACCTGTAATCGTGCCAAGAGGCGCGCCTGATCCGGCGTGAGCGCCGTACCGCACGTGGAGACCGCGTTCGTGAACCCGTTCGCGTGGAGCCGGATCACGTCGAGGTATCCCTCCGACACGATCGCCTCCCCGCGTTCCCGGATGCCCGGCCGCGCGATCGGGAGCCCGTAGAGAAGCCTTCCCTTGCGAAAAACCGGCGTCTCGGGCGAGTTCAGGTACTTGGGCTCGTCCCCCTCTGCGATCGCCCTCGCGCCGAAGCCCGCGATCTTTCCCGAAGCGGTCGCGACCGGGAAGATCACGCGGTTCCGGAACCGGTCGTAGTGCCCGCTTCCGTCTCCCCGGCGCACGATGAGCCCCGCCTGTTCCAGGATTTCAGCCGGGAGAAGTTTCGACAGCGCTGTCAGCAGACCGTCCCAGCCCTCGGGCGCCCAGCCGACCTCGAACCGCGTGAGCCACGGCTCTTCGAAGCCGCGTCCCGCGAGATACGCCCGCGCCTTGGCCGCGGCGGTCGCGGCGCCGCCCGTGCTCCCCCCGGTCTCGGCGCTTCCCGTGCTCCCCGCGCCACCCGACTGGAGGCTCGCGCCGAAGAAATCGCGCGCGAGCGCGTTGGCCTGGTAGAGCTTGTCGAACGCCTCGTCCCCAGCGCTTCGCTCCTGCTTCGGAAGCTCGATGCCGGCGCGGTCCGCGAGCATACGGAGCGCCTCGGGGAACGTGACCTTGTCGGCTTCCATGACGAACGCGTAGACGTCGCCCCCTCGGCTGCACCCGAAGCAGTGCCAGATCTGGCGGTCGGGGGTCACCGTGAAGGAGGGTGTCTTCTCCGTGTGAAACGGGCAGAGCCCCTTGTACGAACGGCCCGCGCGCCGGAGTTGGACCCGCTCTCCGATGAGCTGGACGATGTCGGTCGCATCGCGGACCCGCTCCCGCGCCTCTTCTCCGATACGCACGTTCATTCGCCTATTCCAAGGTCACGATCGTGACGCCCGTGCCTCCCTCGCGAAGCTCGCCCAGCCGGAACTCCTTCACGGCCGGCTGCTCCTTGAGCCAGTGCTTCATCCGCTCGCGGAGGATTCCCTTCCCCTTTCCGTGGATTATCCGGGCGTGATCCACGCCCCCCATCACGGCGTTCTCGATGAAGGTCTCGACCGCGCGGATCGCGTCGTCGGGCTCGAAGCCGCGCACATCGATCTCGCGCGGCACCTCGGGGATCTCGACCTCCCGTTTGAGCGGCGCCTCTCTCTTGGACGGATCCGGCCGCGATTTCGTTTCTCCCGCATCCCGCCGCAGATTCCCGATCGGGAGGACAGTGGTCGCCGATCCGATCCGCACGCGGACCCGCCCGTCCTGGTCGGGCGCCGAAAGCGCGACACCCTCCGCCTGAAGCGCGGGCACGTAGACTGAGTCCCCTTCGCGAACGCGCTCGACGGGAGCGCCGCGATCGGGCGCTTGCGTCCACTCGGTCTCGGCGTCGATCGATTCGGAAACCCGGCGCGCGAGCCCGCGCGCCTCCTCCAGCGTCGTAGCGCTCGCCTTCTTGTCCGCGCGGAGTTTCCTCCGGTATTCGTCGATCTGGCTTTCGAGCTGGCGCAAGAGGTCCCGCCTCGCCGAGAGCTCCGCCTGCTTGCGGTCGCGCTTCTCGGATTCGAGCCGCGAGAGTGCCTGCTTCAGCTCCCCCTCGCGCTGCGCGAGCCGCATCCGCGTCTCGGTAAGCTCCTCCCGCTCTCGGGCGACTTCGCCTTTCAAACGGCTCAGCTCTTCGATCAAGGCGCCCAGGTCCCGCTCGCCGCGGGGCAGAAGCTCCCGCGCGCGGGCCAGCACCGAGGAGTCCATGCCGAACCGCTCGGCAACCTGGATCGCGCGGCTCCTGCCCGGAACCCCCACGGTCAACGTGAACCGGGGCTTCAGCGTCTCTTCGTCGAACGCCATAGAAGCGTTCCGGACTCCGGTCGCCTCCTGCGCGAAGGACTTGAGCGCGCCGTGGTGCGTCGTCGCGATGCAGAGCGTGCGGCGCTCGAGCAATCGCTCGAGGATCGCCTGCCCCAGAGCCGCCCCCTCCGTCGGGTCGGTCCCCGAGCCCAGCTCGTCGAGAAGCACGAGGCTTTCGGGTGTCGCGGTCGAGATCGCTTCGGCGACCCGGCGTAGATGCGAAAGAAACGTGCTCACGTCCTCCATCAGCGATTGCTCATCGCCGATGTCGCACACCACATGATCGAACCACGGAACCGTCGTGCCCTCCGCGGCGGGGATCGGCAATCCGGCCATGGCGAGAAGGCTGACCAGCCCGACCGTCTTGAGCGTGACCGTCTTTCCGCCCATGTTCGGTCCGGTAACGAGAAGGACCGGCGACTCCCGGTCGTTCAACTCCAGATCCAGCGGCACCGGGGGCGATGCCATCTCGCCCCGCCCGTGGCGGCCGACCAGGATCGGATGGCGGGCGCCGCGCAGGGTGAGGGAGCGCTCCTCGGTCAATCGCGGCAGCGTTCCGCCCACCGCGTCGGCCCAGGAGCACACCGCCTGCGCCGCGTCGAGCCGGGCGAGCGCCCCGAGATCCCGCGCGAGCGTCTCGCGGTCGCGCCGCGCGACGCTGCTCAGCTCGCGGAGCACGCGGTTCACCTCGCGAATCTCATCCGCGAAGAGATCCGAGAGCTCGCTGTTCGCCTCCGCGGCTTCGCGAGGCTCCAGGAACACCGAGGTACCGCTTCCCGAATAGCCGAGCGCGACTCCGGGCACCTGGCGCCTCGAGGACGCCGGCACCGCGATGGCGTACCGGCCGTCGCGAAGCGTGACGAAGCTCTCCGCGATCCCCAGCCTGCGCACGATCGCCTCGAGCCTCTGCGCGAGGCGTTCGCGAAGCGCCTGGATCGAGCGGCGGATCCTGACTAGGTCCGCGCTTGCGTCGTCGCGGACTTCCCCGGAGGGCTCGAGCGCGCGCCCCAGCTCGCGATGGAGCGCGGGGAGCGGCTCGATCCGGCCGAGAAGACTCAGAAGGCCCGGCGTCTCGTCCCGTTTCTTCCGGGTCCACGCGTACGCCGCGGCAGCCTGGTCGAGCAGGAGACGGATCTGCCAGAGTTCCTCGCCGGCGAGTACGGCCCCTTCCGTTTCGAGCTGTTCAAGGAGGGACCTCACGTCGGGAGGAGCGGCCACCGGCGGCTCCTCCCCGGTTCCCGCGAGCGAGATCAGGTCGCGATAGAGCTCCTGGTCCGAGCGCGCGTCCTCGAGCCGGGCGTGGCAGCGGATCGCCAGCACGCGATCCCGTCCGGGGACGGAGCGGGTCCGCCCCGCGATCGTCGTGATGACGGCGGGGAATTCCAGTACTTGATGCGCGTGACTCGGAGCGCCTGAGGTTTCAGGAGAAATCGGACACCCCTGCGGCTCGCGCGAACGTGTGTTTGTAATGGCTTTTCGTCCGGAGGTGCGGGTTTCGGATGTTACGGATGATGACGCGTGTCGGCCCAAGCGGGCGAGCGGGAAACCGGCCCGCGCTAGATCGCGGGGGAGGTCGCTTCGACCACCTTGCCGGTCTAGCTTTGCCGATTTCCCGCTTTGGTACCGATGTCCGGAGTGCTCCCCTATTCCGCCTTCATCCGGGCCATCATCTTCCTCTTCGCGGCGTTCAGCTTGCGCTTTCGCCGCTCGCTCGGTTTCTCGAAGTGCTGGTGACGTCGCAGATCCGCGAGAACTCCTGCCTTCTCGCACTTCTTCTTGAACCGGCGAAGGGCACTCTCGAAGGATTCACCTTCTTTCACCCTGATGCCGGGCATCCTATGAATCGCCTCCTAACCCTGGTTTGGGGTCTGCTCAAATCCTCCGTCTACCGCCTTGGTGGGCAGCATACGCCTAACACTAATCAAGATACCCCGGAAGGGAGGATCTGTCAATATATCTCTAATCCTCGATTTTACAATGAATTTCGAGCGAGGCTGACCAGCGCGAGAGCGGCTGTTTCCGTCGTCAACCTGCTCGGGCCTAATGAGATAGAAGAAAAATGCTGGTCCAGGAGCAATCGGCGCTCCTTTTCGGTGAATCCCCCCGGAGGCCCAACCGCCAGTGAAACTGCGTCTTCCGGGGATTTCAGCACATTCAGCGCGCTCCGATTCCCCTCGGGATCCGCGAAAAACCTCTCCGAGATTTGAAGCGCCCCGGCGGCATCCTCGATCGACCCCGACGCGCGTAGGGCCGGGAGACGGCTCCTCCGACACTGCTTGAGCGCGGCCCGGGCGATCCTCCCCAGCCGCGCGAGCCGCTGGGGACCGAGCCCCAGACGACCGCTCCGCTCGCACGGGAAAAAGTCGAACGCGCACACGCCGAGCGGGACGCCGTGCGCCACGACCTGTTCGATGGCTGCCCAATCCGGCATGCCGACGAGGACCTCGATCGGGCGGCTCAACTCGCCCACGTTCACGCGCCGCCCGACGATCCGTCCGACCGCCGCGCGACGCGCGACCGAGTCGACCACGCACTCGAAGAGGTTCCCTTCTCCGTCGATTGCTTGAAACGGGGTTCCGGTACGCGCGCGATGGACGTGGAGGAGATGGTGCGACTCTTCGGGACTGAGCGTGAGATGGTCCTTCATGACCGATTCCGGATCTACCCAGAAGGGGGTGTCCGGGAGCCGGCGTTCGGTCACGTCAGCCGCCTTTCTGACTCCAGCGCCCTTCCGACCTCAGCCGCCGCTTCGGTCCGGCCTGTGCGGCGGGGGCACTCTGGATTCCGGAAGCTCCTCGAGCTCGGTGAAAAGCTTCTTGCCGCGCTCGGAGAGCTTGGTCGGTATCTGGACGGTGACCTTGATGAGGAGATCGCCCGTGCCGGAGCGCTGGAGACTCTTCAAGCCCTTGCCCCGAAGGCGCAATACCTGCCCGGACTGGATGCCCTGCGGGATGACCACCTTCGCCCTGCCGCCCAAAGTGGGCACCTCCACCTTTCCGCCGAGCGCGGCACGCGCGACGCTGATCGGAAGCTCGAGGATGAGGTCTTCCCCGTCCCGCGCGAACAGGGGATGCTCGATCTCCTCGATGTGGGCGATGAGATCCCCGGGCGGTCCGCCGCGCAGGCCCGCGTCCCCCATCCGGCGAAGCGGGATGTAATTCCCCGTCATGACACCGGGAGGCACGCGGATCGTGATCTCCTCCTGGACCCGCACGCGCCCTTCCCCCGAGCACTTGGGACACGGCTCCTCGATGATGGTCCCTTCGCCGTGGCATCGGTCGCAGGTAGTTACGCTGATAAGCTGGCCGAAGAGCGAGCGCTGCACCGCGCGGATCTGCCCCGAGCCCTTGCAGACGGGACAGGTCTTCTTCGCGCTTCCCGGCTTGGCACCGGAGCCGGCGCATTCGGAGCAGGGCACCATGCGCCGGATCTTGATCACCTTCTCGGCCCCGGTCGCGATCTCCTCGAGCGTAAGCGGCAAGCGGATCTCGAGGTTCCGGCCCCGCCGCTCGCTTTGCGCCGCGCGACGCCCCCCGCCCCCCGTCTCGAACACATCGCCGAATCCGCCGCCGCCCATGCCTCCGAAGTCGCGCATGAACGCGCGGAGCGCGTCGGCCAGATCGAAGCCCTCGGCTTCGCTGAACCCGCCGCCGGGCGCAGCTGCCGGGGCGTGCCCGAACCGGTCGTAGCGCGCGCGCTTCTCCGGATCGTGGAGGATCTCGTAGGCCTCGGCCACTTCCTTGAAGCTTTCCTCGGCCTTCTTGTCGCCGGGATTCCGGTCGGGGTGATATTTCATCGCGAGCTGCCGGTAGGCCTTCTTGATCTCGTCGTCCGTGGCCGACCGGGGGACGCCGAGGATATCGTAATAGTCTCGCGTCGTCGTCAGAAGTCGAACTCCTCGGCGCCAGGCGCCGCCTTCCCCTGCCCGGCCCCCGCGGATCCGCGGGACGATCCCTCACGCGGACCCGCGACGACGACTTGCGCGTGCCGGATCACGCGCCCCTTGAAGCGGTATCCCGGAAGGATCACCTCGAGCACCGTGCCGGGCGGCTGATCCGCGCTCGGCTGCTGCGAGACGGCGTCGTGCAGCTCGGGATCGAACGGCGCGCCCAGCGCCTCGATCGCCTCAAGCCCCTCCTTCTCCAAGGTCCGCCAGAGACGCTCGCGGATCATGAGGACGCCGGAGCGGAACGGATCCCCTTCGCGGTCTTTGGACGCGGCGAGCGCGCGGTCGATGTCGTCGAGGATCGGGAGAATGCTGCGCACCAGCGATTCCTGCGCGGATACGGCGATCGTTTCGGAGTCCTGCTTGCGGCGCCGGTTCACGTTGGTCAATTCCGCCACCGCGCGAAGCAGCTCGTCCTCGCGCGCGCGGGCGCGCTCGAGCTCCGCCTGCAGCCCGGCGAGATCTTCCGCCCGCGGATCGGTCCCGGCCGCGGGCCCGGGCTCCCCTTCGCGCCCGCGTTCCTCCGACATCACCCCCGCTTCCGGGTGTTCGTCTTTGTAATCTTTCTTACGTGTCATGGGAACTCCGCGAGTCGCTCCCCTACGTAGGATACGAGCGAAAGCAGCCTGGGATACGGCATGCGGACCGGTCCGAGCACGCCGAGCGAACCGCGAAAGCGGTTCGACGCGATTCCTGTGCCGACCAGGGAGCACGCGCGCATGGCTCCCTCGCCCAGCTCGCGACCGATGGTGACGCGCGCGGCGCCGGAATCCGTGAAGGCGTCGAGCGCACGCGTCAGAGGCTCGGGCTCCGCGAGCAGCGCCACGAGCGCGCGGAGACGGTCGGCGGTCTGGAACTCCGGCTGGGCGGCGATGTTCTGGGCACCCCCGATGCGCATGCGACGAATGGGCGTCTCGGTCCACGGTCCCATGGCCACCATCGCGAGCTGGCCCGAGAGCTGCGCGAGCACCTCGGCCGCGGCCTTCTGGAGATCCTCGACCCCGGCATTGCCCCGGAGCTTTCGGTCGAGCGCGCGCCGCGTCGCGGGAGCGATCGGCTCGGGCTCCATCAGGCTGTCAACGTAGTAGCGATAGCCGGCCTCGGTCGGAACGCGCCCGGCCGAGGTGTGCGGGTGATCCAGGAGGCCTTCCTCTTCGAGCCGTTTCATGGAGCCGCGGATCGTCGCGGGGGAAATGCTCAGATGGTAGGCCATGCGGACGTATTGCGAGCCGACCGGCTCGGCCCTCATGACGTGGCTCTCCACCACGAATTTGAGGATCCGGCGCTGCCGCTCATTGAGGTTGGGTCGGGGCATGGGATTCGGGCTGTCTGGCACTCTTCGAGTCAAAGTGCTAAACGTGACCGAACGCTACCAGCCCCGCGCCGCGGGTGTCAAGCGGCGGGGCCAAGGAGCGCGGCTTTGCGATCCGTCCGCGCGAAGAGCTCGCTCGCGAGATCGTGCGCGAGGAAAAGTCCGCGGTCGTTCGGACGGAAGCGGCCCGGCGGCGAGGAGAGGACCGCCTCCCCCGCGATGGCCCATTCCCTCCACGCAGCGATGTCGGACTTCGAGAACCGCGCGAGATGGCGGGAAGCCCTCAGCCCGCGCGAGCGGCGAAGGCCGAGAAAGACGTGCTCCTCGGAGGCTTCTCGCACCGAGATTTCATGCCGGTCTTCGCGGGGCAGCTCCCCCGATTCGACGCGCTCGAAATAGCGCGCGATCGACTCCTCGTTCGACCACCGCGCGCGTCCGTCGAAGGAATGTGCACCCGGTCCGAGCCCCAGATACGGCCGCCTCGTCCAGTACCCTTCGTTGTGGCGCGAGCGGTATCCGGGCAGCGCGAAATTGGAAACTTCATAATGGCGATAGCCCGCGGCCGCGAGGGTCGAAGCCAGATCCTCGTATCGCGCGAGCACCTCCTCCTCGCCGGGAACCTCCAAGGTACCGCGCCCCACCTTGGCGAAGAGCGGCGTGCCCTCCTCGACTTGCAGGGGATACGCGGAGAGGTGCGGCACGCGGAGCGCCACGAGCCGCTCGAGCGCCGCGCGGAATCCTTCCGGCGTTTCGCCGGGAACGCCGTACATGAGATCGACCGAGACGTTCCGGAACCCGGCGCGGCGCGCGAGCGCCAGCGCATCAAGAGCGGATTGTGCCGTGTGGATCCGCCCGAGCACGCGCAAGGCGGCGGGCTCGAGCGACTGGACTCCGATGCTCAGCCGGTTCACGCCCCCGCGCAGGAGGATCGAGAACTTCTCCTCGTCGAGCCCCTCGGGATTCGCCTCGGCCGTGAATTCGCGCACGCGACTCAGGTCCCACGCCTCCCCGATCCACGCGAGGAATCGCGCGAGATCCGAGGATGCGAGCGCGGTCGGCGTTCCTCCACCGACGTAGATCGTCCGCGGGCGGCTCCACGAGGCGTCCCGCTCCCGGCGCGCGAGCTCCCCTTCGCGCGCGAGCGCCGCGAGAAGCCGTTCCGGCTCCGCGCGGTGGAGCGGGGCCTTCACGAAGTCGCAGTACGGGCAGATGCTGCGGCAGTACGGAAGGTGGATGTAGACGCCGTATTCCACGCGTCAGCGCACCGGGCGGAAGAGACGGTTCAGACGCGGCATGTTCTTCTCCGCGTCCCAGGACCAGTACAGGATCATCGCCTTCCCCTTCACGAGATTGAGCGGGAGCGGCCCCCAGAACCTACTGTCGTGGCTGTTGTCGCGATTGTCCCCCATCATGAAGATGTGCCCCTTCGGAACGACCGTGGGGCCGAAGTTGTCGCGCCCGTTCGTCCCCCGCGGAATGATCCGCTCGTCGGTGTGGGTCACGTACGGCTCTATCTGAGCCTTGCCGTCGAGGTAGAGGACCTTGTCCCGGATCTCGATCGTCTGGCCTTCCACGGCGACGCACCGTTTGATGAAGTCGCGGCTGGGATCGTCCGGGTAGCGGAACACGATGATGTCGCCTCGGTGCGGCTGCCGGATCGCGGGGAATCGGTAGTAGATGAGGCGGTGGCCGGCCGCGCCGATGTCGATCTCGGAACCGTAGACGAGCTTGTTCACGAAGAGGAAGTCCCCGACCAGAAGCGTCTTCTCCATCGACCCGGTCGGAATACGGAACGCCTGGACGACCAGGCCCCGGATCACCACGGTGAGCAGGATCGCAAGGACGATCGCCTCGACGTATTCGCGCAGCGTGGACTTGGTTCGTGCGGCGCGTCTCGTCCTCGTCTTGGCTCCCACTCTCGCGCTCTCCATTCGGTCACCTCCCAACGGTCTATCGCTCCACGCGCAACACCGCGAGAAACGCCTCCTGCGGAATGCGGACGGTCCCGACCTGCTTCATACGTTTCTTCCCCTCGCGCTGTTTCTCGAGAAGCTTCCTCTTGCGCGTGATGTCGCCGCCGTAGCACTTGGCGAGGACGTTCTTCCGCATCGCGGGGATCGTCTCGCGCGCGATGACCTGGTTTCCGATGGTCGCCTGCACCGCGATCGGGAACATCTGGCGCGGGATCAGCTCCTTGAGCTTGGCCGAGACGTCGCGCCCCCAGTCGTACGCTTTTTCGCGGTGCACGATGACCGAGAGCGCGTCCACCGGCTCCCCGTTCAGCAACAGGTCCATCCTTACCAGATCTGCCGGCTTCATGCCGGAGAACTCATAGTCCAGCGACGCGTAGCCGCGGCTGATCGATTTGAGTCGGTCGTAGAAGTCGAGCACGATCTCGGCGAGCGGCAACTCGTAGGTGATATGGGCGCGGGCTTCGTCCGGGAACTCCATGCCGATGAAGATGCCGCGACGGTCCTGGGCAAGCTTCATGATGTTCCCCACGTAGTCGGCGGGCACCACGATCTGCGCCCGCACAAAGGGTTCCTCGATCTGCTCGATCTGGTTCGCGGGCGGCAGGAGCGCCGGGTTCTCCACGAGCACGACCTCTCCGTCCGTCCGCGTCACCCGGTACTCCACGCTCGGGACGGTCGCGATCAGGTTGACGCCGTACTCCCGGGTGAGCCGCTCCTGGATGATCTCCATATGGAGCAGGCCGAGGAACCCGCAGCGGAACCCGAACCCGAGCGCGAGCGAGGTCTCGGGCTCGAAGGTGAGCGAGGCGTCGTTCAACTGAAGCTTGTCGAGCGATTCCTTGAGCGACTCGTAGCTTTCGGCGTCGATGGGATAGAGGCCCGAGAAGACCATCGGCTTCACGGGCCGGTATCCGGGCAACGCCTCTGCCTCGGGATCGCCCGCTTCGGTGATCGTATCCCCCACCTTGGCGTCCGCGACGACTTTCACGTTCGCGATCACGTAGCCCACGTCCCCCGCCGCAAGCTCCTCCCGGGGCTCGAGACCGAGGCGGAGGATCCCGACCTCGAGAACCTCGTGGGTCTTTCCGGTGGAGTGGAAGCGGATCGACTCCCCCGCGCGGATCTTTCCGCGCACGATGCGCGCGTAGACGATCACGCCGCGGAACTGATCGAAGACGGAATCGAAGATCAGGGCCTGGAGCGATCCCCGGCTCTCGTCCGCCGGGGGCGGCACGCGCTGGATCACCGCTTCGAGAAGCTCTTCGATGTTCCTTCCTTCCTTGGCCGAGACGCGGATCACGTCCTCCGGCTCGATGTGGAGCAGGTGCGCCATCTCGAGCGAGACGTCGTCCGGATGCGCCGCCGGCAGGTCGATCTTGTTCAGCACGGGCACGATCGCGAGCTTCTGATCCAGGGCGAGAAAGAGATTGGAGAGCGTCTGCGCCTCGATGCCCTGCGAGGCGTCCACGACGAGGATCGCGCCCTCGCACGCCGCGAGGCTCCTCGAGACCTCGTAGGTGAAATCCACGTGCCCGGGGGTGTCGATCAGGTTGAGCAGGTAGGTCTGCCCGTCCCGGGCCGGGTACACCATCGCGATCGCGTGCGATTTGATCGTGATCCCCTTCTCGCGTTCGAGGTCCATGTTGTCCAGGACCTGCTCCTTCATCTTGCCGCGCGGAATCGTGTTGGTGATCTCGAGCAGCCGGTCGGCCAGCGTCGATTTCCCATGGTCGATGTGCGCGATGATGCAGAAGTTCCGGACGCGGTCGCGCGGGATCATGGCGCCGGGCTCAGAACCGGGTCCGGATGGCGAGCGTCAGGCGGGGTTTCTCCCCGAAGTCCCGGACCGACTGAGGAGGGCCGAAGTCGGCGTCGAAGGTGGCGAGATGGGCGTCCACGTAGGCATCCATCATGGAAAGGAGATGCGCGGCGAGACCCCACCAGATCCAGTTGATCTTTCGATTCCTGTGCGCCTCGCGCTCCTCGTCCACGGCGATGTAGGCGGGGTCGCTGGGATCCGACCCGCTCTCGAGGAGAGTTTCCAGACGCTCCACCGCGTCGTTCTCCTTCCGGAACTCGTTCCAGGCCTGATACGCGAGCAATCCCTCGCCCGCGACCACGCCCGCCGCCTTGAGGTACTTGCGATTGTAGAGTTGCCCCCAGCCCGGCACCGCGGCCGAGCGGAGCATCACGAAAAAGGGCCGCGAGCGGTGCGGGATCGAATCGGCCCGGCCGGCGGGTTGCACGGCGTCCGCGAAGGACGGCGCGGGGATGAGCGCCGTGAGCAGGAGCGCCGTCAGCGCGAGCGCGGCCGCGGCGCTATTCCTTCGTGAAGGCGTGCGCGATCGCGAGGAAGAGAAGCAGTATTCCGCCGAATCCATAGACTCCGATCACGACCCCGTGGGTGAAGTCATGTCCCAAGGAAGAATTTGCCAGCAGATACTGGAGCCCCTCCGCCAGCGCGACGACGAGCACCACGAGGATCACGAAGGACCATTTCCGGGCCAACGCGACGATCACGACCGCGATCAGGAATCCGATGACGCGTGGATCGGTCCAGTCGAGCACTCCCAGCGAATGGATGAAGTCTTTCATGCTCCCCTCCCTGGACGAGGTGGCGGGAACGTGTGGGAATCGAACCCACCTCGGACGTGATTAGCGCCCGACGTAAGGATTTGAAGTCCTCGGGATCCACCAGAACCCATCCGTCCCCGCGTGAATCGCAGCTCAGACCGCGACCTCGAGCGGGCGCGCTCGCCGCGGGAGCACCTCTCCGACGACCGCGGCGGACACCTTGGCGCGCGCGAGGCGGCGCATGAGTGCCTTCGCGCGCGAGGGCCGGATCGCGATCAGGAGTCCCCCCGAAGTCTGCGGATCGACGAACACCTTGCGGAGCGATTCGGGCACGCCCTCGTCGAAGGCGACGTGCGGCGCCGCGTAGGCCGCATTCGTGATCAGCCCGCCGGGAACGACGCCCTGATCCGCGAGCAGGATCACTCCCGGCAGGACCGGAACCGCCGTGCTCCAGATCCGAATCGTTTTCCTGCTGGCTCTCGCCACGTTCAGGGCGTGACCCAAGAGCCCGAAACCGGTCACGTCGGTCGCCGCGCTCACGCCCACGGCCTGCATCGCCTGGCCCGCGGCGCGGTTCAGCGTGGTCATCTGCTCGGTCATCACGCGCACCATCTCATCGGAGAGAAGGCGCTGCTTGAGCGCGGTAGCCAGGATCCCGACCCCGAGCGGCTTCGTGAGCACGAGCATGTCGCCGCTCTTGGCACCCGCGTTCGAGACGATCCGCTTCGGGTGGACCTCGCCGGTGACTGCGAAGCCGAACTTGATCTCCTGATCGCGCACCGAGTGCCCTCCGAGGAGGGCCACGCGGGCCCGCTTCAACGTTTCGGCGCCCCCGCGGAGGATCTCGCGGAGCACCGACATGTCTCCCGATTCGGGATAGCAAACGATCGACAGGGCGGTCGACGGAGTGCCGCCCATGGCGTAGACGTCGCTCAGCGCGTTCGTCGCGGCGATTCGCCCGAACTCGAAGGGATCGTTCACCATGGGCGTGAAGAAATCGACCGTCTGCACGAGCGCCCGGGTCGGAGAAATGCGGAAGACTCCGGCGTCGTCCCAGGTCTCCGGCCCGACGAGAACCCCTTTCAACTTGGGCGCGCCCGACAGGACGGAGAGTACGTCCTTCAAATCGAGCGGGCTCAACTTGGCGGCGCAACCCGCGCAGGAAACCTGCTCGGTCAGCCGGACCGTCTCGTGCCGCGCGTGGCTCACGTGAGGAATGCCCACACCTCGATTTCCACCCTCGCGTCCTTGGGGAGCGACCGGACCGCGACCGTGCTGCGCGCGGGTTTCGAATCCGGAAAGAAGCGCCCGTAGATCTCGTTCATGGCGCCGAACTCCGCCATGTCGGCGAGAAAGACCGTCGTCTTGACAACGTCCCCCAACCCCGCGTCGGCCGCCTTCAAGACCGCCTCGAGGTTCCGCATCGCCTGCTCGGTCTCGGGCTGGACGCCGCCGGGGACGAGCGCTCCCGTCGCCGGATCGAGGCCCACCTGGCCCGAGGACACGATCCATCGCCCGGACAGAGACCCCGTCCGGCCCTGCGCGTACGGTCCGATCGCCGCCGGAGCGTGCGGTGTTTGGATGGCCGTCCGGGGATTCCTGCTCACTCGACCGTGACGCTCTTGGCAAGGTTGCGCGGCTGGTCCACGTCGCACCCGCGCTCGACGGCGATGTAGTAGGCGAGGAGCTGCAGCGGCAGAACCGAGAGGAGCGGCGTCAAGGGCCCGAGCGTGCGCGGGATGTAGATCACGTGGTCCGCCTTGGTCGCGACGTAGTCGTCCCCCTCCGAGGCGATCGCGATGATCTTGCCGCGTCTCGCCCGGACCTCCTCCATGTTGCTCAGGACCTTCTCGTAAGCGGAATCTTGGAGACAGATGAACACCACCGGCATGCTCTGGTCGATGAGGGCGATCGGCCCGTGCTTCATCTCCGCGGCCGGATAGCCTTCGGCGTGGATGTAGGAAATCTCCTTCAGCTTCAACGCGCCCTCGAGCGCCACCGGGAAGTTGTACCCGCGGCCGAGGTAGAGGAAGTTGTTGTGGTGGGAGTACGCCCGCGCGATCGCCTTCACCTTCTCGGCGCCCGCCAGGATGAGCTCGATCTTATCGGGGATCGTCGCCAGCTCGCGCGTGAGCTCCGCGCCGAGCTCCGAGGAGAGCTCGCCCAGGCGGCCGAGGTAGAGGGTGAGGAGCGCCAGGGCCGCGACCTGCGAGGTGAACGCCTTCGTCGAGGCCACGCCGATCTCCGGACCCGCGTGGATGTAGACGCCGCCGTCCGACTCCCGCGCGATCGTGCTCCCGACCACGTTGCAGAACCCGAGCACCCGGGCGCCGCGGCGCTTGGCTTCCCGCATCGCGGCGAGGGTGTCGGCGGTTTCTCCCGACTGGCTGATCGCCGCGACCAAGGTGCCGGGTTCCAGGATCGGATTCCGGTAGCGGAACTCGGAGGCGTATTCGACCTCGACCGGGATGCGCGCCAGCTCCTCAATCATGTATTCGCCGATCATGCCCGCGTGCCAGGAGGTCCCGCACGCGGTGATGACCACGCGCGTGATCGCGCGCAATTCCGCCGGCGACATATTGAGACCGCCGAGTCGCGCGGTCCCTTCCTCGACGATGAGGCGGCCGCGGAGCGTGTTCCGGAGCGACTGGGGCTGCTCGAAGATCTCCTTGAGCATGAAGTGCGGGAATCCCGCCTTCTCGATCATGTCGAGACCCCAGTCGACCGTCTCGACGCGTTTGGAGACCTTCTCCTCACGGATCGTGGTCGTGTGGATCCCCGCCGGGGTGAGGACCACCATTTCCCCGTCGTCCAGATACACCACCTGATTCGTGTGCCGGATGATGGCGGAGACGTCGGAGGCGAGCACGTACTCGGAGTCGCAGATCCCGACGACGAGCGGGCTTCCGTGACGCGCGCCGACGATCTTGCCGGGATCGTTCCGCGCGATGACCGCGATGCCGTAGGTCCCGGTGAGGTGCTGGAGCGCGGCCGCGACGGCGCGCTCGAGGTTTCCTTCAAAGTACTTCTCGATCAGGTGGGCGATGACTTCGGTATCGGTGTCCGTCGTGAAGCGATGGCCTTCCTGCTCGAGCTTCTTCTTGATGGTGACGTAGTTCTCGATGATCCCGTTATGGACCACGGCGATGTTCTGCTTGCAGTCCACGTGGGGGTGGGCGTTGACCGTGTTCGGTTCCCCGTGCGTCGCCCACCGCGTGTGCGCGATGCCGAGCGAGCCCGTGGGCTTGGCGCCGTTCAGGAGATCCTCCAGGACGGCGATCTTGCCGGCCGCCTTCCGCACCGAGAGCCCCTGCCCGTTCAGGATGGCGACCCCCGCGGAGTCGTAGCCGCGGTATTCGAGCCGCCTCAGTCCCTCGAGGAGGATGGGCAGTGAATCCTGCGATCCGACGTAGCCTACGATTCCGCACATGTTCTCGGTTCTCCCCTACCGCGTCCGGGCATGCGCCTGGGAGCGTTCGACCGCCCGGCTGGCCCGTTCCGCCAAGTTTTCGGCGTGCTCCCGGTTCCGAGCCTCCGCCAGAATCCGTACGACAGGCTCCGTACCCGAAGCGCGCACCTGTACCCAGCAATCTTCCCAGAGGTACTTTTCCCCGTCCAGAACATTGCGTTCCCCGTCCGGGAACGCCCGGGCGAGCTCCTCCCGGAGCGAATCCAGGTCCTCTAGTTTGAGGTCGAGCTTGCGTTTGACCATGGTCACCGGGGGAAGCTCCGCCACCCGGG
>DASXQO010000206.1:0-5747 GCA_036507115.1 Candidatus Eiseniibacteriota bacterium | reverse complement strand
CTCTTCTGGGGGCTGACGCTGGCCTACGCGGTCTTTCAGGGGTTGATGTACGGCACGGGCACCGCGATCTACATGGACGTCACGACACCCGCGGTCGCGGCGACGCAGTTCACCGCGTACATGGCCCTCTGCAACGTGGTCTATTCCTACACCTCGACGTGGCAGGGGCACGCGCTGCAGCGGTGGGGTTATCCCCTGACCCTCACCGTCGACGGGCTCTTGGGCTTGATCTCGATCATGCTTCTGCCGTTCATGGGACGGCTGCGCCGGGAACCGGCTCCGCGCTGACCGGCCGCACGAGGCTCGCGCAGAGCTTGGCGCGCTGCCGTGCCTCGCCGAAGTCTCGCCCGTAGGCAAGCGCGACCCCCATGCGCCGTTTCGGGAAAGCTTCCGGTTTTCCGAACAGGCGAACCTCGACGTGCGGTAGACGGAGCGCATCGTCGATGCCCTCGTAGGCGATCCCCTTCGCGTTCATCCCCCCGTAGATGACCGCGCTCGCACCCGGCGTGCGGAGCTCCGTGCTCACGGGGAGACCCAGGATCGCCCTCGCGTGGAGCTCGAACTCGCTCTGCGCCTGCGTGATCATCGTGACCATGCCGGTGTCGTGCGGGCGCGGGCTCACCTCGCTGAACCAGACGCGGTCGCCCTGCACGAAGAGTTCGACGCCGAAGATGCCCCTCCCTCCCAGGTTATCCGTGACTCGTTTCGCGATCTCCCTGGCTCTCGTCAGTGCCCGCCCGGTCATGGGCTGCGGCTGCCAGCTCTCGACGTAGTCTCCGCCCACCTGCACGTGGCCGACCGGCTCGCAGAAATAGGTCGCGCTCTGGCCCCGCTCGTCCCGGGCGCGGACCGTGAGCAGCGTGATCTCGTAATCGAACTGGATCCATTCCTCGACGATGACGCGCGCGCGCTTCACACGCCCGGCGCTCATCGCGTAGTCCCAGGCTTTCTCGACGTCGTCGGGACCGCGGAGCACCGACTGACCCTTGCCCGAGGAGGACATCACCGGCTTGATCACGCAGGGGAAGCGAATCTCGGCCGCGGCGCGGCGCGCTTCCGCAGCACTCTCCGCGAACGCGTACTTCGAGGTGGGGAGCTTCAGCTCCTCGGCGACGAGCCTGCGTATTCCCTCGCGATTCATCGTGAGCTGCGTGGCCCGCGCCGTCGGGATCACGCGGGCAAGCCCGTCCGCCTCGATCCGGGCCAGCTCGTCGGTCGCGATGGCCTCGATCTCGGGCACGACGAGGTGCGGCCTCTCCGATTCGACGAGGGAGCGGAGCGCCTTCGGGTCGGTCATATCGATGACGTGGAACCGGTGCGCCACGTGGTGCCCGGGAGCGTGGGCATAGCGATCCACCGCGATCACCTCCACCCCCAGACGCTGCAGGGCGATGATGACCTCCTTGCCGAGCTCGCCTGCGCCGAGCAGCATGACCTTGGTGGCGCTGGGGGAAAGCGGGGTGCCGAGTCGCAATGCTCCACCTCCTACATGAACGTAGCGGGCGAAGCCGCTACCCTAGACGGGATTCGAGAGGGGCGCAAGGGAGTCGGCTCGTGGTAGGGTTGGCCCGCTCGGACTGCTTCCCCTGCCACGACGAAACCTGACGCACGCCCCGTGCGTACGTGCCTCTAAGGAGGGGCCCCATGCTCCAAACACGCGCTCTGGTCAAAATCTACCCCGGCCCGGTCACGGCGCTGAACGGGATCGATCTCGATGTCCAACCCGGAATGTTCGGGCTACTCGGTCCGAACGGCGCCGGGAAAACCACGTTCATGAAGATCCTCGCCGGGCTCCTCGAGCCCTCGTCCGGGACCGTCACGCTGGACGGGACCGACATCCTCGAGCACCCCGAGGAGCTCTGGCCCCGTCTCGGCTACCTGCCCCAGGAGTTCGGCTTCTATCCCCACCTGAGCGGGGAGGCGGATGCTCGAGCACCTTCTCACGCTCAAGGGGGTCGAAGCCCCGGGGGGTCGGAGGAAGCTCGCCCGCGAGCTCCTCGAGCGCGTGAACCTCGCCTTCGCCGCGAAGCGCCCCGTGAAGAGCTATTCCGGCGGGATGCGCCAGCGCCTCGGAATCGCGCAGGCCCTCGCGGGCAATCCGCGCCTCATCATCGTCGATGAGCCGACGGCCGGGCTGGATCCGGAAGAGCGTCTCCGCTTCTACCGCCTCCTGTCGGAACTGGCCGTGAACCGAATCGTGCTCCTCTCCACCCACATCGTCGAGGACGTCGCCGTTCTCTGTCCCCGCTTCGCGATCATCCGCGCCGGAAGGCTCCTCGCCTTGACCTCGCCGAGCGAGGCGCGCGCATCGATCGCGGGGCACATGTACGAAGGGACCGTTCCGGTCGAGGATCTGCCGAAGCTCCGCGCCGAGCGCATGGTCACCCAGGCGCTCCTGGTCGAAGGGAAAAACCGGGCCCGGATCTACGATCCCTCCGGCGCGCCTCCGGAGGGATTCGTCCAGGCGCCGGTCACGCTCGAGGACGCCTACCTCGTGCTCATGCGGCTCGAGGCCTTTCCGGCGAGGGAGAAGCGCGTTCCGCTGGGACCTCTCGGCGAAGAATCGTCCTCCGCCTCCATCACCGGATCCCCGCTCGCAACGGCTTCCGCCGAGCCCACGCGATGAGCTTCGGCCGTTTCGCCGCCACCTTCTGGGTGGAATTCCGGCGCTCGTTCCGCAGGCCGCTCTTCATCGGGCTCGCGGTGATCCTCGCTTTGAGCGCCTGGGGTCTCTCCAGCGGCCACATGCAGATCTCCTCCGGGGACAGCGCGGTCGGCGGGACCAAGGCCTGGATCACATCCGAGTTCGCGCAGACCCAGATGATGACGTTCATCATTCTCCTCTATTACGGGCTCTTCATCGCCTGGGCAGCCGGGTTCACCCTGTTGCGGGATCGCGAGACGAAAGTGGACGCGCTCCTCCACTCCACGCCCCTGACCGCGGGGGAATATGTGTGTGGGCGCTTCTTCGCGGTTGTAGCGGGTTTTGTGGCGCTGCTGGTCTTCCAGATGGCCGCGAATTCCTTCTTCAACCACGTCGTGCCGAACGCCGAGGCCAAGGACATCCGCGGGCCGTTCGTGCCGATGAACTACCTCGTTCCGGTGCTGACGATGGGGCTCCCCTACCTGATCTTCTTCGCGGGGGTGTCCCTGTGGGTGGGAGAGCGAACGAGGAACGCGGTGCTCGTCACCGTGCTCCCGATCGCCATGCTCCTTCTCTGCGGCTTCTTCCTCTGGACGTGGGCGCCTTCGTGGCTCGATCTCCGCATGAACCAGCTTCTCCAAGTATTCGAGCCCTCCGGCTATCGCTGGCTCAACGAGACCCATCTCAAAGTCGACCGAGGCGTCGACTTCTACAACAAGCATCCGGTGCCCTACGACGCGCTCTTCTGGCTGAACCGCGCGTGGATCGTGGCGGTGGGTCTCGGGGCCGTGCTGCTCGCCCAGCGGGCGGTGGCCCGGTCTCTTCAGGGAGCCATGGCCTCGAAACGTGATCTCCGGGCGCGCGCGAAGGAAACGGCGGCGACCCGAATCGCCTGGGACGACGCGCCTCAAGCCCTTCTGTCGGGTCTCGACATGCGCGCGATAGCGCCCGGATTCGTGCGCACCACCGCCTCCGTCACGCGCGCCGAGCTGCGGGAGATCCTGCGCCAGGCCGGGCTCTACATCTGGGTACCACTCATCATGATGCAGGTGCTCGGAAACTCTCTGTCTGCCGTCGGACCCTTCGATACGCCCTTGCTCCTGACGCCCGGGACGAGCGCCGTCGCGGTATCGACGTGGGTGACGGTACTCGTGCTGCCTCTGCTCCTCTTCTACACGGTTGAATCGCTCGAGCGGGAGCGCACGACGGGGATCTCGCAGATCCTCTACGCGACTCCAAGCTCGACCGCCGCCCTACTACTCGGTAAGGGTCTCGCGAACAGTGTCATCGCGGTCGTGATCTTCGCCGCGGCGCTCCTCGCGAGCGCGATCGTGCTTCTCGTGCAACACACGGTGCCGTTCTCGTTCACACCCTACGCCCTGATCTGGGGGCTCCTGCTCGTGCCGACCTTCCTGGCCTGGACGGCGTTCGTGACCGCCGTCTACGCGTGGGCGGGCAACCGCTACGCGGCCTATGCCGTCGCATTTGGCGCGTTCGCCTACACGGGATTCCGGGCGCTCACGGGCCAGCTCTCCTGGGCGGGGAACTGGCCCCTCTGGCGCGCGCTCCGCTGGAGCGACATGGGATTCTTCGAGAGCGACCGCACGGCGCTCGTCCTCAATCGTGTCATGGTCCTGGGGCTCGCCGTCCTGTTCTTCGCGCTCGCGCTCCGGCTCTTCGCGCGACGCGGGCCCGACCCGGTGCGCACGATGTACCGGCTTGCCCCGGGCCGACTCGGCGCCGCGACGCTCCGTCTCGCACCGTTCGCGGTCGTGCCGCTCGTTGCGTGGATCCTGCTCCTGTACCAGGTCAGCTACGGGCTCGAAGGAGGGATCGCGAAGAAGGAGAAGAAGGACTACTGGGCCAAGAATCTGAAAACGTGGATCGACGCGCCCTTGCCGGACATCGCCCGGGCCGACGTCGCGGTGAAGGTAGATCCCGCCCGGCAGTGGCTTTCGAGCGCGGGCACGTTCACGCTCGTGAATCCTCTGGACTCGGCTCTGGCACAGGTACCCCTCACGGGTGGCTTGCACTGGAAGCACCTCGCGTGGACCCTCGATGGGAATCCGTACAAGCCGGAGGACCGGCAGCACCTGTTCGTGTTCACGCCTCCGCGTCCCCTCGCGAAGGGGGACAGCGTCGTGATCGGCTGGAAGTGGGACGGCTTCCTGCCGCAAGGGATCACGAAGAACGGAGGCAACATGGACGAGTTCGTTCTACCTTCCGGCGTCGTCTTGACCGGGTTTCAGCCATCGTTTCTTCCGGTGCTGGGATTCATGGAGGGCGTTGGCGAGACCAAGGACAACAAGACCGAACCTCGAAAGTATCCACGCGACTACTGGAAGGGGATGACCCGCGGTGGCTACGGAGCGACCGCGTGGTTTTCGGCGCGGATCGCGGTGACCGGTCCGGTGGAATACACGTTGAACGGGCCCGGCGTGTGCACGAGCAACACGATGAAGGACGGGTGGCGGACCCAGGTCTGGGAGACGGACCATCCGGTCAAGATTCTGAACATCGTCTGCGGGAAGTGGAAAGTGAAGCAGGGCAACGGCACGACCATCTTCTACAGCCCGGTCCACACCTACAACATCGAAGAGATGTCCTCGACCCTGGATGCCGCCCGACGCTGGTACTCCGAGTGGTTCCTGCCCTACCCGTGGCGTGAGCTCAAGCTCTCGGAGTTTCCGGGCATGGCCGGGTACGCCCAGGGATTCGGCACCAACATCACGTTCAGCGAGAACATCGGATTCCTGACCCGGAACGACGCCAAGACCGACGCCACGTTCCTCGTCACCGCGCACGAGGCGGCGCACCAGTGGTGGGGGAACATCCTGACCCCCGCCAACGGCCCCAACGCCGATTTTCTGAGCGAGGGGATGTCCCACTTCTCCACGCTCCTGCTCTTCGAGAAGGTGAAGGGGCCCCGCGGGCGCATGGAGTTCGCGAAGGGGATCGAGGCGCGCTACGGCGACCGGCGTCGAGTCGACGACGAGCGTCCCATGTACGACATCGACGGAAAGCGCGAGTCGGACGAGACCGTGATGTACGACCGCGGCGGCTGGGTGTTCTGGATGCTCTACGACTTCATGGGGCACGATCG
>DASXQO010000205.1:0-10271 GCA_036507115.1 Candidatus Eiseniibacteriota bacterium | reverse complement strand
CTGGAGCGAGTCGATCGAGCGCAAGAGCTCATCGAAGTTCCGCCCGGTGCTCGCCGGATACGTGAGCGTGAGCTTCACCTTGTTGTCCGGAGACACCACGAAGACCGAACGCACGGTCAGCGTATCGTTCGCGTTCGGGTGGATCATCTCGTAGAGATCCGAGACCTTCCGGTCCGCGTCCGCGATGAGCGGGAAGTTGACCGCGTGCCCTGTCACGTCCTGGATGTCCTTCATCCAGCCCTTGTGGCTCTCGAGCGGATCCACGCTCAGGCCGATCACCTTCACGTTCCGCTTCTCGAACTCCTTCTTGAGGGCGGCCACGCGGCCCAGCTCGGTCGTGCAGACGGGGGTGAAATCCTTGGGATGCGAGAAGAGGACGGCCCAGCTATTCCCCTTCCAGTTGTAGAAGTCGACCTTTCCCTCAGTCGTGTCGGCTGTGAAATTCGGGGCGGTATCTCCCAGGCGGATCGGCATAGCAACCTCCTGCGGCAAAGAGCAGATGTGGACACATGGCTTCCGGTACCGGGAATTTATCAGAGCGCCATGTGGCAAGTCTTGGCAATTCTGTGGCAACGCGAACCGGGCTCTGCGCGGGGGTGTCCAAGGGTATGAAGTCGGAAATCGGGCGGTCCCAAGCCCGTCGGTTCGGGCGGCGATCCGCCCCATCCAAGGAGGAGCACCATGAAACGAGCACTTCTTCTCAGCGTAGCCGCGCTGGCGTTCCTGGCCTTCGCCGTACCCGCGCGGCAGGCTCAGGGTGCGGTCAGCGTCGGCGTGTCGATCCACACCGGCGGACGGCACGGCGGCCTTTCGCTCAACTTCCAGTCGCGGCCGGACGTGATGCTCATTCCGAGCTCCCGGGTCTATTACGTCCGTAACTACGACCGGGACCTCTACTGCTACGGGGACGACTGGTACTACGTGGACGACGGCGACTGGTACACGTCTCGGTCCTACCGAGGACCCTTCGTCCAGATTGTCTTCGCGTCGGTTCCGTACGAAGTCCGGAGCATCCCGGTGAGCTACCGCAGGCACTGGGGCCGGAGCACTTCGGCGCCGGCCTACGGGTATCATCGTGATCGTTGGTGGGTCGACCCGAGCTGGGATCGTAACCGGAGCCGGGGCGACCGCAGCCAGAGCTGGGAGCGGGACCGCCAGGACCGGAATCGCGGCGACGACCGGAACTGGGGCGACCGTGACCGGAATCGGAACGAACGTGATCAGGACCGAAACCGGAACCGCGGCCGTGGAAACAGGGGCGGGAACGGGAATCACCGTGGCTGGGATCGAGGCTAGGCGGCCGGGCGAGACGGCGTCGAAAGCAGGCAGATCGAAAAACGGGGCTCCCGACTGGGGAGCCCCGTTTCGTTAGGTGCTCAAGGTCTCAGGCTTCCACCCCAGCTTCTTCATCTTCTTGTAGAGGTGGCTCCGCTCGAGCCCGAGAAGTGACGCGGCCTTGGTCATACTTCCTCCAGCGGCCAGGAGCGATGCCTCGATCTCCCTCCGCTCGAACTCCTGCACCGCATCGCTCAGGCGGACTCCGCGCGCCGCGCCGTGATCGGCGTTCGGAAGGACCGCGTGGACCTGCTCGGGGCCGATGCTCGGCCCGCGGGTCATGATCCAGAGGCGCTCCACGATGTTCCGGAGCTCGCGCACGTTCCCGGGGAAGCCGTAGTGCTGGAGCAGATCCAGCGCGGCCGGGCTGAACTTCCGCGGCTTCCCGCCGGACTCCTTCGAGATCTGGGCGGTGAAATGTTCGACCAGGAGCGGAAGGTCCTCCACGCGCTCCCGGAGGGGCGGCACGGTGATCGGGACGACGGCGAGTCGAAAATAGAGATCCTCGCGGAACCGTTCGGACCGGACGCGCTCTCCCAGATCCTGATTCGTCGCAGCGATGACGCGCACGTCGACCTTGATCGCGCGGTTGCCGCCCACGCGATTGATTTCGCCCTCTTGAAGCACACGGAGGAGCTTCGTCTGCGCGCGCGCGCTCATGTCGCCGATCTCGTCCAGGAAGAGCGTCCCGTGGTGCGCCTCTTCGAATCTTCCACGCCGGGATTGCGTCGCTCCGGTGAAGGCGCCACGTTCGTGTCCGAAGAGCTCCGACTCGATCAGCTCCTCGGGAATCGCGGAGCAATTCACCGCCACGAAGGGCTGATCGCGCCGCGGCCCCGCGGCGTGGAGCGCGCGGGCCACGAGCTCCTTGCCGGTGCCGTTCTCACCCTGGATCAGGACCCGGGCCGCGCTGGATCCCGCGAGCTGGATTTCTCGGAGTAGCTTCTCGATCGCGGGAGACCGGCCGACGATCGCCGCGGACCACGGGCCTGCGAGGCGGCGGTTCTCTTCCTTGAGCGCGAGCGTGGTGGTCGCGTTGCGGAGCAGGATCAGAAGGCGTTCGAGCGAGATCGGCTTTTCCAGGAAGTCGAAGGCGCCTAACCGCGTCGCCTTCACGGCGGCATCGACGGTCGCGTGTCCCGACATCATGATCACGATCGTGTCCGGCATCGAGGCCATGATTTCACCGAGCAGATCCAGGCCGCTTCCGTCCGGGAACCAGACATCCAGGAGGACGAAGTCGTAGGATTCGCGCAGCTTCGTCCGCGCCTCGGCGAGCGAGGCGGCCGGATCGACCTGGTAACCCTCGCGTCCGAGAGCGCCCTCGAGGCTGGACCGGATGTTGGCTTCGTCGTCCACGATGAGAAGGGTCACCGCGGTCCCCCCGGCGTGAGGGGCAATCGGATCCGGAAGGTCGTTCCTCTGCCCGGACGGGCATCGACCGCGATCGCGCCCTGATGATCGTTCACGATCCTCTCGACGATCGTCAGCCCGAGCCCGCTTCCCTGGGCTTTGGTCGTAAAACCCGGCACGAACAGATTCGACCTCTGCTCCTCGCTCAAGCCCGGCCCCGAATCCGAGACCGCGATTTCGAGCACCGCCTCGTCCACCCCGGCCGAGACCGTCACACGGCCGTCGCCGTTCAGCGCTTCGAGACCGTTCTTGACCAGGTTGATCAACGCCTGGCGCATCTGGCCGGGATCGGCCGTGAAGGTGATCTCCCGTTCGGGTCGGGTGACGACCAGGCGGCCCGCGGCGATCTCACGCCCGTAGAGAGCCGCGAGGTCATCCATGAGGTTGGACACGCGGCAAGGCTCGAGCCTCGGAGGGGGAATCCGGGCGAAGTCGGAGAACTCTTGCAGAAGTCGCTTGAGCGCCTCGACCTCCTCACCGACGGTCCGGACCGCTTGATCCAGGATTTCCGGGAAGTCGGGCCGCTTCTGGTCGTAACTCCGCTTCAAGTCGGCGACCGAAATCGCGATCGGGGTGAGCGGATTCTTGATCTCGTGCGCAACCTTGCGGGCCATCTGGTTCCATGCGGCCTGGCGCTCGCTCGTGACGAGCTTGTCGCGGTAGCTCCTCAGGTCGCTCCGCATCCGGTCGAGCGCCAGAACGAGCGTCTGAAGCTCGCGCATGCTGTGAAGCGTCAACGGCTCGTCCCAGTCTCCCCGGGCAAGTTTGTCGGAGAACGCGGCCAGCCGCTCCACCGGCCGGGAAATCTGCGAGGACCATAGGATGGCGAGCGGGATCGCGATCCCCAATCCCAGGAGTCCCAGGAGGGCGGCGGCGAGCTGGAGCGAGGCGACCGTGTGATCCGCGGCGGCCGTGGAGGCGAGCCCCGTGATCGTCGCGTACGGCAACGCGCCGACGGCGAGAGGGACGCTCCGGATTCGATAGGTGCGGCCCGCCACCTCGGCCCGCTGGTCCCCCGACGTTCGGGGAAGGGTGCCCATCGCCGCTTCCGGGAGCGTCGACGCAGCGATCCGGCCCGCGCCGTCGCGGAGAACCAGGTCGACGCCGCTCGCCTTTCCGAGACGCTGCAAGAACGCCGCGTCGAAGAGGAGTCCACCTTGCACCGAGCCGGCGGCCTGGCTCTGATACAGGATCGGCGAGCGGGAGACCATCGCGAGGGAAGGCACCCCTTCGATCGTTCCGATGACCGGCGTGTTCCAGGAGACGCTCGTCGATACGACGCCCGGAGTCCCCCCGCGCGCGCCGGGCAAGGGAGCCGTCGCGACGAGGTTTCCGCTCGAGTCGACCACGCCCAAAAAGTCGAGCCCAAGGAGGAACTGGCGCTCCGCCAGATACTCGGAGAGGTCCCGGCTGCCGGCAGGCCGCAGGAGATAGAGGCGCTTGAGCAGAGGATCTCTTCCGAGGATCTCGAGCTTCGCCGCGATTTGCCGCCCATCCGCCGCCACTTGATCCCGCATCCCCCCGAGCGCGGATTGGAGCCGCTCCGATGCTTGGCTCCGCACCATCGCCTGGATCCGCGCGGTGAGGATCACCATCGCGATCGCGAGCGGGATGAGGGTGATGAGCGAGAACGCGAGGATGAGGCGTGCCCGGAGCGAGGTCATTGCCCTCCCCGTGCGATGGAGCAGTCCACCATGCTCACGAGCGCGTCGGGTCCGAGCGCGCGCAGGTAGGTGCGGAGATCCGGCGGGCACACGACGGGACACCGGATCGCAAAGGAGAACAAGGCCGGATCGGGCGGCGTGGCCGACGCTCCCAGGAGGATCATCCGGATCGGGTACGATCCCGTGTTCGAGGACGAAGCGCGGGCCCCGCCACGAAGCGCCCGCTCGAGCGTCTGCCATCCCGGAAGGGAGCGATCGACCTCGAAGCGGTGGGGAGCCGGAGGGGGATTCGCGGCGGGAGGCTGCAACGAGACGGCGATTCCCGAAGCCCGATCCCACGGCGTGAGGTCGCCCCGAAAAGCCGCCTCGTTCATCCAGAGGAGCGCGCTCGTATCGGCCGGGGCGAGCGGAAACTCAGGCGCATCGCGAGAAAGCACGGCGGTCAGCACGGTTCGCGGGCGCGTTCCGTACGAGAAATCCCGCCACCGTGGGTTCTCACGCATCTGCGTGGACAGCTCTCCGGGCCAGAAGATCGCGACGTCGAGCTCGCCGCGCTCCAGCGCGATCTCCTCGTCGGTAGCCTCGTCGAAGAGACGCACCAGGAGGGTATCGGGCCACTGCGCGGTCGCCGGGTCCGATCTGTCACGGGCCAGGATGAACGAGCGCAGGTTGATCGTTTCGCCGCGGTACGCCGCGCGCGGCAAGGGGGACCGCACGCTTGTCGTCCCACAGGCGAAGAGGAGATGGGATCGCGAGGGGATTCCGATCCGCAGCACGTCTACGGGGCGGAGACGTGGATGCTCCGCGGTGATGCGCAGGCGGTCGAGCTTCTTGCTCCGATCGAGGGACCCGGACTTGATGCTTGCGATCGCAAGCGTTCCGTCGAGAATATTCGATACCGAGCCTTCAGCCGCGACCTTCTTGCCGTCATAGAACTTGAGGAGATCCCCCTGGACGAGGGGCAGGGGATCGCTGGAAGCCAGATAGGCGCGCCCCGCGTGCGCCCAGACGACCTTCGCGCGCAGCTCGATGGGCTCAGCCCCTGCCGAGCCATGAACCAGGAGGAGAGCGAAAAGCGCCGCCGCTACCGTCCCGCCTGCGGCCCTTCCTGTGTGCCCCATGACACGCCCCCCAATCTGACTGAGGCCATTGCGCGCGAAGCCCTTACTCCACTTGGGTAGACTGCGCCCCCGATTTGTCTGTGTCAAGCTTGACACAATTTCCTCCTCTCGCTGAACAGTCATTAATTTCAAGGTTCATATTCACAGTGACTTACACGTTGGGCACGTCCCTTGATCTATCCCCCTAAGCAGAGTGGCGGCCAGAGGCGCGCCGCTCGCGATCCTGGGTCGCAAACGAGTGACATGCCCAGGCGATCGGCGGCCAGACCGGCAGACGGGCCGTCGATCGAAAGACCCAGGCCGGGCGGGAGAAGGGAAATGAATGCGGTCCCGAAGGGCAGGAGCAGGAGTTTGGTGATCACGGCGTCGGCGGTGGTGGCGTTTCTCGCCTTGGGATGTGGCGAGCAGAAGCAACAGGCTGCGGTCGAAACCGGCGCGAGCCCCGCTGCCGCTGTCGAGCAGATGTCGTCCGCGGTCGTCGCCGCAGCGGGCACGGCCACTCCGGAAGCGGGTGCTGTCGGAGAGGGGACCGGGACGAATACGGCGGAGTCGCTTCCGCCCGACGTCACCGCGTTCGCTCCGGACTCGGCGGTCGTTCCGGGGACCATCGTAGAGATCACGGCGCAGGCCTCGACGGATGCCACGTCGATGACGCTGACGGACAGGCTCGGCCAGAAATACCCCTTCCTCTACGACACCGACGCCAAGGCCTGGCGCGTGCAGTACCGAGTGCCGCTCCGGACCCACATCGACCGGCTGGGGCTTTCCGTGACGGCGACGAATGGAGCGAATCGGTGGAAGCGCGTGTGGCTGTTCTTGAGCATCCAGGGTGGAGTGCCGGCGGAATCGGACGGGTGCTAGCGGTAACGACGCGCGGTTGCGCCTCATGACAGAACGGATCCCAGGAGCCCTTGGGGAGCACCCCTGAGGGCTCCTTCTAGTTCTCGAGGATTTCGAGCCTCACCCGGGCCGTGCCGTCGCGGACGAAATCCAGCTTGCGCGCGGCGCGGCGCGAGACGTCGATGACGCGGCCGCGGGCGAAAGGTCCGCGGTCGTTGATCGTGACGACCACGTGCCGGCCGTTGCCAAGGTTCGTCACCTCGACGCGTGTACCGAACGGAAGCGTGCGGTGCGCCGCGGTGAGGGACGTTTCGTCGTACCGTTCGCCGCTTGCGGTTCGTAGGCCGTTGAATCGAGACGCGTAGTAGGAGGCAAACCCCACCTGGGTGTCCGGGGGTAGGGAGCCGCGAGGCGGGCCGGTGCCGGCGCAACCAGCCATCGCGAAAAGGATCAGCAAGGAAATGAAGGCAGGAGGTCTCATGGCGGTCGCTCGGAAGATCGGCAGCCACGAATGCGTTCTATAGCAGAGGAAGAGGAAGAGGTAGAGAAAGTACCGGCAGTGGGACAAGGGAAGCCCGGTACGCATCTTGCGGTTCGCAGTCCCTCCGGCGGAGATCACCCATGATCCAAGAGCCGCAGTTCACTGGGGCCATGTGGCATGGCGACCATGGAGGGGCTGATGCAGAAACGACTCGTGTTGTGGGCGGTACTCTTGTTTTGCACCTTCGGATCGCAAAACGCATGGGCGAACACCAATCTCGGCATGAGGAGCATCGGTGTCGACGTGGGGTTCGTGGATCCCGATAACATCGACGGAACCTTTGGGCTCGGCGTGTTCGCGAACATGGGAACCCTGTCGCCGGAAATCCGCCTCGCGCCGCACCTGGGCTATTGGTCCAAGTCGGAGGAGTTCGGAGGGGACAAGGCCTCGATCAGCGATATCTCGCTCGGCGCGCGCGGCCAGTACATGTTCCACGTCTCCTCGCGCAAGTTTCAGCCCTACGCGGGAGCTGGGCTGGGGATGCACTTCGTCCACGCCAAGGTGGAGATGGCCGCGCAGGACCTGGGAGGCGGGGTCATCATCCCGGCCATGGAAGCGTCGGACACTTCGACGAAGCTCGGGTTGGACCTCGGAGGTGGGTTCATCACTCCTCTGAGCGAGAAGACGGATTTCTGCCTGGACCTCTGGTACACGGCGGTCTCGGATGTGGGGCACCTGTCCATGAAGGCGGGCCTGTCCTTCGACCTGGGTGGCAGTCCTTCTTCCAGCGAACGTCCCAGCAGCACACGGCACGGAAAGCGGCGCGCCACCCGTCGCTGAGGCGGCACGGGGAGAAGAGCGGCGCCCGCTGAGGGCGGCGCACCGAAAGCAGAGCGGCGCCGCCCGTGGGGGGTCGACGCCGCTTTTTTGATGCCGTCGAGGCTGCTACGCGTTATGCCCTGTGGTAGAAGGTCGAGAATTCGATCGTCCCCCTCCGGCCAAATCCTTCCCGGCTCGTGCGGACCACGAGCGTGCGTCCGCGGTTTTCGAGCGCGAACGTCTGCGTGATCGCGGCGCCGCGCGGGCCCGTCTGCTCCACGACGAGCGTGCGCCCGCGCCAACGGCCGGTGAGGTAATCCGGCCTGGAGCCATACTGGTTCCCATAGCGGGAGTCGAACTTCCCACCGATCATGATTCGCTGCAGGGGCCGGTTCCTGGAATCGGCGATCCGGACCATGCTGGGCCTTTGATCGATGCGGATGAAATCGGGCAACAGCATCCCGGACATCACGCCGCGCCCCCGAAAATCTCTCCGATCGGAACGGTAGTTCGCAGAACGATCGTCGGCCACCCAACGGCCTTCGAGATTCGAGAGGTGGAAGCGGCCCTGACCCCATCCGCGGCCGTTTCGATCCCGGCCGTTCCAGGAGCCATCGTCCCGGTACGAATCCTTAGCCCAGGAATCGTTGCCATCCTGCGTCGGGCTGAAGGCCTGCGGTGAGGCGAGATCCTGTGGCGCGTCGGAATCCTGCCCCAGTGCCGTCCCGGCCAAGGTCGAGCCGAGTAGCGCCGCGGCGAGAGCGAGAACTGCGGCAAACCGTTTCATGGTGACTACCTCCGGGTAAATCCCACGGGGTCCTAAGTGGTCCTCCGGACATCGGTGCCCCGGAGCGTGCCGGGCGCGGGCCCCCTTGCCCGTGCCTATCCCGTAAGACGCCCCGGGCTGTGGCAGAAATGTGGCGGCGCGCCGACAATTTGCGGCTACTCTCTCCGGTTCCATGCTGGATCTAAGCCGTTATCCCCTCGAGGACGTGGCCTCGCGCGTCGGCACCCCGTTCTATTTTTACGACGGGGACGCGATCCGCACGTCGGCCGCCCGGTTCGCCGAGATCGTGAGCCTTCCGGCCGTCGCGGGCCGTTACGCCATGAAGGCGAACTCCTGTCGCAGGATTCTCGAAACGATGCGCGCTGCGGGCATGTGGATCGACGCCGTCAGCGGAAACGAGGTGCTGCGCGCTCGCCGCGCCGGATTTCCCGGAAGCACCGAGCCGCCGGTCATTCTTCTCACCTCGGACGTCTTCCGCGACAACGCGCTCGAGGCGGTCCTCCACGAGCGCGTCACCCCGAATGTGGGGTCTCCGGGCATGCTCGGCGAATTACGCGTGGCGGGGTACCGGGGCCCAGTCGCGGTCCGGGTGAACCCGGGGTTCGGCCAGGGGCACGTGGATTCCTGCGATACCGGAGGCCCGTCCTCGAAACATGGCATCTGGCCCGATCGCCTGGACGATGTCCGGCGTCACGCGGCCGATTCCGGTCTCCTGATCACGCTGCTCCATGCTCATGTCGGGACCGGGCCCGAGCTTCTCGAATTCGACACGAACGTCGGGCGCCTGGTCGAGTTCTTCGGCACCCTGCTGCCTGATTTTCCCGACGTCCACGCGGTCAACCTGGGCGGCGGCATCCCGCATCCGTATCAGCCCGGCGGCGTCGCGTACGATCTGAGCTCGCTGCGGGCGCTTCTGAAAGACGCCCATGCGACCCTCTCCGCCAGAGTGGGCCGGCCCATCCGGGTGGAGGTGGAGCCGGGGCGCTTCCTCGTCGCGGGCGGAGCGGCGCTCGTGGCCCGTGTGAAAAACGTCAAGGAGACACGCGCGAACGCGAGGGGGCCCGGGCACACGTTCGTCATGGTGGACGCCGGATTCTGCGATCTTCTCCGGCCGGCTCTCTACGGCTCCTACCACCACATCCAGGTGCTGGGAGGACACAGGGCACGCGCTCCCGAGCCGTGCGTCGTGGCGGGGCCGCTCTGCGAGAGCGGGGACGTATTCACCCGCGGGGAACAGGAGCTGCTCGAGCCGCGGCTCCTCCCGCGGCCCGATCCCGGCGATCTGATCGCGTTGCACGACGCGGGCGCGTACGGCGCGGCGATGAGCTCGAACTATCTTTCGATCGGCCGTGCCGCGGAGGTGTGGTGGGAGCGAGGGGGCGCCGCCCTCGTGGCGCGGCGCGAGACGCTCGATGACGTCGTTCAAGTGGAGTGCGACGTTCCTCTCTGAGGGGAGCGCGCCAGGCAAACCCACCAAAGAGAAGAGGCGGCCGGGGATCCGCGTCGGGACCCTCCGAACCGCCTCTCGTTGTCGTGGCGCGGTTAGCTCTTGCGCACGTTCGTCGCTGCGAGACCTTTCGGGCCGCGCGTCACTTCAAACGTCACTTGATCACCGTCCGCGAGGCTCTTGAAGCCGTCGCCCTCGATCGCCGAGTAGTGGACGAATACGTCCTCGCCCTCACTCTGCGCGATGAAGCCGAAGCCCTTCGCCTCGTTGAACCACTTCACGGTGCCAGTAATCACTGGAATCCTTTCTTCTCTGCCAAAACCTGTTCGGTTCCGGTCGGACGCCGTCCAACGCGACGGCTGCG